>NZ_CP110679.1:1847500-2199014 GCF_026167525.1 Sphingomonas sp. M1-B02 | reverse complement strand
GCCAAGCAGGACATCGTCATCACCACTGCCTTGATCCCGGGGCGGCCGGCGCCGCGGCTGATCAGCGATGCGCAGATCGCCAGTATGAAGCCTGGCAGCGTGATCGTCGATCTGGCGGTGGAGGCCGGGGGCAATGTCGAGGGATCGGTGGCGGGCGACGTGGTGACGGTGCACGGCGTGCGGATCGTCGGGCATCGCAACGTACCGTCGCGGCTGGCGGCGGATGCGTCTGCGCTGTTTGCGCGGAACCTGTTCAACTTTCTGAGCGCCTTTTGGGACAAGGAAGCGGGCAGACCGGTGCTCGATGAGGAGATTGGCAGCGCGATCCGGGTGACGCAGGGTGGCAAGGTGGTGCATGAGAGGCTGCTCGGCGCGTGAGCGGGGCGGCCCCTTATCCTCCCCGGAACGGGGAGGGGGACCATGCGAAGCATGGTGGAGGGGGCTCGCCACGAGCGGTGAAGCCGGAGGTGACAAAGGCCCGCAAGCTACGTCGCGAAATGACCTATCCCGAAGTGCTGCTATGGCAGCGCCTTCGGCGCAAGACGGCTGGCGCGCGGTTCCGCAAGCAGCATCCGATCGGGCCCTACATCGTCGATTTCTATTGCGCGGCTGCCCGTCTGGCGATCGAAGTCGATGGTGAGATCCATGCCCAACCCGATGCGATCTCACACGACGAGACCCGTGAGCGCTTCCTGGTTGAGAACGGGCATAAGGTCGTTCACGTCAACGGTGCGGATGTTTTGAAAGACGCGGATGGTGTTGCCGCTTCAATCGGTGCGCTTGTGGCGCGCCCCCTCCACCAGCCTTCGGCTGGTCCCCCTCCCCGTTCCGGGGAGGATCAAGTTTGATCACGACACCGCAGGATTTCGAGCTGGATATCGTTCCGCTTTCCGAAGCGGACGGCGGGGGCTTTGCGGCGATCGCGCCGGAGTTGCCGGGGTGCCGATCCGACGGCGAAACCCCCGAGGAAGCGCTTCGCAACGGCTATGACGCGATTGCCTGCTGGATCGAGGCGGCGCAGGAACTCGGGCGCACCGTGCCTGCGCCGCAGCGCCGGGCGGCATAAGGAGCAACATATGGACTTCATCTCGATCCTGTCGATCTTCGTGCTGGCCTGTTTCGTCGGCTATTTCGTCGTCTGGTCGGTGACGCCGGCGCTGCATACGCCGCTGATGGCGGTGACCAATGCGATCTCGAGCGTGATCATCGTCGGCGCGCTGATCGCGGCGGCGGCGGCCGGGATCGGCGAGGGCGGGGCGGTTTCGAAATGGCTCGGGTTGCTCGCGGTGGTGCTCGCCTCGGTGAACATCTTCGGCGGGTTCGCGGTGACGGCGCGGATGCTGGCGATGTACAAGAAGAAGGTGCGCTGAGATGGAACATGCCGTCTCCGTAAGCCCCTGGGTTTCGCTGGCCTATCTGGTCGCGGGTGTCTGTTTCATCCTGGCGCTGCGCGGGCTTTCGAGCCCGGTCACCAGCCAGCGCGGCAACCGGCTCGGCATGATCGGCATGGCGATTGCGGTGGTGACGACTTTGGTGACGCATGTGCCGCGCATCATGCCTGCCTGCCCGCCCGCCGCGATTTGCGAGAATTTCGGCACGTTCGAGTTGGACACGCTGACTCTTGTCCAGATTTTGGTGGCGATCGGCATCGGCGCCGTGATCGGCCTGGTCACCGCACGTCGCATCGCGATGACCGCGATGCCGCAGCTGGTGGCGGCGTTCCACTCGTTGGTCGGCATGGCCGCCGTGCTCGTGGCAGCGGCGGCGTTCCTTAACCCCGAAGCGTTCGGCATCGTCGATGCGGCGGGCTCGATCCTGCCGGTCAGCCGAGTCGAGATGGGCCTCGGCATTGCGATCGGCGCGATCACCTTCTCGGGGTCGGTGATCGCCTTCCTGAAGCTCAACGGCAATATGGGCGGCAAGCCGATCCTGTTGCCGGGGCGGCACGTCATCAACCTGGCGGTGCTGGCCGCTATCCTCGGGCTGATCGCTTATTTCACGCAGGACCAGTCGCCCTGGATCTTCTGGACGATCACGATCCTGGCGTTCGCGATCGGCTTCCTGCTGATCGTGCCGATCGGCGGGGCGGACATGCCGGTGGTGGTGTCGATGCTCAACAGCTATTCGGGCTGGGCGGCGGCGGCGATGGGGTTCACGCTGCACAATAGCGCGATGATCATCACCGGGGCGCTGGTGGGCTCGTCGGGCGCGATCCTGAGCTATATCATGTGCCGGGCGATGAACCGCAGCTTCATCAGCGTGATCGCGGGCGGATTCGGCGGCGACAGCGGCGGGAGCAGCGCGGCGGCGGCGACCGATCGTCCGTGGAAGCGCGGATCGGCCGAGGATGCCGCCTTCCTGATGAGCCAGGCCGAGCAGGTCATCATCGTCCCCGGTTATGGCATGGCGGTCGCGCAGGCGCAGCATGCGCTGCGCGAAATGGGCGACAAGCTCAAGGAACATGGCGTGCGGGTGAAATATGCGATCCACCCGGTCGCGGGGCGGATGCCGGGGCATATGAACGTGCTGCTCGCCGAGGCGAACGTGCCCTATGACGAAGTGTTCGAGCTGGAGGACATCAACTCCGAATTCGCGCAGACCGATGTCGCCTTCATCATCGGCGCCAACGACGTCGTCAATCCGGCGGCCAAGACCGACAAGGGCTCGCCAATCTATGGCATGCCGGTGTTCGACGTGGGCAAGGCCAAGACCGTCTTGTTCATCAAGCGATCGATGGGCGGGGTGGGCTATGCAGGCGTGGACAATGACGTATTCTATGCCGATAATACGATGATGCTGCTGGCGGACGCGAAGAAGATGGTCGAAGAGATCGTCAAGTCGCTCGATTAGTTCGAATTTGTACCAATTTCTTCCGAAATGGAGGAAATGATCGCCTGCCCCGTCCGCGGGTCGCCTCATAACCTCCGAAACGGAGGAAATCGGACTCACCCGTTTCGGAGCCTTGCGGCACATCCGGAACAGAAGATGAACTCGAGGAGGCAGGACCTGGCCATGCTCGATCCAAGCTATGCGACGATGGCGAAAGCGCTGGTGATTGCCGAGGGCGATGGTGGCGATGCCGTGGCGGCGCTGCGGCATGCCGGCTATGCGACGCCGGCACCGGTGGGCTTCGCCGCGGTCGCGCGCGACCTCAGCAATTATGACGGGCTCGACATGATATTGATCGAGGGAGCGGGCGCGCCGGACGATCTTTTCGACCTGGTGCTTGCGCGGGCCGACACGATGGCGCGTGAGCGTTCGCTGGGGATAGTCGCGGCGATCACGCTGCAACAGATCGACGTCGCGGCAGCGCATCTGCTGGGGCCGCGCACGCAATTGCTGTGCGAGCCGAGCCAGGCCGAACGGATTGCCGCGATCGCCGCTGCGCGCTGGCTGGCGCGGGGCGTGGTGAACGATGTCACCCGCGAGGCCGAATCGGTGCGGCTGCAGCGGCTCAACGAAGAGATTGCGCGGATCGCCGACACGCTCGCGCGACTGACGCGGGGGGAAGATGGCGAGAGGCGCAGGAGCGTGCGGGCGCCCGACAACGACTATCGCGGCCCCGACGACGGCGCGCCGATCGAGATCAGCCCGCAAGAGGTGCGCGCGACGATCCGATCGCGGCGGATGCGGGGGCAGTTTTTCCAGGGCGATCTGTTCGCCGATCCGGCATGGGACATGTTGCTCGATCTGTTCGCGTCGGCCCTCGAGCGGCGGCAGGTCTCGGTCTCGAGCCTGTGCATCGCCGCGGCGGTGCCGCCGACGACCGCGCTGCGCTGGATCGGGACGCTGCACGATGCCGGGCTGTTCGAGCGACAGGCGGATCCGAGCGATCGGCGCCGGGCCTATATCGGGCTGAGCGCGAAGGGGCTCGACGGGATGCGCAGCTATGCGAGCGCGGTGAAGCGGGCCGGGCTACAAATGGTGTGACCCCTTGCCCTGCGCGACGGCTTTTGGCATCGCGGTCGGCGAGGGCGCTTAGCTCAGTTGGTAGAGCATCTCGTTTACACCGAGAGGGTCGGCGGTTCGAGCCCGTCAGCGCCCACCATTTCCTCCGCCGATGCCGTTGATGCGGCGTGCGCGAGGATTCCCCGATCGGTCCAGTGCGCGCGATAGACCTGGCGCACCGCTTCGAGATCGCGGGGGTGCGACATCACGGTTTCGTTGCGGGCGAGCGCGTCCGCCGCGCACAGCGCGAGCATGCCATGGGCAGCGGGCGCAATCGCGGCGATTTCGGCAAGCGAGCGTTGAAGCTTGATCGCGACTTCGACATTGGCTGCACCATCGCGGGCGATCGGTCGGAAGAGATCGTCGAGCAGATCGCCGATGTGCAGATCGGGCAGCCGGACGCGCTCGCTTGCCGGTTTGCCCGGCCTGGCTTCGTCGAGCATCGAGATCATCACGCGCACGCCGGATCCCAGCACCGCGATCGCCGTTCCGGGATCGTTGACTGCGGGCGACAATGCCCGGCTGGCGATTTCAGAGAGCACGACCAGGCCGAGCCGCGGATCATGGTCGAACTGGCGATGATGATCGAAGGTGAAGGCACTGCAGATTTGGCCATCGCTTGCCTCGTCGCCTCCATCCAGCCGGGCGATCGCGCGGCTCGGGCTGACGAACGCGCCGGGCATCACCTGTACGTGGATGATGCAGTCGAGGCGCGCGGCGATCTCGTCGAGCGCGGTCAGATCGATATGGGCGATGTAGCCCGTCTTGTCGGCAAACAATGCGCGGCGGCCGTTGGTCGCGTTGGCTCCCGCCGGCACGACGCGCACGGCATAGCCGGATCGATCGATCGCGCCGGTCGTCACCTTCTCGACCCGGTCGATCGTGTCGCCGACCCGCCCGAAGTTCGACAGATGCTCGATCCAGCGCAGCAAAGTGACGACGATGATCGCGATGACCAGGATCGTGCCGATGAACAGGATGAAGCGGCCCGATTTGCCATAGAGTCCGGTCGAGAGCGCGCAGATGCCGACGATCGAGAAGAGGAAGGCGCCGATGAAGGTGGAAAGCGCGTTCTGCGCGGTCGTATCCTCGACCAGCAACTGGGTCGCGCGCGGAGTGATGCTGTTTGCGGCGGCCGAGAAGGCCGACACCATTGCAGTGAGCGAGAAGGTCGTCACCGCCAACATCGACGAGGCAAGGATGCCGAGGATATTGTCGACCGCGTCCGAGCCGATCTTGGCGCCGATATCGTCGGGGATATAGGGCGCGACGAACGCGGCGAGCAGCGCGAGACCGACCGAAGCCAGCGAAAAATATGCCGCCCGGAACCAGATCCGGCGAAACAGCAGGCTGACCACCCATTTCCAGCGTGAGCTCATGCCCCGGACGCGGTGCGCCGCTCCGCTCATGGGCCGATATCGGCGGCGTCGCTGCGCAATCGCGCCTTGGCATTGTCTGCGAAACCCAGCGCGCTCGCGATCGGCGCGTTCCACCCATAGGGATCGGCTCGCAGCGCCACCTTGCCGGTCTCGTCGACGAAGACGTTGCGATAGATCAGCCGGACGGGAATGGGCTTTCTGAGCGGGACGAATTGCTGCTCGCCGCCCATCTGCGCCGCGAGCCATGCCTCGCCGATGCCCTGATCCTCGGCAAGCAGTTGCGCGAAGCCCAGCGCATCCTCGACGCGGACGCAACCGTGGCTGCGATGCCGCTGGCTGCGATCGAACAGTTCGGGCGCAGACGTATCGTGCAGATAGATTGCATGCTGGTTGTGCATATCGAACTTGACCATGCCGAGGGCGTTTTCGGGCCCCGATCCCTGGACGATCCAGCCATCGCGGAGCACCATATTGTTGCGCTGCAGATAGTCGGCGCCGACATTGGCGAGCTCGCCATTCTGGATCGACTTGGGGACGGTCCAGGTGGGATTGGCGACCAGCCGATAGATGGGCGATTGCAGCGGAGGCGTCTCGGTGCCGGGCTTGCCGACGACGACGCGCCGCGTGTCCACCAGGACGCCGTCGCGATAATATTGGAGCTGGGTGGCGGCGGTGTTGACGTCGATCCGGGTCGCCGGCGGGGTGCGATCGAGCCAGCGCCGCCGCTCCAGCGCGACCGCGATCGCGCGCGCACGATCGCCGGCGCCCAGGTTCAGCACGCCCAGCGTATCGGGGCCGATCACGCCGTCGGCGGCAATGCCGTAATCGCGCTGGAGCGCCTTGACCGCTTCGGCGATGCGCTGGGTATAGACGGGAGGACCGGCCGCAGGAGTAGCCGACGATGTGGGCGGCAAATATTCCGCGGTGATCAATTGCTCGGCGATCGCGGCGATGCGCGGATCGACATCGCCGACCTTGAGCAGATTGCCGCCGCCGATCTCCGGCTCGGCGGCATCCTGCGATTTGGCGCGAAGATCGAGATAGGCCTGGGACAGCCGGGTATATTCGTCGTCCTGCGGCGCCAGGCTCGCAAGCCATTCGCGCAACCTTCCCTCGGCGAGGGCCTTTGCCAGTGCCGGTTCGGGATCGAGGCGGGCGCGGGCTAGGGTGAAGGGATCGTGCTGGGTGGTCGGATCGACCAGCCCGTGCGCGAGCGCCCGGGCATAGCGAAGCGCCGCGGCTTTGAGCGCTTCGCCCGACGTGCCGTCCGCCACTTTGAGGAAGATGACATGGTCGAGCCCGTGCCGGGCGCGATCGGCGAGCGCCGATATCAGCGCCAGCCGCGACGCATCATCCCACGCACCCGCTTCCTGCTGCACGCCGGCGGCGAGCGCGGCTTGGGGCAAGGCGGACGTCGACGCGGCCAGGGTGGCGAGGAGCGAGAGGAGGATTGCGCGATGCGCTGTGGGCTTTTTGGTTCGCTGGGGTCGGGCGTTCGGCATAGGGACTTTCAACGGGCCGCCGGCGCTCGGTCGGCGCAGCATCGGCCCATCTTTAACGAACGGGATGTCAGCCGCATAGTTCCGGACGCTACAGTCCGCGGACCAGGCGGACGGCATAAGCGATCCAGGGCGGATTGGCGACGACCTGCTGGCGGGTGCCGGCGCCGAGCGGGAGCAGATGGAGCTTGCCCTCTTCGCGGCCGATCAGCCGACCGAACAGGAAGCGGCCCGCGGGGCGCGGGACCAGCACGTCGCGGTTCAACGCGCGGGCAAAGGCTTCGGGGGCGAGCATCGCGCACCAGATTTCGTCGCCGGCGCGATAGTCGCCGATCCCGCCGGTGACGGTGACCGCGGTCATGCCCGGCTCGGCGCGCGGCGGGACCACATTGGAGGGGCGGCGCGGTGCCTGCGCGCCCGAGGCATCGAGCAACGCGGCGACCGGTATTTCGGGCCGATCGGGCAGCCGGACGAGATCGGCGGCGTCGACCTCGAGCGCGGCGGCGATGCGGTTGAGCCAGCCGACCGAGACGGTGCGGGTGCCGGTCTCGAGCCGGCCCACGGTCTGTGCGGTGGTCGGTGGATCGCAACGCAGCGCCACGTCTTCGAGCGTCAGGCCCTTTGCCCGGCGAACTTCGCGGATTGCCGTGATCATCGAGAAATCTCCTAACCGATCTGGTTTTTCTCTTTCCTACACATGAGCCTTCATGGCAAGAGGTGCGAATCGGAACAAAAGGAGATCATGATGCGCGAGCTGGTGGATAGGGGCGTGGATGGTGCGGGTCGGAACGTGGTCCAGGGCGGCCGCGGGGGGCGGAGCGTTACCGTCAATCTGGGCGAATCGCCGCTGTCCTGGCTTCGCGCGCGCGGGCATGTCGATGCACGGCAATATGAGGCGGGCGAGCGATTGCGGGCCGATTATGAGACCGCGTCGCTGGGCGCGCGGGTGACGATGCGCTGGGACGGCGCGCCGCGGGCGGCGGGGCGGCGCGGGGCGAGCGAGGCGCTCGACCCGACGCTGGCGCAGATCGCGGCCAAGCGGCGGTTCGACGCGGCGGTAGGCGCGGCAGGCCCCGGCCTTTGCGACATATTATGGCGGGTGGTGTGCGCGGGCGAAGGGCTGGCCGGCGCCGAGAAGGCACTCGGCTGGCCGATGCGGGCGGGCAAAGTGGTGCTCGGGCTCGCGCTGGATCGGCTGGCGGATCACTACCGCTTGCCCTGACGCGACTCGGTTCGTCTTAAATATCAGGTTTAACAAAGCGCTAGGGATGAAAGTGGGGAACGGGCGGCGGCACTCGTGCGATATGTGCGGCCACAGGCTGTCGGGGGTCATCATGTTGAACCAAATCAAAACGGACGAGCGCCGCCGTGCGCCGAGAATCAAACTGTTCCAGCCGGCCGAAATGGTGTGCGGATCGGGGGAACGCGAGCGGGTGCACCTGCTCAACCTGTCGACCAGCGGTGCGCTTGCTTATGCGCAGCGCGCGCCGGCGCCCGGCGATGCCGTCGAACTGGCGTGCGGGGCGGTGCTGGGCGCGGCGCGGGTGGCCTGGGCGAGCGGACAGCGCTTCGGACTGCATTTCGATGCGCCGATCCCGCCTGCCCAGATCGAGGCGCTGCTGCGCGAGCAAGCCGAGGTGATCGCGAACGCCACGCGTCGGCTGGGGCTCGCGAGCTAGCCCTCGTCAGCGCGCAGGGGTCGCCGTCTTGCCGAGGAAGCGGTTATAGGCCCAGCCGATGCCGATCAGCGCGACGCCCAGCCCTAGGAAGGACAGGATCCGCAGGATTCCGTCGAGCGCGGCGGCGTCGATCAGGAAGACCTTGAAGGTGACGAGCGTCAGCAGGACCAGGCCGGCAACGCGCAGATCATGTCTCGCGGCGCTGATGCCGCGCCATAGCCAGAACAAGGCCACGCCGAGCAGGATCGCCGAATAGCCGCCATTCTCGCCGGTGCCGACCGGGCCGGTCACGATGCTGCCATGCGCGGCCTGGCGGACGAAGGCGAGCGCGGCGGCGATCGTCAGCAAGGCGGCGCCGGCGCGGATCGGGCGGGCGGGACCGAGCGCCCACAGCCAGAAGGCGGCGAGCGCCAGATGGAGCACGAAGGCGTTGAGCAGCGGGAGGCTGCCGACCGCCTGGGGGACCAGCACCGGCGACAGGATCAGCAGATCGAACCAGACGAGCCGCGCCAGTCCCAGCGTCAGCAGGATTCCGGCAAAGGTCGGCAGCAGGCCTCGGCGGAGCATCAGCCAGCCTGCGGCCAGGCAGGCCTGGGTGAGCAAGGCACGCTCGACGAAGCCCCATTCGCCGAACCGCGGGAGATCGGCGATGGCGAGCGGCTGCTTGGCGAGCGCGTAGAGCAAGAGGATGGCGATGCCGATGCCGATGCCGCCGACCAGCCGCCGCGCCCCGGCGAGCATGCGGGGATCGAGCAGGATGAAGAGCAACGCGGCGGTGGGCAAAGCGAGCCCGCGGAAGAAGTCGCCGAGCGCGGGCAGGCGCAGATAGGGAAGGCGATCGCCGGTGGTCGAAGCGAGGATGAGATCGCCGAGCGTCACCAGCGGCAGCGCGGCTGCGACCAATGCCGCCAGATAGGGAAAGGCCGGCAGCAAGAAGAGGCGGGGGCTGGCTGCGCTGCGCGCCCAGGCGGCGAGCGCGACGATCGCGAGGCTGAGCGGGACGGCGATCCAGGCGCCGGGGAGGAACTGGGCGAGGCCGACGGTGGCGAGCAGAGCGGCGGCGGCGCTGGCGGGGGCCGGTGCGGCATCGGTGCGCGCACGATCCAGCCAAGCGAGCCGTGCGCAGGCGGCGGCGGCGATCAGTTCGAGCAGGCCCCAGGCGAGCGGATCGAGCAAGGACGGCGCGCAGGCATGCGCCACGAGCAGCGGCCCGGCGCTGCCGCCCAGCGCCAGGATCGACCAGCGGCGATCGCGGGGCGCGAAAAGCTGGCCGGGGACGGCGAAAAGCAGCGTGGCGAGGATGGCGGCGATCGGGGTGGCGCTGCGTTCGGGCTGGATCAGCGCGAGCGCTTCGAGCAGCAGCAGGAAGCCGAGCGCGGCGAGTGCGGCGGGGAGATAGAGGTTATCGCGCCACGCGAGGAACAAAGCTGCGGCGGCGAGGACCAGGTAGAAGCTCCAGGCGAGCGCGCCGAATTCGAGCGCGGGGGCGAGCGCCACGAGCTGGACGAAGCCGGCGACCAAAGGGGCTAGCCGCAGCCACGGGTTGCGCGTGCCGGTGGCGGGGAGCGCGACGCTGGCGCAGGCGGCGAGCAGCATCGTGAAGGCGCCGACCGCCGACAGGTCCTGCGGGCGCCCGTCGAGTGAGGCGACGAGGAAATTGATCCAGCCGAAACCGGCGACGCTTGCGGCGAGCGCCAGCCAGCCCCAGCCGCGATGCACTGCGAGCCCGAACAGGGCCGTGATGAACAGCGCAAGATAGACGAGCAGGGGACCGATCCCGGCCGCGTCGAAGCCGGCGACGAGCGGGGCCGCGAAGCCGCCGACCAGCGCCATCACCGCGGTGGGCGGGCCGTGGCGCAGCGCCAGCGCCATCGCGGCGCCGGTGACGAGCAGCACGAGCATGAAGGCGGGAAGCGGCGTGACGAGATCGTAGAGCGCGGCGGCCATGTAGAGCGTGCCGTAGAGGCTGGCGATTCCGGCACCGGCGAGGACCTGGGCGACGCGGGGATCCTCCGCGGTGGCGGGGAAGCGGCGCGCGGCTTCGCTGGCGGCGACCAGCGCGACGCCGAACAGGGCGGCCAAGACGGTGCGGGTGCCGGGTCCGAGCAGACCGCTCTCGATCGAGTAGCGGACGAGGAAGATGCCGGCGAGAACGAGCGCCGCGCCGCCGATCCAGATCGGCAATCGACCGCCGATCAGCGATTCGAGGTTGAGGCGCGGCTCGGGCTGGGAGGGAATTGGGGGTGGCGGAGGTGCGATGGCCTTCTCTGTCGGAGCGGCGGCGGTGTCCTCCTCCGCGGTGATCACGGCGCGTGCCACGATCCGCGCGGTGGCGGCTGCGGTATCGCGCTCCGGCGCCTCGCTTGATGCGCGCGCATCGCTGCGTTCGAGCCGGCTTTCGAGACGGCGCAGCTCAGCCTCCAGCAAGCCGATCCGCCGCAGGACCCGCTGGAAGGCCACGGCGCCGCCGAGGATGAGCAGGAGGATCAGGGCTTCCACGGGCGGCTCTCTGACACAGCTCGCCCAGCCTGTCGCGATAAAGCACGGCCTTGCGCGATTTGCGCGGCTTTGCAGGCATGCGCGGTGCTGGTACGATCACTCCCGAAATCGGGAGGATGCCGTGATCGTCTATGGCTCGACGCTGTCGCCTTATGTGCGCAAATGCATGGTGTTCGGGGCGGAGAAGGGGCTCGAGATCGAGCTCAAGCCTGCGGGTATGGGGCAGGGTGGCGAAGAGTTCCGCGTGACCAGTCCGTTCGGCAAGATGCCGGGATTTCGCGACGGCGACTTCACGATCTCCGACTCCAGCGCGATCGTGACTTATCTGGAGGCGCAATATCCCGAGCCGAACCTGATCCCGGCCGAGCCGCGCGCGCGGGCCCGGACGATCTGGTTCGACGAACTGGCGGACACGCTGGTCATGACGGCGAGCAGCGCGATCTTCGGCAATCGCTTCGTGCGCCCGCGCGTCCTGAAGCAGGAATGCGATCATGCGGCGGCCGACGCCGCCGAGCGCGATCTGCTGCCGCCGATCCTGGCCTATCTGGAGGGCGTGATCCCCACGTCCAATTTCCTTGTCGAGGATCGGCTGACGCTGGCCGACATCGCCGTCGCCGGCCCGTTCGCCACGCTGGGCTGCATTGGCGTGAGGATCGATCCTGCTTCCTATCCGCGCACGGCCGCTTATGTGGCGGCGCTCCACGCTCGGCCAAGCTTTGCCGACTGCATCGCGCGCGACCAAGGGATGGTGCACGCGATGGGCGGGCCGGTGCTCGCGGCCGTCGAGTAGCCAAGAGGCCCGCATCCCCCTAAATGGGGTGTATGCGGATTGCGTTGACCAAGTGCCACGGATCGGGAAATGACTTCCCACTGATCGACGCGCGCGCGCTTTCCCTGAGCGACGCGGAATGGGCCGGTGTGGCGCGGGCGCTAGCGGACCGCGACGGGCCGGTGGGGGGCGACGGGATGTTGCTGCTAGTCGAGGGGGATGCCGAGCATCCGTTCGGGATGCGGATGTTCAACGCGGATGGGTCCGAGGCGGAGACTTGCCTCAACGGGTTGCGATGCGTCGCGCGGGCGGGGTTCGAGGCGCTGGGGATCGATGCGGCGCGGGTGAAATTGCGGACCAGCAGCGCCGAGGTGGCGCGGGTGGCCGCGCTGGCGCCGGGTGTGGCGACGGTGCGCACGACGGTGGGGCCGGCGGCGACAGGGGCCAATGCAATCGGAATGACCGGACCGACATCGGCATTGCCGAGCATGCGGGAATTTATCGCGGTGGCGATGCCCAATCCGCATCTGTTGACCTTCGTCGCGCAGGTGGATGAGGCCGAACTGGTGGCGCTGGGCGAATATTGCGAAGCCGCGCCCGCGCTGGTGCCCGAGCGGGCCAATGTCTCCTTCGTCGAGACGCGGGGGGAAGATCTGTTCGTGCGGACCTATGAACGCGGAGTCGGGCTTACCGACAGTTGCGGGAGCGCGATGGCTTCGTCGGTGCTGGCCGCGGCGCTGACCGAGCGGGTGCCGTTCGGGGCCGAAATGCTCGTCTATAACGAGGGCGGGCTCGTGCGCGGACGTGCCACCGCCGACCATTTCGTGACGATCAGCGGCAACGCCACCTTCCTCTATGACGCGACGGTGGAGGTCGATCCCGTTGCGGCGACCGCGCGCGACGCGCGGGTGGTGTCTCGGCGCGACGAGGAGGCCGAGGCCTGGGCCGAAGCGACGCTTTCCATGCCGTCCGTTTGAGGCGGATGCACCCAAATCCGGTTCGGTACGTTAGTGTAAGGACAGCGGCTTTCGGGTCACCGGCTATGAGGATTGGATGAGTAGCAGCGCAGACGTGTCGACCAAGGCCGAGCCTGTTTCCATCGGCATTCCCGATCTCGACAATATCTTGGGCGGCGGGCTGACCGGCAATCGCGCGTACCTGCTCGAAGGCACACCCGGTAGCGGCAAGACGACGATTGCGCTGCAATTTCTGCTGGAAGGCGCGCGCCGCGGCGACCGCGGGCTCTATATCACCTTGTCCGAGACGGCGGCCGAGCTGCGTGAAGTGGCGCGTAGCCATGACTGGGACTTGTCGGGCATCGAATTGTTCGAGCTGGTCAGCCGCGACGGGCTCGATCCCGAAGCCGAGCAATCGATTCTGGAGCCCAACGAAGTCGAACTGGGCGAGACGATCCAGGGGGTGATCGAGTGCGTCGATCGGCTTCGGCCGCAACGCGTGGTGTTCGACAGCCTGTCCGAGATGCGGCTGCTCGCGCAGAATTCGCTGCGCTACCGCCGCCAGATCCTGGCGCTGAAGCAATATTTCTCGCTGCGCGGCTGCACCGTGCTGATGCTCGACGATCGCAGCTCGGACCCCGGCGACCTGCAACTGCACAGCATCGCGCATGGCGTGATAACCCTGGAGCAGAGCACGCAGGAATATGGCACCGAACGGCGGCGGCTGCGCGTGGTCAAGATGCGCGGCGTGAAATATCGGGGCGGATTCCACGATTTCACGATCGAGACCGGCGGGGTCGCGGTCTTTCCACGGCTGATTGCGGCCGAGCATCACACCAATTTCACCGAGCATCTGGTCTCCACCGGTGTCGAGCGCCTCGACCAGATGCTGGGCGGCGGGCTGGCGACGGGCACCAACGCGCTGTTCAACGGGCCTTCCGGCGTCGGCAAGACCAGTACCGCGGTGCAATGCGCAATCGCGGCGATCGGGCACGGCCAGAAGGTGGCCTATTATCTGTTCGACGAGGGCCGCGCGACCTTGCTCACCCGCGCGAAGGCGCTGGGGATGGACCTGGCGCCGCATCTGGAGAGCGGTGCGCTGAAGGTGGTGCAGATCGATCCCGCCGAGCTGACCCCGGGCGAATTTGCCAGCTGGGTTCGCGACGCGGTTGAGAAGGAAGGTATCGACTTCCTGGTGATCGACAGCCTCAACGCCTTCCTTCAGGCAATGCCGGGCGAGAAATATCTGATCCTGCAGATGCATGAGATGCTGAGCTATCTGAACCAGCAGGGCGTGATCACGCTGCTAATCTTGGGCCAGCATGGCACGATCGGCGACGTTCGTTCCGAAGTCGATCTGAGCTATCTGTCCGACACGATCGTGATCTTCCGCTATTTCGAATCGAGCGGCGAGATGCTGAAGGCGATCTCTGTGGCGAAAAGCCGGACGACTGCGCATGAGTCGACGATCCGCGAGTTCCGACTGGGGCGCACCGGGCTGACGATCGGTGTGCCGCTCAAGGATTTCGAGGGCGTGCTGAGCGGCCTGCCGACCTATCGCGGCGAAACCGCGCTGCTGGGCGCGGAACCTGCCGTCGCCGAGCGCTGAGTGCAGGACCGCATCCTCCTGTTCGCGTTGCGCGGACGCGACGCGATCGTGATCGAGCAGTTGCTGGCGAAGCAGGGGCACCGATCGATTGCATGCGCCAACCCCGCGGCGCTGGCGCACGGGCTGGCCGAGGGGGCGGGGACCGCAGTGGTGACCGAGGAATCCTTCGTCGGCGCCGATTCATCGGAGATCGAGGCGTGGCTCGACGCGCAGGCGCCTTGGTCCGACTTTCCGTTCATCCTGCTCGCCACCAAGCGCGCCGGCAGCCGACCGCGCGAGGCGATGCGGCTGCTGCAGCGGCTCGGCAACGTCGTGGTGCTGGAGCGGCCGATCCACTCGGACACGCTGACCAGCGCCGTGACTTCAGCGCTGCGCGTGCGGCGGCGGCAATATGAGGCGCGTGCGCAGCTGCAGGAGTTGCAGGCCGCCGAGGACCGGCTGACCCAGCTCAATGCGACGCTGGAGACGCGGATTGCCGAGCGTACCGCCGAACTTTCGCGCGCCAACAACGAATTGATGCGCGAAGTCGCCGAGCGCGAGCGGGCGCAGGCGGCATTGGTCCAATCGCAGAAGATGGAGGCGGTCGGCCAGCTGACCGGCGGGATCGCGCATGATTTCAACAATCTGCTGACGGTCGTCTCGGGCAATCTCGAGCTGATCGGGCGCCTGGCCAAGGATTCCCGGATCGCGCGCTATGCGCGCTTCGCGAGCAGCGCGTCCGAGCGCGCGGCGAAGCTGACCCAGCAATTGCTTGCATTCTCGCGCACGCAGCAGCTGGCGTTGACGCCGATCGACATCAATGCGCTGATCGCGGGGATGGACGATCTGCTCCACCGCACCATAGGGCCGCAGATCGAGACGCGCCGGGTGACCGACCCACAGACCCCGTGGGTGAGCGCCGATTTCCAACAGCTCGAACTCGCTGTACTCAACCTGGCGATCAACGCGCGCGACGCGATGCCCGAGGGGGGCGTGCTGACGATCGAGACGGATGCCGACGCCGTGCCGCCCGCCGGACTTGCGCCGGGCCGATATGGCGTGATCCGGGTGCGCGATACCGGCAGCGGGATTTCGCCGGAGTTGCTTACGCGCGTGTTCGACCCCTTTTTCACCACCAAGCCGCTGGGCAAGGGCACCGGGCTGGGGCTCAGCCAGGTGTTCGGCATTGCCCAGCAATCGGGCGGGCTCGCGCAGATCGAGAGCGAGGAAGGCGTGGGCACGACGGTGAGCATCTGGCTGCCGCGAACCGAGCCACCGGCAGCCGACGGCAGGGACGAGTCGGCTGGCGAAGCGGCGCCGGCGGACGTGCATCGCCGCGTGCTGGTGATCGACGATGATGACGGAGTTCGCAGGTTCATGGTCGAATCTCTAGCGCTTTTTGGCTATGCGACGGTGGAGGCTTCGAACGGGGAGGATGGGCTGGCGCTGATGCGGCGGGAGATGCCGGACCTGCTGATCGTCGACTATGCGATGCCCGGGCGCAACGGCGTCGAGGTGGCGCTGGAGGCACGTGCGATGGCGCCCGACATGCCGATCGTGCTGGCGACGGGCTATGCCGACACCGACGCGGCGGCGCGGGCAAATGTGATTGCGCAGGTCTTGCGGAAACCGTTCGGGATCGAGGAACTGGCGCAGGCGATCGAATCGGCGGCGGGCGGCGTGGATCAGCCGCAGGCCAAGGCGCGGGCGAGCAGATAGGCGCGCTCCTGGCGATTGCGGGCCAGCGCGGCTGCGGCCTGGAAATGGGGACGAGCCTCGCCGCACCGTCCGGTTCGGAACAGCAGGTCGGCGCGTGCCGCCGGCAGCGGGGCATAGTGACGCAGCGCGGGAGCATCGGCGAGGTCGTCCAGCAGGCGCAGGCCGGCATCGGGCCCGAACGCCATGCCCCAAGCGATCGCGCGATTGAGATCGACCACCGGCGAGGGCGTCACGGCGCGCAGCCGATCATAGAGCGCGGCGATGCGCGGCCAATCGGTATCGGCGGCGCGGCGCGCGCGGGCGTGGCAGGCGGCGAGCGCGGCCTGCAGCAGATAGGGGCCGGCCGAGGCACCGGCCAGCGCTTCGGCCCGGGCCAGCGCATCGAGGCCACGGCGGATCAGCAGCCTATCCCAGCGCGCACGATCCTGCCGGTCGAGCGGGACGAGCGCGCCGTCCGGCGCGGTGCGCGCGGCGAGGCGCGACGCCTGGATTTCCATCAGCGCGAGCAGGCCGAGCACTTCGGGATCGCGGGGCATCAGCCCGGCCAGCACGCGACCCAGCCGTTGCGCCTCCCGGCACAGATCGGCGCGGATCAGATCGTCGCCGGCAGTGGCGGCATAGCCTTCGTTGAAGATCAGATAGACGACCTCCAGCACTGCGGGCAGCCGCGCCGCCCGCTCGGACCCGCGCGGGGTTTCGAAGGTCAGGGCCGCTCTCGCGATTGCCTTTTTCGCGCGGACGATCCGCTGGGCGATCGTGGCCTCGCTCGACAGGAAGGCGCGGGCGATCTCGTCGGTGGTGAGGCCGCCGACCACGCGCAGCGTGAGCGCAGCGCGGGCCTCGCGCGCGAGCATCGGGTGGCACGCGGTGAAGAGGAGGCCGAGCAGTTCGTCGCCGAGATCGTCTTCCATCGCCGCGATCACCTCGCCCTCGACGTCGCGCACGGCTTGCGGGGCCTGCGCGATCTCCGCATGCTTGCGTGCGCGCATCCGGTCGTGCCGCAGCAAGTCGAAGCCGCGCCGCTTGGCGACGGCCATCAGCCAGGCGCCCGGATTGGCCGGAATGCCGGTGCGCGGCCATTCGGCCAAGGCGACGAGCAACGCGTCCTGCGCCAGCTCCTCGGCACGGTCGATGTCGCGCATCAAGCGGGCGAGGCCCGCGACGAGCCGCGCGCGCTCGATGCGGAAGGCGGCCGCGATCGCCCGATGCGTCTCGCCTGCGGTCACACCGCTGTTCGGCTCAGGCGACGCCGAGCCTGCCGCGTTCGCCGTCGCGCGGCGCGGCCAGATCCTCGGGCGTGACATAGTCGGCCAGGTCGGCCGCCTCGTAGAAGGGCCTGATTTCCATCACGCCCGGCCCCATCAGCGGGCTGCGCTGCGCCCAGGCCATCGCCTCGTCCATATCCTTCACTTCCCAGATCGAGAAGCCGACGACCAGCTCGCGCGCTTCGGCGAACGGACCGTCGATGACGGTGCGGCTGACCCCATCGGTGACGATCCGCTTGGATTCGGCGCTGGGCTTCAATCCGGCGGCGGCGATGAAGACGCCGGCCTCCACCAGTTCCTCGGTGAAGCGATCCATCGCTGCGAACCCTTCGAGCATTTCAGGCGTGGGCTCCATCGCGCCTGCCTTGCTCTCGTCCATCATGCCGAACACCATGACCCGCATCGTCTGTCTCCCGGTTTGCGGATGCCACCATAGCATCGCATCGGGACGACGAGCGAGCGTGTCGCGAATCGACAGGGTGATTCGATTATTTTTGCGGTTCGCGGCGGGGGGGCTGCTGCCTTCGCCGGGATGACGGCTGGTCCTTGCGGCGTGCCAGTTGCCGCGGCTATTCGGCGGCGATCGCGAGATGGGCGCCGGGCTGGTCGGCGATCCGGACCTGGTTGCGGCCGTTATTCTTGGCTTGGTAGAGCGCCGCGTCGGCAAGCTGGACCAGCGCCGAACCGTCGCGCATCGCGTTCGACCAGGCGGCGATGCCGAACGACATGCTGATCGGGCCGAGCGACTGGCCGCCATGCCGCGCCGAGATCGCGCAGATCGCCTCGCGCAGCAGCTCGACGCGTTCGGCGACCATCTCGGGCTCGGCGCCGGGGGCGATGATCGTGAACTCCTCGCCGCCGAACCGGCAGACGACGTCGCCGTCGCGGAAATGATTGCGCATCACGGCGGCGACCGAGCGCAGCACCGCGTCGCCGGCATCGTGGCCGAACTGATCGTTGAACCGCTTGAAGTGATCGACGTCGCACATCACCAGGCTGAGCGGGGTGCCGCCGCGCGAGGCGCGGGCGATCTCGAGATCGAGCGTCTCTTCCATATAGCGACGGTTGAACAGGGCGGTGAGCGGATCGCGAATCGTCTGCTCGCGCAGGCCGCGCTGTAGGCTGTGGTTGAGCAAGGCCGAGGCGATATTCTCGGTCAGCACGGTGAGGCGGAAGCGGCTCTCGGGCTCGATCACGCCGCCGAGATGGAGCACGCCGATGACTTCGCCGCCGGCGAGCAGCGGCTCGCAATGATAGGTTGCGGCGGGATCGCCGACATGGGCGCAGACGACGTCGGTGCCCGGAGCATCGATGAAATGGCTCTGTCCGCGGCGCAGGCCCCAGCATTGATCCGGCGCGAAGGTTTCCGGCGTCTCGCCGATCGCGCCCCAGTTCGCCAGCCGGACGAGCAGGTTGCGCGAATTGTTGTGCGCGTAGAGCGCGCCGGGGACGCCAGGGAGGACGCGCGGCACGAAGCAGTGGATCACCGCGGCAAGTTCTTCGTCGGTCCGCGCCGCCTGCATGCGGTGCGCCATCCCGCCGAGCAGCTCGATGACTTCGCCGCGCGCGCGCAGGACTTCGCCCTGCTGGCGCAGATCCTCGTTGGCGCGGTGCAGCTCGGCGTCGCTCACGCCCTCGCGCAGGCTGGCGGCGTTCACCACCAGATCTGCCATGTCGTTATAGGCGACCGCCAGCCGGTCGAATTCCTGCGTGCCGGTTCTGGGATCGACGCGCGCGGTGCGATCGCCCTCTCCGAATGCAGTCATCGACGCCAGCATCGAGGCGATCGGGCGGTGGACGCTGCGGATCAGCAAGGTGATGCAAAGGATCAGGATGCCGATGATGATGGCGCCGCCGGCGGAGACCAGCAGGCGCTGCTTCGTCGCCTGGCCATTGGCGGCAGCGAGCCGAAGCTCGAGCAAGCGACGCTCCTCCTGCTTGATCTCGGCGGCCCTCCGGCGGAAGTCCTGGGTCAGGCGAAGCCCGTGGCCGCGCGCGACGAGCGCGTTCGCATCGTCGAAGCGCTTCTGCCGTGCCAGTTCGAGCGGCGCCCGCAGCGTCTCGACGCGCTGGGTGAAGGCCTCGCGCAGGCGCACGGCACGGACGTTCTGGCCGGGATTGTCAGCGGTGAGCTCGGCCAGCTGGTCAAGCCTGGCGCCGGCGCCGGAAATGTTCGAATCGAGCGCGCCCGCATACGCTGGGTTCCGGGTAAGCAGGAAGCCGCGCAGCCCGGATTCGGCTTCGCTGAGATCGGTCCGCGCGTCGTCGAGCGCCTGGATGACTTGCTGGGTATGATCGACTTCGGCGAAATCGGAGCGCATCTGCGCACCGTTGCTCAGCAACAGGGCAACGAGCGCCAGCAGCGAGCATGCGAGGAACACTCCCAGCAAGCCGACGCGGTAGGAGAGAGAAGATAGCAGCACAGGCATGATATCACTCGCAATTCGGTTCTGCGAGCTAGGCGGGACGGTTTAAGAAAGGCCTAACCGTGAAGTAGGGGTTGTTACGGTCGCGTACCCACACGCGGCTCCCACTAGCATGGCTTAATAACCAAATAGGCACATTGCACTTGACATCGTCACGCTTATATGGCACACCACACGCGATTATGTAGTTTACAAACCCACGCGAATGATGCATAAGCTTCGTATCAACGGAGCACATCACCATGTCGGTTCTCTCTTCCCCGCACTTCCACGATGAAGCCAAGGCCTTCGCGTTCCTTGAGAGCATCGTGTGGGCTGATGGGGTCGTATGTCCGCACTGCGGCGTGATCGGTTCGCGCGTCTATGACCTTGCCGGTGTCCGCTCCAAGCCGAGCGTCAAGAACCCCGAAGGCGTCGTGCGTCACGGCCTCAAGAAGTGTGGCGAGTGCCGCAAGCAGTTCACCGTAAAGGTGGGCACCGTGTTCGAGCATGCCCGCATGCCGCTCCACAAGATGCTCCAGGCCGTCCACCTGATGGTTTCCAGCAAGAAGGGTATCAGCTCGCACCAGCTCGCCCGCGTCCTAGAGGTGCAGTATAAGTCGGCGTGGTTCCTTGCCCACCGCATCCGCGAAGCCATGCGCTCTGGCGACCTCACCCCGTTCGGTTCGAACGGTGGCGCGGTCGAGGTGGATGAGACCTATTTCGGCCAGAAGCGCGACGTCCCGCACAATCGCGGTGGCGGCCATGCTCACAAGTTCGGCGTTCTGGCGCTGGTAGACCGCGAAAGCGGCACCATGCGCACCTTCACCTTTGACCGCTTCCGCGCCGAGACGGTCCACCCGATCGTGCTGGCGAACATCAGCCGCGAAGCCCGCCTGATGACGGACGAAGCCAAGATGTACAAGAAAATCGGCCGTGAGTTCGCTGAGCATGGCACCACGCTCCACGGCGCTCGCCAGTACGTCGATCTTAAGGACCGCACCATCCACACCAACACTGTTGAAGGCGCGTTCTCGATCTTCAAGCGCGGCATGAAGGGCGTGTATCAGCATTGCGGCGAGCAGCACCTTCACCGCTATTTGGCCGAGTTCGAGTTCCGCTATAACAACCGCATCGCCAACGGCATTGATGATCGCCAGCGGTCGCGCAACGCGGTTGCGGGCATCGTCGGCAAGCGCCTCACCTACAAAACACCTGATATCGAAGCATGAACAACCCTTGTTGTTGCGAGGGCAGCTTCAATTCGCGTTTATGCGAAATCTGAATCGGATCAATGGCTTAGCAAGGCGCTGATTCTATTGATTTTTGCGCCGCGTAGAGTATATGTAAAGTGCCAGTCTGATCCGGTGAAGGCCGGGGTAGGTCTGGCACCTTTTTTATCTAATGATGCCCATCCCTCGCGGATCAGAAGCATTAGTGACGCGACGGCTACACGGCTTCAACTCTTCATACATTGTATCATACCCGAGCGCCGTTTTGCTCGCTAGGGGCCGCTCCATCCTGAGAAGAGCATAGGCGCAGAAGTCGGCTAACTGGATAAAATACGAAGCCTTCGAGTCTTTGAATATTGGATCTTCGACGCAGTTCGATAAAGGAATGCTTTTCGTGGCCTTATCGGTGCCTAGCCAGCTTCCAAAGCGGCTTGGGATCGGGTTGTGCACGCGCATTCGTCTGATGCGTCGCGTCATTTCCGCCTCTTCACCTTGATCGAAAAACAGCAGCACGTTTTGCTTCTTGGCCTGCGCTGTGCGGTTTATGCGATTCATGAGACGCTCGAAGGCGTACTGCTCGTTGACGTTGCAGCTACTCATGACATTGAATCGGTTGCTGCCTGCTATGAAGCGTAGAACCTTGCGAAAAATCTCAGCCCTTTCAGGCTTCAGAATAGGATGGTCAGCAATCTGACCTTTGCCAGCCACAAACTTCCAAGCGTGAAGCTCTTGGGCCATATAGATACCGTGCTCATCACGGAGAAGGCGGCGAAAATCCTTCACCTTGGCAAAGGTGTCGGCCCACCCATCGCCCTTTATGATGAGGGCGGTGTATATGTAGAATTTCCCATTGTCTTTCGACTCATCAATGTAGGCGAACCACATGACCGCAACATCTGACAACAGCGCCCAGAGTCAACTCGACAAGTTCAAGCAAGCCGCGCGCGAGCTAGAGACGGACGACGACCCCGAGCGCTTCAAGGAGCGCGTGGGGAAGCTGGTGAAGCATAAGCCGGTGCCGGAGAAGTCGGAGTGACAAGTGACACGATCGCCATATGCGTGGTGATCGCGGGTTGCACGGCGTGGGCGCTAGCGATCGTCCAGGACCTAGCGCGAAAGGCGGCTGGACAGCGCGCCATGCTCTATGAGCAGCGATGGAAGATCGAGCAGCTGCAGGCCCGCCAAGAGACCCTGCTTAACCTGATAGAGCACTCTGTAGGCCGGGGGCGAAGCCTCCACAGTGAAGACGACTAGCGAACCAAATCGGTTATTTCTCTTGACACAGCGTAACGCTCGTGCTAGAGGAATCGGCATGCTGCCGGATTGCGCCGTATGAAAAAGCGTAGGCAGACTAGCGGGCAATCACCTCGGCATCGGCCAGTGCAAAAGTCACCGAGTCTATCTCGGAAATACGGCCAGCCACCTCTAACTTGTCGCCTTTATGCAGGACATCCGCCAAGTCTAAGTTGCCTGGGATGTTAGCTTTGATCACTCGAAGGTCGGGCACTTCAAAGCGTACCTGCACATACCTACCAAATACAATCACGTTATGCACTAAACCGGAGTAACGATACCATTTTCCGATATAAGGCGCCACTATCCTTTCCGCGTGCGCGTCAGTTTTGTTTGCGCACATATCCATGAGATCTTGAGGTGTCATGTTAGACGACAAAAACGTACGGCCTTTTGTATCGGCCTCTCTGAGTTGTGGCTCCGGATCTGGCTTGACGGGCTGCTTTCCCGGGTAAACTGGCTGCTGCACCGGGTATACGGAGTCGTATGTTCCGGCTTTATTGGGGCGCCACAAGCGATAGAGCGCCACCACGATGTAGAATGAAACCAAGATCGCCGGGACATATCCCCAGATATTGCTCGCCAGCCACGCTGGGGCGCCTGTCATGAGCGGTAGACCGCCAGCCTTGACTGCCTCGACCATCGCCCCGACCCACAGGGCTGTAACCCCGAGCCAATCAAGTTGTGTCTTAGGCATGCCCCCGGAATCCATGTCGGCATCATATGCGGGATTCCTTGGGTGTGTAAACTACATATACGCCACACCACAGGCACGCTGAAGAATTGCGAGTCGGGCCGGGCATCGAGAGGTGCGCCGGCCTTTTTGCATCCGTGACAAGTTGGGGGACGGAATGGCCGAGCAGGTGATCAGCCGGCATGCGGGGCTGCGCCAGAAGCGCAAACCCAGGGCGAACATGTTCACGCCCGCCAAGCGCCAGAAGTTTCTCGATGCGCTGGCGCTGACCTGCAACGTCAGCATGGCGGCAAGCCATGCCGGAGTCAGCTGCACGGCGCCCTATCGGCACCGTGCCCGGGATCCGCAGTTCATCGTCCAGTGGCGAGAGGCGCTGGAAACGGGATATGACCGGCTCGAGGCGCTGGTGCTGGAGCATGGCGGCGCGGGGCAGCCGCTGGAGCCGGGCGATCCGATGCGCGCCGAAGCGGAGATGGCGCCGCCGCCGTTCGACTTCGATCGCGCGCTGGCGGTGCTGCGCCAGTATCGCGCGACTCGCCAGGGTCGCCCCAAGGCGCACGGCGGCCCGCCGCGGCGCAATGCCACCCGCGAGGAAACCAACGCGGCCCTGCTCAAGGCGCTGGCGGCGGCGCACAAGCGGCTGGCCAGGATCGAGGGCGAGGCGGCGCGTGGCGATGGCGACTGAGGCTGATGCGCGCGAGACCCAGGCGCGCCAGGACCGGGCGATCCTGCGCGCGCTCGTCGCCTTGCCCCGCGCGGAGCAGATACGCGCGATCGCGACGCTGAAGGATCCGCAGAGCCGCGAACTGCAGGAGCGCTGGCCGATGTGGGCGCATGAAGGCCAGATCGAGCCGGGGGGCGATCCGCTGGTCTGGCTGATCCTCGCGGGGCGCGGCTTCGGCAAGACGCGGGCAGGATCGGAGTGGCTGAGCGAGATGGCGCGGCGGACTCCCGAGGGGCTGTTCGCGCTGGTGGGCGCGACTGCCGAGGATGTCCGGCGGGTGATGGTGGAGGGGCCGAGCGGGCTGCTGAACGTCGCGCGGACCGGGGAGGCGCTGGTCTGGCATCGCGAGAAAGGCGAGCTGCGGTTCTCGTCGGGGGCACTGGCCTATGTCTATTCGTCCGAAGCGGCCGAGGCGCTGCGCGGCCCCGAGCATCATGCCGCCTGGTGCGACGAGCTGGGCAAGTGGCGGCCGCGCACGGGCGATGTGGCGTGGAACAACATGATGCTGGGGCTGCGGCGAGGGCGCTTTCCGCGCGTGCTGGTGACGACGACGCCGAGCGGGACTCCGCTGATGCGGCGGGTGAAGGCGATGGCGGTCGCTGCGAATACGATGATGCACGGGCGCACCGCGGACAATCCGCATTTGCCCGAGAGCTTCCTCGAGGCGATGCTGGCGCTTTATGCCGGCACGCGGCTGGGGCGGCAGGAGCTGGATGGCGAGTTGCTCGAGGATGTCGAGGGCGCGCTGTGGAGCCGGGCGACGATCGAGCGCGGGCGAGTGCGCGCGCATCCCGCGCTGGTGCGGGTGGTGATCGGCGTCGATCCGCCGGCGAGTGCCGAGGGCGATGCCTGCGGGATCGTCGCGGTGGGGCTGGGGACGGACAAGAAGGCCTATGTGATCGAGGATGCGAGCCTGCGCGGCGCGACGCCCGAGGGCTGGGCGCGCGCCGTGGCGGCATGCGCGGCGCGGCACAAGGCCGACCGGGTTGTGGTCGAGGTCAACCAGGGCGGCGACATGGTGCGCAGCGTGCTGAAGGCGGCGGATCTGGGGCTGCCGGTGACGTCGGTGCATGCGACGCGGAGCAAGAGCGCACGGGCCGAGCCGGTGTCCTTGCTCTATGAGCGGGGGGAGGTGCGCCATGTCGGGGGCTTTGCCGAACTGGAGGACGAGCTTTGCGGGATGCAGTCGGGCGGGGGCTATGAGGGGCCGGGGCGCTCGCCGGATCGGGCCGATGCTTTGGTATGGGCGCTGCACGAATTGATGCTGGGCAAGCGGGGTGTGGCGCGGGTCCGGATTGTGTAGGGGGTGGGGATGATACCACGCATCCTGATCGACGAGACCGAGGTTCCCGGCGGCGAGCCGCTGCGGCTGTTCCGGCGCGGCGACGACCACATGATCGTACTCGAGCGCAACGAGCTGATGAACAGCCGGATGAGCGGTTCGGAGGAGGCGCTGGCCGAGATGACGCTCGAGCGGCTGGGGCGGCGCGACGCGCATCTGCTGATCGGCGGATATGGGATGGGCTTCACGCTGCGCGCGGCGCTGGCGATGCTCGGCAAGAATGCGCGGGTGACGGTGAGCGAGCTGGTGCCCAAGATCATCGAATGGGCGCGCGGGCCGATGGTGGCCCTGACCGGCGACTGTCTGGACGACAAGCGCGTCCATGTGGTGTTCGACGATGTCGGGGCGATGATCCGCGATGCGCGGGGGACCTATGACGCGATCCTGCTGGATGTCGACAATGGCCCGGAAGGGCTGACGCGGCGAGGGAATGACGGGCTCTATTCGGACCGGGGACTGGCGGCGGCGCGGGCGGCGCTGAAGCCGGGGGGGATATTGGCGGTATGGTCGGCGGCGCCCGACGCGAAGTTCAAGCAGCGGATGCGCGATGCGGATTTCCTGGTGGATGAGGTTGCGGTGCGGGCTCGGTCCAACGGCAAGGGGCCGCGGCATGTGATCTGGTTCGGCCAGAAGCGATAGGCTGAACAGCCGATCGTCACCCCGGCGAAGGCCGGGGCCCATCTCGTGCCTTTGCCGCGAAGTAGCGCAGCTGTATTTTGTTGATCGTCCGGGAGATGGGCCCCCGCCTTCGCGGGGGTGACGGGTGGCTTGCGGCTCGCGCGAGCCTTTCGAAATCGGGAGACAGCCATGAAATGGTTCGGACGCAAGGCCGGGCGTGAGGGCGCTCGGCCGCCTTTGGCGCGTGGGGGAATGACCGCGGCGTTCGGCGAATGGCCGCGCAGCTATGAGGCGCAGGTGCGCGAGGGCTATTGTCACAATCCCGTGGTGCAGCGCGCGGTGAAGCTGGTGAGCGAGGGCATCGGCGGGATGCCATTGCTCGCGAGCGATCCGGCGCTGGTGGCGCTGGCGCAGGCGCGATCGGGCGGGCAGGTTTTGATCGAGAGCGTCGCGGCGCATTTGTTGCTGCACGGCAATGCCTATCTCCAGATCCTGGCCGACGGCGAGGGGCGGGTGGCCGAACTGTTCGCGCTGCGGCCCGAGCGGGTGACGGTGGAGGCCGATGCGGGGGGCTGGCCGCTGGCCTATCGCTACCGGGTTGGCGAGCATGTCAGCCGGCTGGTCGCGGAGGATCCGAGCGGGCGGCCGGCGGTGGTGCATATCAAGGCCTTTTCGCCGGTCGACGACCATTATGGGCTCGGTTGTTTGGGCGCGGCGGCGGGCGCGGTGGCGATCCACAATGCCGCGACGCGCTGGAACAAGGCGTTGCTCGACAACGCCGCGCGGCCCTCGGGGGCGTTGGTCTATGACGGCGGCGACGGCGCGGTGCTGTCGCCCGACCAATATGAGCGGCTCAAGCGCGAGATGGAGGCGGGGTTTGCCGGGGCGAGCAATGCCGGCCGGCCGATGCTGCTCGAGGGCGGGCTCAAATGGCAGGCGATGAGCCTGAGCCCCGCGGACATGGATTTCGTCGGGCTCAAGGCCGCGGCGGCGCGCGAGATCGCGCTGGCCTTCGGGGTGCCGCCGATGCTGCTCGGGCTGCCGGGGGACAATGCCTATGCCAATTATCGCGAGGCCAACCGCGCCTTGTGGCGGCTGGCAATTTTGCCGGTGGCCGACACGATCTTGAGCGGGCTGGGGCAGGCGCTGGGCGGCTGGTTCGCCGATGCCTGGCTGCGGCCGGACCTGAATCGAGTGACCGCGCTGGCGGAGGACCGCGAACGGCTGTGGCGGCAGGTGAGCGCGGCAGGTTTCCTGACCGACGCGGAGCGAAGGGAGCTATTGGGGCTATGAGCGAGACGGGTGTGCTGGCGCAGCTTATGCGCCAGGCGAAGGAGGACGGCGCCGATCTGGCGACGCTGCGCGCGATCGCCGAGGAAGCCGGCGAGCTGGGCGCGGAGCGGGCGCTGGCGCGGCTGGGGCTCGCCGATCTGGGCGCGGCGAAGGACATGGCCGAGCTGCGCGAACTGCTGGGATCGTGGCGCGATGCCAAGAAGTCTGCGTTCAAGGCGGCCTTCGCCTGGGTCGGGCGGATGGGCGCGGCGCTGCTGCTGGTCGGGCTGGCGGTGAAGCTGGGGTTTCCGGGCTGGCTGAAGTGAGCGTGCGGTTCGCGGGATATGCGGCGGTGTTCGATGCTCCGGATCGCGGGGGCGACGTGGTGCGGCGGGGGGCGTTCCGGCTGTCTGGGACGGTGCCGTTGCTTTGGCAGCATCGCGGGGAGCCGGTGGGGGCGATCGAGGGGCTCGAGGAGGATAGCCGCGGTCTGCGGGTGATCGGGCGCGTCGAGGCGCCGGCGCTGGCCGCGCTGGTCGCGAAGGGCGCGGTGAACGGGCTGTCATTCGGCTACCGCGTTCGCCAGGCGACGCGCGGGCGGCTGCGCGAGATATCCGAGCTGCAGCTGCTGGAGGTGAGCCTGGTGGCGAGCCCGATGCAGCCGCTGGCGCGGGTGCATGCGGTGGCTTGCGATTTGCCAAAGGAAATTGCGACAATGCGGGATGAGCGACAATAAGGAAGGCTATCGACCCCCGTCTGCGTTCTTGCGCGACTTGATCCGTCGCGAACTGCCGCTGTCGGGCGGGCCAACGGAGGATTGGCGGGCGGCGAAGCTGATCTCCCTGACGCGAGATGCCGACGCGGCCAATCGCGACTGGGCATTGTGCCTGTTGCAGCAGTCGAGCCTCGACACGCCGGAGGTGCGCGCCGCGCTCGTGGCAGGCATGGACGATCCACATCATGAGGCGAGTTTAGAAGCGCTGATTGGCGTGGCAGTGCGCGACCGGGTGACGGCACTGCCGCGGGTCGCGGCGCTGCTCGAGGGTGAATGGATCTCCTCGATGGTGCTGGAGGCTGCGGCTATCGTGGCCGATGCCTCGCTAATGCCGGCGCTGGAAGCGATCGTCGCCGAGCTCGGTGCAGACCGGGATGACGCGTTCGACGCGACATTGCGGGAGGCGTTGGAGTGCTGTTCGAGCGGTGTGCCGCCGGAGTGGCGCATGCTCGGCTAGCCGTGCCCTGTCGAGCACAGCGATTAGATCTATCAATCGGGGGAATCGCCTGCGGCGGGGCCCCTCCACCACCCGCTTTGCGGGCGGTCCCCCTCCCCGAGCGAGCTCGGGGAGGAGTTTTTTGGTGTGAGCGGGAGAAGGACATGATCGAGGTGAAGGCGGATGCGATCGAGGCGAGCTTCGACGCGGTGGAGCAGGCGGGGCTGCCGCCGGTTCGGCCGATGCTGGCGGGGGGACGGCCGGTGGGGAGTGCGGCGTTCGAGGGCTATTTGCGCGCCGGGGCGGGTGCGCTCGAGATGAAGGCGCTGAGCGGCGCGAGCGATGCCGCTGGCGGCTATGCGGTGCCGCAGGAGATCGACGCGACGATCGATGCGACGCTGTAGGCGATCTCGCCCATTCGGGCGATCGCCAATGTCGTGAAGGTCGGGTCGAGCGGCTACCGCAAGCTGGTGACGAGCGGCGGTTTCGAGAGCGGCTGGGCGGCGGAGACCGCGGCGCGCGACGAGACCGATACGCCGGTGTTCAACGAGATCGCGCCGCCGATGGGCGATCTCTACGCCAATCCGGCGGCGAGCCAGGCGATGCTCGACGACGTGGCGTTCGACGTCGAGCAGTGGCTGGCGGGCGAAGTAGCGCGCGAGTTCGCGGCGGCGGAGGGCGCGGCGTTCGTGGGCGGCAACGGGACCAACAAGCCGAAGGGCTTCCTGGCCGCGCCGACCGCGGCGACCGGCGACGGGGTGCGCGCGTTCGGGACGCTGCAATATCTGGCGAGCGGGGCGGCGGGGGCCTTCTCGGCGAACCCCGAGGAGAAGTTGATCGACCTCGTCCAGTCGCTGCGCACGCCGTATCGCCAGGGGGCGAGCTGGGTGATGAATTCGGCGACTTTGGCGCGGATCCGCAAGTTCAAGACGAGCGACGGGGCGTTTTTGTGGGCGCCTTCGCTTGCCGCCGGGCAGCCGGCGACCTTGCTTGGCTATCCGGTGGTCGAGGCCGAGGACATGCCCGACGTGGCGGCGAACTCGCTGTCGATCGCATTCGGCAATTTCCGGGCCGGCTATCTGATCGCCGAGCGGGGGGAGACGCAGATTTTGCGCGATCCCTATTCGAACAAGCCGTTCGTGCATTTCTACGCGACGGCGCTGCTCGATATCGCCGTGCAAGGTGCGGTGATAAGCGGGCCGCTCGACGCACCGCCCGACGATCCCGCGCCCGGCGATTGCTGGATCGTCGGCAACGCGCCGACCGGCGCCTGGGCCGGCAATGCCGATTCGCTTGCGGGATGGGGCGAAGGCGGCTGGCGATTCCTTGCTCCTCGCGAGGGAATGCGGGTCTGGAGGGGCGCGGCGGGTGGCTTCGCGGTCTTTTCCACGGGCGAATGGCGGCTCGCGGAGCTTCATGGAAAACAATTTGTCGAGGGTCTGCAAGTGGTTGGGCCACGAGCGGCACCTGTGGTGGAACCCGAAGGGGGGATGGTGGTTGATGCCGAAGCGAGGGCTGCGATTACCGCAGTCCTGGGTGCTTTGCGTGTGCATGGTCTGGTCGGAGTCGACTAACCTGTGGCCCACATGCAACACCCTCGGATTTGTGCGCTTGCGCGGAAACCCTCGTTTCGGTAGTGAGTTTGTCGCTGTCCGTAGTGACAACTAAGAAAGGGGATTATGATGCGGAAGCTTGCCTTTACACTGGCACTTGCGACGACCGCGCTGAGCACGCCCGCCCTCGCCCGCGACGATGCGTGGTATGTGGGTGTCGAAGGCGGCGCGATGCTGGTCGAAGATATCGATTGGGACGTTTCGGGTGTCAAGGACACCGTGAGCGTCGATCATCGCGCCGGCTATGACGTTGCCGGCACTGTGGGTTATGACCTGGGCCCCGTCCGCCTCGAAGCCGAAGTCGGCTATCGTTCGGCGAACGTGACCGGAGTTCGTTCGGGGGTTCCGCTCCCGATCGTAAACGCGGCTGGCGCCAACGTCGCGGCCGTTCCTCGTGCGTATGACTATGCAGGCGGCACCAGCTCGGCGCTCAGCTTCATGGTCAATGCGCTCTGGGACTTCGGTGACGATGACGGCGTTCAGGGCTTCGTTGGCCCCGGCCTCGGTGTTGCTCGCGTCAAGACCCGCCTGGGTCTGAACACGCGCAGCGACTTCATCGACGATTCGGATACGGTCGTTGCATGGCAGGCGATTGCGGGCGTTCGCGCTCCGATCAACGACAATATCGACGTGTCGCTGAAGTATCGCTTCTTCAACGCACCCGGCGTTGAGCTGGTCGATGCAGCCGGTCGTCCCTGGTACGGCCGTTATCGGTCGCACAGCATCATGGGTGGCCTGGTGTTCAACTTCGGCGCGCCGGAGCCCGCTCCGCTTCCGCCCGAGCCCGCCCCTGCCCCGGCTTACACGCCGCCGCCGGAGCCGGCACCCGTGCCCCAGGCCGTGCAGTGCACTCCCGGACCGTATATCGTGTTCTTCGACTGGGATAAGTCGGACATCACGCCGGAAGCAGCAAGCATCCTCGACAATGCGATCAGCAACTACCAGAACTGCGGTAACGCGCAGGTCATGCTGGCAGGTCACGCCGATCGCTCGGGTTCGGCAAGCTACAACGTCGGTCTGTCGCAGCGCCGCGCAGATGCCGTTAAGGCATATCTGACGCGCACGATCCCCGAGACGGTTATCTCGACCGAAGCGTTCGGCGAAAGCCGCCCGCGCGTCGAGACCGCCGACGGTGTTCGCGAGCTGCAGAACCGCCGCGTGGAAGTCATGTACGGTCCCGGTTCGGGCAACTAAGCCCCGCCGGTCCGTCAGGACTGACAAGATTGAGGGAGGTCGGGAAACCGGCCTCCCTTTTTCTTTGATAATCGGGCAGCGGCTTCTGGCTGACTCTGCAGCAGACGAAGGAAATTCCATGATCCAAGGCATGTTGGGCTGGCTTGCTGGCTGGTTGCTGGGCCTTGCGAGTCCGGCCGGCTGGACGCATCCGCAGATGGAAACGGTGGGCTGCCCCGCAAGCTTCGACCTTGCTCGGCTTGTCGCAAGCTCGCACCTGATTGTGGCCGGTTCGATTCCAATTGGAGCGCGCGGCCCGATTATGGCTGCGCCGAGCCAGTCCTACATTTCAATCCCGCTTGAAGTCGAACACATCATAAAAGGTAGCGCCCCTTCCATCCTGACCGTGCGGCATTATTCTGAGGATCGTACTTACAGCCCGTCCTTAAAGCAGCTCGCCGATAGCTCCGGGTCCCTTTCGCTTTCCTTCCTCGTGCAAGTCGATGAGGCAGGGCCACAGCTCTTCTTTGCGGGATCCACGCCCGACGCATTTCGTCCCACCAGCGAGATCGCGCTTGCGGCGGTTCGGGCCGAGGTAGCGCGCCAAGAACGAATCCTATCGACGTGGCGCCCGGACCCGCGACGGCCGCACTTCGACGAGGTGGTCGAGCTGGTCTCGCGGCTAGGCCGCGCGGATCGTGTCGAGCAGCGCCTCATCTTCCAAAGGCTCGAGAAGCTCGGCACTCCCGCGGTTCCCGCGATCATCGCCGTGATGGACGATCGTCGTCCACTGAATGATCCGCACATCAGCCTTGTAAATCGCGCCGCAGACGCTTTTGAGGGCATGCGTCACTATGGGCCAGCCTTGGTCGTGGATGGGCTCGAGGCCATTCTCAACCAGATCACCGGCAGGTCGTTCGGCGCCATCCACAATGGCGGATCGGAGCGCGAGCGGCAGGCAACCGTGGCCGGATGGCGCGTGTATGCCGCTGACCTGGACTGTCCAACCGGCGGGCCCGCGGGCTGAAGTACAAGGACTCGGCCGTCAGGCGGCCGGGTCAACGCCGCCGGTCGCCAGCGCGCGCCCCAACCAGTCCGGCACCAGCGCATCTGCCAGCGCCTCCACCCGGCGCAGCTCGACCATCAGGTCCAGCTCGGGATAGACCGCGCGAGTCCGTTCACCGGGCTCGCCCAGCGGCGCGACCATCAGTCGGCGGTTGACCTTGGCGCGGTAGTGCATGCGGGCGGTGTTTTCCTGGCCGACATAGCAGCCCTTGGTGAAGCTGACGCCGTTCAGCTCGGCGGCGTTGGATTCGAGCCAGAGAGTCTTGTCCTGGCCCAGCTCGGCCGCGCCTTCGGTGACGCCGAGCGACAAGCGGTGCTTGAGCCAGCCGGTTGCCGGCGCGCCTTCCGCTGGACCGAGCCAGCGCCGGCCTAGCGCCGCGAGGCGGGGGTCGGGGACGCCGCGCGTGCCGCCGGTAGACCAGTGGACGCCGCCGTCGATCGGCTCGATCGCGACCGGGCGGCGCAGGCGGTAGATCGACAGGCGGCGGGCGAGCGCATCGCGCTGCCCGGTCTCGCAATCGATCAGGATTGCTTCCCCATCCGCCCATAAGATGAAGTCGAACAGCGCCTTGCCCTGCGGAGTCAGCAGCCCGGCATATTGCGGGGTCTCGGGGGTCACCGACGCGAGATCCTGCGTCACCAGTCCCTGGAGGAAGCCGCGGACATCCTCGCCCGAGATGCGCAGCAACGCCCGGTCGGGGAGGCGGGTGGCGGCTTCGCTTGGGGTGGTCTCGGGCATGGCTAAGAGGTAGGAGGCCGCGAGGCTGGACGGAAGAGGCGGGCATGACGAACGTGGATTTGAAGCTCAGCGGCGGACGCGTGCATCTGCCCGGTGGCCCGGCCGACGTCGATGTGGGCGTCCGGGACGGGCGGATCGTCGCGATCGGCCAGGTCGGCGATGCGGGCGAGACGGTGGACTGCACCGGGCTCGACATCCTGCCGGGCGTCATCGACACGCAGGTCCATTTCCGCGAGCCCGGACTCGTGGCGAAAGAGGACCTCGAGACCGGCAGCCGGGCGGCGGTGCTGGGCGGGGTGACCGCGGTGTTCGAAATGCCCAACACCAAGCCCAATACCGACAGCGCCGAGGCGATCGCCGACAAGCTCGCGCGCGCCAAGGATCGCATGTGGTGCGACCATGCCTTCTATGTCGGCGCGACCAACCATAATGCCGCGAGCCTGGCCGAGCTCGAGCGGATGCCGGGGACCGCGGGGGTCAAAATCTTCATGGGCGCCTCGACCGGCGACCTGCTGGTCTCCGACGACGCCAATCTGGCGCGAGTGCTCGCCGCGGGGCATCGCCGCGTGGCGATCCATGCCGAGGACGAGTTCCGGATGCAGGAGCGGCTGGGGGAACGGATCACGGGCGACCCCTCGTCGCATCCGGTGTGGCGCGACGACGAAAGCGCGATCCTGGCGACGCGGCGCATCCTGCGGCTGGCGCGCGAGGCCCGGCGGCGGATCCACGTGCTGCATGTGACGACACCGGCCGAGCTCGAGCTGCTGGGGCAGAACAAGGACATCGCGACCTGCGAAGTGACGCCGCAGCATCTGACGCTGGCGGGCGAAGAGGCCTATCCGCGGCTCGGCACGCTCGCGCAGATGAACCCGCCGATCCGTTCGGGCGCGCATCGCGACGGGCTTTGGCACTGGCTGAACCAGGGCGTACCCGACGTGATCGGATCGGACCATGCCCCGCACACGCTGGAAGAGAAAGCGCAGGAATATCCGGCGAGCCCGAGCGGGATGCCCGGCGTGCAGACGCTGCTGCCGCTGCTGCTCAATCATGTGGCGGAAGGGCGGATGACGCTGCAGCGGCTGATCGAGCTGACCAGCGCCGGGGCGCAGCGCATCTTCGGGATTGTCGGCAAGGGACGGATCGTGGCGGGCTATGACGCCGATTTCACAATCGTCGACCTGAAGGCGCGCTGGACGATCGAGCAGAGCTGGCTCGCCTCGCGCTGCGGCTGGTCGCCCTTCACCGGCATGGCGATTACCGGCAAGCCGATCGGCACCTTCGTGCGCGGCCGCCGGGTGATGTGGGACGGCGCGCTTGCCGAGGCGGCGACGGGCGCGCCGATCCGCTTCGAGAGCGTCGAATACCCTTGAGGACCGATCGTGCATCGCGGCTGATCCGGGCGCCGCTGGCAAGGGTCTATGCGGCGTTCGTCGATCCCGCGGCGCTGGTGCGCTGGCTGCCGCCGGAGGGGATGACGGGCGAGATGCTCGACTTCGATGCCGGCCCGGGGGGCAGCTATCGGATGGCGCTGACCTATCAGGACGAGGCGCATGCGCCCGGCAAGACCTCGGACGATGGCGACGTGGTGGAGGTGCGCTACCTGGCGCTGGTCCCGAACGTGAAGATCATCCAGTCGGCGGAGTTCGAAGCCGAAGATCCGGCCTTCGCGGGCACGATGGTGATGAGCTGGACGTTCGAAGCCGCCGGCGACGCGACGCGGGTCGCGATCGCCTGCGACAACGTCCCCGCCGGGATCCGCAAGCAGGACCATGTGGCTGGCCTCAAATCCTCGCTCGCCAATCTTGCCTGCTTCGTCGAGGCGAACGGCTGAGCGCATCGGAGCGGCGCAATCGATCGTTCATGCGTTGGATGGCTTGAGAGCCGACACATGACCTATCGCCGATCCACGCCGTTCGAACGAGGCCGGGCTGCCCTGGGCGCGGCCGCGCTTACCGTTATGTTGGGCTATGCGCTGATCGCGGGGCTCGCGCTACGCGGCGGGCAGGCACCTGCCGACGACCTACAGCTATTCGAGATCGGCCTGGAGCCGCCCCCGCCGGTTGAGCGGATAAAGCCGCACCGGGTGCGCAGCAGCAAACCCGAAGGCGCCGCAGCGCCGCCCAATCTGCGCGCCGAGCCGACCGAGATTGTCGCGCCACCGCCGCTCGTCCTGCCGCCCCCTCCGCCGATCGCCGCCGCGCCGATCGCGGGAGTGGGCAGCGCCGCGACGGCGGGGAGCGCGGAGGTGATCGGGCCCGGCACGGGCAGCGGCGGCGAGGGCGATGGTCGAGGGAGTGGCGGTCGGGGCGATGGCTCGGGCGACGGTGGTTCGGAGACGGCGCCGCGCTGGGTGCGCGGGAACCTGCGCGATTCGGACTATCCCGAGGGGGCGGCCGACTCGGGGATCAGCGGGACGGTCAGCGTGCGCTACACGGTGTGGACCGACGGGCGAGTCGTCGACTGTGAGGTCACCCAATCGAGCGGCAGCCGCGAACTGGATGCGACGACCTGCCGGCTGATCCGCGAGCGCTTCCGCTTTCGACCGTCGCGCGATGCGCGGGGGCGCGCGGTGCCGGCGGTAATCGTCGAGAATCATAGCTGGGCGATCCAGCGCGAGCCCGCCGATCCGCCGCCGCCGCCCAGGCGCAGGCGGGGGCTTTTCGGTCTTTAGCCCGGCGTCGGGACGAGGAGCCCGATCGCCGCGCCGACCTGGATGGCAGCGATCAAATAGAGGAAGGTCGAAAAGGGCTGCTTGCGGGTCTTGTGACGAAAGCGCGCGCGGGCGAGGAAGGCGGCGGGCGTGCCGCCGATGAGCGCCAACCCGAGCAGATCGGCTTCCGGAATGCGGCGCGCGCCCGCGATTGCGCGCCGCTTGTCGTCGCGGAAGCGAAGAAAGGTCAGCAGATTGACCAGCAGCAGGACCGGGACGGCATACAGCAGCATGTCGCCGGCCTAGCCGAAGCGCGCCATCGTCAGAAGGGCAGCCAGTGCCGCTTTTCGCTGAAGCGCATATAGCCGGCGTTGATCCCCAGCCGCCAGCCGACGCCGAGCCGGACCGGGATGAGAACCACGTCGCCACGGCGCATATAGCTCGCCGAGAAGCCGCCGACGAAATAGACGCGACCCTCGCCCGCCGGGAAGCGCTTGTAGAGATCCTGGGTGTCGTAGAGATTATAGACCAGGACGAAGACATTGTTGGCGTCGCCGCCCAGATCGAAGCCGATCGAGGGGCCGGTCCAGAAGACCTGCCGCTCGCCTTCGATCTTGTGGAACAGCTGGCCCGCGCCGTAGCGCAACCCGACGCCGACCGCGCCCGAACCCTCGCGTCCGGCGATGTAGGCGTTGGGCTTGCCCTGTTCCTTCAGGATATCCTCGATGATCCCGGCGAGGCCCGAGGCGCCCCGACCGAACACGCCCTCGGCGGCGCCGATCAGATCGTCGCGCTCAAACGTGTCGGTGGCCTGCGCGCGCATGTTGCTGTTGGTGTTGGGGGCCGCATCGGGTGCGGGAGGCAGCGTCTCGCGGGGGGGCGCGGCGATCGGGGACTCCTGATAGGCGCCTTCGTCGCGCGGCGGCGGCGCGCGGTCGACGGGGGGCGGGGTCTGCAGATCCGAATCGATCGCGCTGTTCGGATCGATCGTGGTCACCTGTGCCGAAGCCGGCACCGCGCCGAGGCCCAGGGCGGCGGCAGCAGCCCATAGCATCCAGCTTCGCACGCGCATCGCAACACCCCCATGAACCAGCCGCGAAGGCTATCCCTGCCGGTATGACCACGCAATGAACGGGCGACGACTCGAGTCGATTTTGCGTTGGGGCGGTTCTTGCGTTGATACCGCGAAAGACCGTCGCTATAGCGCACCACTTCGGGCGTTCCCGGAGACGTGGGTGAGTGGCTGAAACCAGCGGTTTGCTAAACCGCCGTACTGGGATTACTGGTACCGAGGGTTCGAATCCCTCCGTCTCCGCCAATTTTGGCATATATTTCAAACTCTTGGGCCCATCGGGGTTGCGGCGCGCGCTGCTTCTTCGCTTTGCGGCACTCTTCGCGCATCGCCCGTCCCGCGAAACAATGCATCATGATCGCTGTTCGTCGATCGGGCGAAATATATGGGCACCCCGGTCCGTTCCATGTCTAAGCTGAGCCAAAGCGGGGTGGCGCGGCATGGTTTTGCGGCTGCCGTGAACGGTGAAGGGAGTGGGAATGCGGCGGGGTAGCGCGGCGACGGCGGCGGTGGCGCTCTTGTTGACGGGGGTCTCACCTGCGACGGCGCAGGTCTGGCAATCGGACCAGGGCGACGGCACCTATCGCAATCCGGTCCTGTTCGCCGATTATCCCGATCCCGACATCATCCGGGTGGGCGAGGATTTCTACTTCGTCTCCACCACTTTCGTGAACGCCCCCGGCGTGGTGATCCTCCATTCGCGCGATCTGGTGAACTGGCGGCTGGCGACGCATGTCCAGCCGCGGCTGGACGGCAACCCGCGCTATGACCTGAAGGAGGGGGGCGACTATCGCCGCGGCTTCTATGCCGCCAGCCTGCGTCACCATCGCAGCAAATTCTATCTGGCGATAACCCCTGTCGGACAAAAGACGCGACTTTATCGCGCCGAGCAGATCAGCGGCCCATGGACCTATTCGGTCCTCGACCGCGAGGCATTCGATCCGGGCCTGTTCTTCGACGATGACGGCACGGGCTATATCGTCACCGCCGAGGGCTCCGACGGCACGGTGACGTTGCTGACCCTGACCGATGATTACAGCGCCGTGAAGGCCGCCCAAGTCGTTCATTACAATGAGGGTGCGGAGGGATCGCACCTGATCAAGCGGGCGGGCTATTATTATCTGTTCAACGCAATCCCGCGCCGGCTGTCGATGACGGTCTCGCGCGCGCGCAGCCTGACCGGCCCGTGGGAGACCCGCCCCTCGATCAGCACGCGCGACCGCACCGGCGGGCACCAGGGCGCACTGGTGGACCTTGCCGACGGTCGCTGGTTCGGTTTCGTGATGTACGACGCAGGGCCGATCGGGCGGATGACCAATCTCAGCCCGGTCCATTGGGTCGACGACTGGCCGGTCTGGGGCACGCCGCAAGCGCCCGGGCGAGTGCCCGATCGCGCCGCCAAGCCGATCGCCGGGCAGCCCTTTGCCGAACCCGCCACGTCCGACGTCTTCTCCTCGGCTGCGCTCGGCCTGCAATGGCGCTGGAACCACAATCCGGACGACGCCCGGTGGTCGCTCACCGCGCGTCCGGGATGGCTGCGGCTCCATGCCACGGCGGCGGACAATATCTGGCTGGCCCGCAACACGCTGACGCAGAAGGCACAGGGGCCGGCGTCGCGCGCGGTCGTGAAGCTCGATCTGGCCGGCATTCGCCCGGGCGACGTCTGCGGCTTCGGCACCTTCGGCAAGATCAGCGCGCAGCTTTCGGTCCTCGGGCAGGCCGGGCGCGCCCATGCCCTGACGATGCGAGTCACCGATTCGACGGTGAACGGGCCCGAAATCACCGTACGCGAGGCCGCGGTTCCGATCAGCGGCGCGCGGCTGTGGCTGCGGACCGATACCGATTTCGTGCGGAACATCGGCCGGCTGGGCTACAGCCTGGACGGGCAGCGCTGGCACGAGGTCGGCGGTAACTTCCCGCTGGCGTTCGACTGGCAAACCGGCACTTTCCAGGGCGTGCAATTTGCTTTGTCCTGTTACAATCCAGCGCCCGGCGCAGGCTATCTCGACGTGGACAGCTTCACGCTCGCCCCGCTTCCGTCAGCCGGGGGGCGGAGAGCGCGCTGACCCGCCGGGACGCATGCGCGGCGATTGCAGAATCGGTTCTCTCTTGCTAGCCGATCGGTGTCGTCCGATTCGGCGGGCGGCAGATCGCACCGGTAACGGGAACGCAGTGCGCTCGGGCAATGCCGGGCAATTCTGCGGCTGACCCTGCAACTGTAAGCGGCGAGCAGGATGTGCACGCGGATCGGCGACGGTCCGCAGCCACTGGATGGGTCGACGGAGTCGATCCGCTGGGAAGGCGCCTATCCCGTGACGACCCGCGAGCCAGGAGACCGACCGGCGCGTGTCGCTCTTGCCGGGTCCATGGGATTGGCCAGGCGCGAAACGGTTTCGTCTGAGCGACGAACGTGCGGCTGGGGCCGCATCGGCTGAGGTCGGCGGTCGCTCACGCGTCCGATTGTCGGCACCGGCCGACCGTTCGCGCGGACGCCCCGGTCTGGTCGCTCGACGCCGGGAATCATTTCTATGACTGTCAAACCATCCGACTCTGTCGGCATCGCCTGGCCGCTTGCGCTTGCCTTTGCGGCGATCCTCGGCACGCTCGCCACCGCCTGTATGATGCCCTTCGTCGCCGTCGCGACGCTTGCCGGGGCGACGATGCCGCGTGCCCAGGCATTGGTGACCGTGGCCGGGGTGTGGGCCGTCAACCAGCTGCTCGGCTTCGCGATGCTCGGCTATCCGTTCACCGCCTATGCAATGGTCTGGGGGCTGGCGCTGGGCGCGGCGAGCGTGGTCGCCATGCTGGTCGCGCGCCGCACGATCGGTGATGCTGCGGCGCTTTCCTCGCGACTGGTGGCGGTGTTCGCATTCGCCTTCGCTGCCTATGAGGGGTTCCTGTTCCTCTTCTCGCTTCTTGCCGGCGGCACCGGCACCTTCGCGCCCTCGATCGTGCTGCAGATCCTCGCCAACGATGCGCTGTGGTTGAGCGGACTGGTGGCATTCTACACGCTCCTCGCGCGGGCCGCGCCGCGGCTGTTCGGGCCTGCGCTCGCGCCGCGGCTGCGCTGATGGCCGCGCTCCCCCGGGTGGTGTCGCTGCTGCCGAGCGCAACCGAAATTGCCGTGGCGGTGGGGCTCGGCGAGCAATTGCTCGGCCGTTCGCACGAATGCGATTTCCCGCCCTTCGTCGCGGCCCTCCCGGTGCTGACCTCGACCAAGCTGGAAAAGGGGCTGACCTCGCTGCAGATCGACCGGCGCGTGCAAGAGATCGTCCAGCAAGGGCTCTCGGTCTATGCGGTCGATTCGGAGCAGCTGCGCGCGCTGCGCCCCGACGTCATCCTTACCCAGTCGCAATGCGCGGTCTGTGCGGTGACGCCGGCCGATCTCGAGGACTCGCTCGCCGCCTGGGTGGGAACCGCGCCGACCCTGGTGTCGCTGGCGCCGGACGATCTGGGCGACGTGTGGGGAGACTTTGCGCGTGTCGGCGAGGCGGTGGGCGCTGAGGAGGAAGCCGAGCGCGCCGTAGAGCGGCTTCGGGCGCGGCTCGATGCGCTGCAGGCGCGCACGGCTGGGCGTGGACTGCGGCCCACGGTCGCCGCGATCGAATGGATCGATCCGCTGATGGTGGCCGGAAACTGGGTCCCCGAGCTGATCGAACTGGCCGGGGGCGAGCCGCTGTTCGCCGTGGCGGGGCAGCATTCGCCCTGGCTGGAATGGGATACGCTGATCGCCGCCGATCCCGACGTGATCGTGATGATGCCGTGTGGATACCGGATCCCGCAGACGCTGGGCGACCTTGCGCCGCTGGTCGACCGGCCCGGCTGGCGCGATCTCTCGGCGGTGCGCCAGGGCCGCGTTTTCGTGGCGGACGGGCATCATTTCTTCAACCGGCCGGGGCCCCGGTTGGTCGAATCGGCCGAGATCATCGCCCAATGCCTCGACGACAACCGGCCGGACCCTGCCGACCGCCGATGGCTCCGCCTGCCACGGCGGGGATGAACCGAGCCGGGCTTTTCAGCGCCGCAATTCGAAGCTAGGCGGGGAGGGTTAGGACCGCGAAGGCACTTTTTGGACATGGCGATCGTTTAGAAGCTGTTCTTCCATGCCGGGCAGGCCGCGAGGTCATCGCCCGGACGATTTTCCTTTCGATAAGGCCGGGCTTCCCAAATTCATGTTTATCGGTGCATTTTCCCCGAGCGCTTCACCCGCGAGCGGCCCGGTCGGATCACTTGACCTGAAGGAGATGGCGCGCGGCGTCGCCGCCTTTCGCGCGACCGACAATGTTCGGGCATGGCTGGAGCTTGCCGCGAGCGCTATGCCGCTGCTGCTGCTGTGGGGGCTGATGTGGCTCGCGCTCGACGTCCATTATGCGCTGACCTTGCTGCTGGCGGTGCCCGCCGCCGGCTTTCTGCTCAGGCTGTTCCTGATCCAGCATGATTGCGGGCACGGCGCCTTCTTCAAGGGGCGGCGCGCCAATGATTGGGTAGGGCGCTTTCTGGGGGTGCTGACGCTCACGCCCTATGGTTATTGGCGCCGCACCCATTCGATGCACCATGCCGGGACGGGCAACCTTGACCGCCGCGGCGTCGGCGATGTCGAGACGCTTACGGTGCGTGAATATGCCGGCCTCACCGCATTCGGCCGGCTGCGCTATCGCCTCTATCGCAACCCGCTGGTGCTGTTCGGGCTTGGGCCGGCGTTCGTCTTCTTCCTGCAGCATCGGCTGCCGATCGGGCTGATGCGCGCCGGCTGGCAGCCCTGGATCAGCACGATGGGCACCAATGCGGGTATCGCCTTGCTGTGGACCGGGCTGATCTTGCTCGTGGGGCTCGGCCCTTTTCTGATGATTCAGCTGCCGATCACGCTGATCGCCGCCTCGATCGGGGTCTGGCTGTTCTACGTCCAGCATCAGTTCGAGGATACCTATTGGAGCGAGGCCGATGGCTGGAAGTTTCACGACGCGGCGCTCTATGGCAGCTCTTATTACGTGCTGCCGCCCGTGCTGAACTGGTTCACCGCCAATATCGGCATGCACCATATCCACCACCTCAGCAGCGCAGTGCCATTCTATCGGCTCCCCGCGGTGCTGAAGGCGCGGCCCGAGTTCGAGACGATCAACCGGCTGACGATCCGTCAGAGCCTGAAGCTCGTGCGGCTGGTATTGTGGGACGAGGCGAGCAAGCGGATGGTTTCGTTCCGCGGGCTCCGCGAGCTCGGCTGAACGCCAAGGCGAGAGGTTCTGAAGCCGGGCGGCGGAAAAGGGAGTAACGCCGCCCGACCTCGTACGGGATGTCTCCCGCTGCGCGGACATCCTGACTCGCTATTATTGCGCGGACATTTCCGTGCAAATATTATCGGCGTCTCGGCTGTGCCAAAATGGACCCGTCGCGGCAGGGGTTGCGGCGGGGCGGACAATTGCTGCAAGGCTGGCGCGAGGATGGCGAGCGTGCAGCCCCTAGAGACCAAACCCAAACGGGTCCGCAAGCGAGCGCCGCGACCGCGTTCGTTGCGGCTGCACGGGACGGTCGCGCGCGAGCTGGGCATCCGGATCGTCTCGGGGCTGCTCAATCCGGGCGACATCCTTGAGGGCGAGATTGCCGCAAGCGTGCAGTTCAATGTTTCGCGCACCGCATATCGCGAGGCCATCCGCATCCTGGCTGCCAAGGGGCTGGTCAATTCGCGCCCGAAGATCGGCACCCAGGTCTCTCCGCGCAAGGAATGGCATCTGCTCGATCCCGACGTGCTCGGCTGGATCTTCGTCGGCGAGCCCGATCCGGGGCTGATATACAATCTGTTCGAGCTGCGCCGGATCGTCGAGCCCGATGCGGCGCGGCTCGCGGCGACCCGGCGAACCACGCCGCAGTTGGCGCGCATGCGAGCCGGGCTGGACGGCGTCGCCAAACATGGCTTCGCGACCGAAAAGGGCCGGCATTGCGACGAGGAATTCCACTCGGCACTGCTCGAGGCGTCGGACAATGATTTCATCGTCTCGCTGACCAGCGGCGTTGCTGCGGCGATCGCGATCACGACTGCGTTCAAGCAACATCGCCGCCCGGCACCGCATGACGCGCTGCCGGTGCACCTGGAAGTGTTCAAGGCGATCGAGGCGGGCGATGCGCAGGGCGCACACGATGCGATGGCGCGGCTCGTCGATCGCGGTCTGATGGACACGATGGAGGCCCGCGATCCGCCGCCTGCGCGAAGCCACCGGCGCGATCGGGATTGAAGATCGGCCGCTTCGTTCCTAGATAAAGCGTCAATGTTACCGCTAACTTTTATGGATCGGGAGAGCTAAATGGCGCTGTCAGGGGAATTGTTCATCGCATCGAAGCGCGTGTCGCGCGACGGCCCGGGCTTCAAGGCTGTCGCCGCGGCGACCGGCGCGGAGATAGAGCCAAGCTTCAGCGTCGCGACGCTCGAGGATGTCGAGACCGCCTGCGCCGCCGCGGCCGCCGCCTTCCCGATCTATGCCAATCTTCCGCGCGAAAAGCGTGCGGCGTTCCTCGAGGCGGCAGCCGACGAGATCGAGGCCCTGGGCGACGAACTGGTCGAGCGCGCGATGCAGGAAAGCGGCCTGCCCCAGGCGCGGCTGACCGGCGAGCGCGGCCGCACTGCGGGCCAGCTGCGGCTGTTCGCCAAGGAGCTCCGCCTCGGCGAATATCTGCGCGTGCGCATCGATCATGCGATCCCCGATCGCAAGCCTGCGCCCAAGCCCGATCTGCGGCTGCGGATGGTGCCGGTTGGGCCGGTCACCGTGTTCGGCGCGAGCAATTTTCCGCTCGCTTTCTCGGTCGCGGGGGGTGACACCGCCGCCGCGCTCGCAGCCGGCTGCCCCGTGGTCGTCAAGGGCCACTCGGCGCATCCCGGTACCTCCGAGCTGGTCGCCGGCGCGATCCTGCGCGCCGCGGAGAAGACCAGCATGCCCGAGGGCGTCTTTTCGCTGATCAACGGCCCCGGCAATTCGGTCGGCTCGGCGCTGGTGACCGATCCGCGCATCAAGGCAGTGGGCTTTACCGGATCGCGCGGCGGCGGCATCGCGCTCACCAAGCTGGCGCAGAGCCGCCCGGTGCCGATTCCGGTCTATGCCGAGATGAGCAGCATCAATCCGGTCTTCCTGCTTCCCGCAGCGCTCGAATCGCGCGCCGAGGCGCTGGGTGCGGCCTATGTCGCGTCGGTGACGATGGGGGCGGGTCAGTTCTGCACCAATCCGGGCCTTGTCCTTGCCCTGGAAGGCCCGGCGCTCGATCGCTTCGTGACTGCGGCTTCGGACGCGATGAGCGGCGCCACCGCACAGACGATGCTGACCCCCGGCATCCACAAGGCCTATGAGAGCGGCGTCGCGCGCTGGGCATCGGCGCCCGCGCTCAAGCTGCTCGCGCAGGGCCAGGAGCCGAGCGGGCCGACCCACGGCCAGGCGGCTCTGTTCACGATGACCGGCGCGGATTTCATCGCCGATCCGAGTCATGCCGAGGAGGTGTTCGGCGCGGCATCGCTGCTGGTGCGCTGTGCCGATCTGGACGAGATGCTGGGCGTGGTCGCCTTGCTTGAAGGTCAGCTGACCGCGACGCTGCATTTCGACGAGGGCGATACCGACGTCGCGCGGCGCTTGCTTCCGATCCTCGAAAATCTGGTTGGCCGCATTCTCGCGAACGGCTGGCCGACGGGCGTCGAAGTGACCGATGCGATGGTGCATGGCGGGCCGTTCCCGTCGACTTCGGATGGGCGCAGCACGTCGGTGGGCACGCTGGCGATCGATCGCTTCCTGCGGCCGGTCAGCTATCAGGATATTCCTGAGGCGCTGCTTCCCGAGGAGCTTCGCGAGGCCACCACGGGGTTGCCGCGGCGTATCGACGGTACGCCGACGCTTTCCTGATTTAGAGATGAGGGGCCGTAGCCAGGCCCGCCCGTCATAAATAAACCGTCATCCCGGCGAAAGCCGGGATCCAGGGTGATCGAGCGACGTCCTGCTTGGCTATGGATCCCGGCTTTCGCCGGGATGACGAACGCTTGCTGGCAGCTGAATCTGCTCTAGCCGGGGAAGGCCTCTTCGTCGGTGGCGGCGATGCGGAAGCGGAGCGCCATGTCGTGGCGATATTCCCGCCCCGGATCGAGCCGCGCCGAGGGGAAGCCCGGCTGGTTGGGGCTGTCGGGGAATTTCTGCGGCTCGATGCACAACCCCGCGCGCGCGGCATAGACGCTGCCGCCGGTGCCGGGCGCGCCATCGGCGAGGTGGTTGCCGCTGTAGAGCTGGACGCCGGGCTCGGTAGAGTGGACGTCCATCACGCGGCCCGAGCCGGGATCGAACAAGGTGGCGATCCTTCGCAGGCTTCGCCATGCGCCGTCGATCACGAAATTATGGTCATAGCCCGATCCGATCCGCAGCTGCGCGTCGTCGGCCTCGATATCTTGGCCGACGCGCTTCGGCGTGCGGAAGTCGAACGGGCTTCCGGCCACGTCCGCAAGCTCACCGGTTGGGATCTGCGTCGCGTCCGAAGGCGTGAAACGGCTTGCCGGGATCTGCAGCAGGTGATCGAGGATCGCGGGCGCACCTTCGCCGGCAAGGTTGGAATAGCCGTGATGCGTCAGGTTGACGACCGTCGCGCGATCGCTGGTGGCGGTGAAGCTGATGGCGAGGCCGTCCTCCTCGATCGCATAACGGACGCGCGCGTGGAGATTGCCCGGGAAGCCATTCTCGCCATGCGGGCTGAGCAGCCCGAGCGTCGCCGATTCCGCGTCGCGCTGCTCGACGGCCCAGTTTCGCAGATCGAAGCCCAGCGGGCCCGAATGGAGGTTGTTCGCGCCGTCATTCTCCGGAAGCCGATATTCGATGCCGTCGAGGCTGAACCGGGCGCCGCCGATGCGGTTTGCATAGCGGCCCGCGACCACGCCATAATAGCGCGGATGGGCGCGATAGTCCTCGAGATCGCGATAGCCGAGCACGACATTGGCGCTGCGGCCGTCGCGCCCCGGCACTTCCAGCCTTCGCACCGCGGCGCCCAAAGTGAGAATCTCCGCCCGAAAGCGCCCGCGGGCGATGGAGAGTGTCTCGATCGCCGCGCCCGGCTGGCTCACGGCTTGGCGCCGGGGCAGACCGAATTGTTGGGATCGGACACGATCCGCACATCGGCAACGCTGAAGCGCAGCGGCCCCGATGCCTGGACCACGAACGGCGCGACCACCTGGCGCATGTCCACGCCATTCTGCTGATAGCATTTGAGGAAGATCTTCACCGTCCGCCAGCTGCCGGTCGCGCCGCTGAACAGGCTGGTGGCGTCGATCGCGCCTGTGTTGGTGCCGCCCTCCATGAGCAATTTGACCGGGCCGGTCGCCGCGGTGTCGAGGCGATAGCTGATCTGCAGCGCCAGATCGGCATTGGTCTCGCGCGTCAGATCCAGGCTGCCGCCGCCGATGCGGAGCGTCGCGGCGTGGGCGGGCCAGGTGAGTTCCTGCGCGCCTTCTTGCGTCTGCGGCCCGTCGACCGGGCGGCGGCCGATGCCGCTGTCGGTCGCGAAGGAATAAGGCGCCGGCGTCACCCCCTTGGTGAAATAGACCGTCGTGTTCGCCAGCGACGCGTCGATCCCCGATTCCTCGCTCAGCGTCCCGACGCTGCCGCTTTTCGCGTAGCTCAGGCCATAGCCGAGCGCGAACAGCGGATCGTAGCCGGCATCGCCCTTATTCAGCACGAACTGGCCGGCGGTCTTGGGCCAGCTGAACGACAGGCGCCCGTGGAAGTCCCTGCGCGGCTTGCCCGCGGCATCGCCCACCAGCACATCCGCCACGCCCGCGCCCTCGCTGCCCGGCAGCCAGGCGGCGACGAACGCGTCCGAGGCGTTGAGCTCGGGGTTCACCCAGAGCGGGCGGCCGGAGAGGAACACCGAGACGGTGGGGATGCCCGCCGCCTTGAGCTTCCTGAGCAAGGCCAGCGCCTGCTTGTCCCCGGGCTGAAATTCGAGCGTGCGGATGTCGCCGCGCATCTCGGCATAAGGCTGCTCGCCGAACACGACGACCGCGGCGTCGGGCTTGGCGGTATAGCTGCCGTCGACCGAGAGCGTCGCGGCGCCGCCGCCCGCCTTGAGCGCCTCGGCAAGGCCGGCGTAGATCGAGGTCGCGCCGGGGAACACCGCGTTGGAATTGCCGTCGCCCTGCCAGCTCAGCGTCCAGCCGCCGGTCTGCATCTGGAGCGAATCGGCGCCCGCGCCGGCGACCAGCACCTTGGCGTGCGCCTTCAGCGGCAGCACCCCCTGATTCTTGAGCAGCACCAGCGTCTTGGCCACGGCCTCGCGCGCCAGGGCGCGATGCGCGGGCTTGCCCATCTGATCGGGCTGCCCCTCGATCGGCCGCGCCGGATCGAACAGGCCGAGCTTGACCTTCACCCGCAGGATGCGGCGCACCGCATCGTCGACCCGCGCCATCGGCAGCGTGCCGGCCTTGACGTGGCGGACGGTCGATTCGAATAGCCCCTTCCAGCTGTCCGGCGCCATCGCCATGTCGAGCCCGGCGGCGAAGGTCGCGGCGCAATCGGTGGGGGTGCAGCCGGGGATCTGGCCATGGCCGTTCCAGTCGCCGACGACGAAGCCGGCAAAGCCCATCCGGCCCTTGAGAACATCGGTCAGCAGCGACTTGTTGCCGTGCATCTTGACGCCGTTCCAGCTGTTATACGACGCCATCGCGGTCATCGCGCCGGCATCGATCGCGGGCGGATAGCCGGCGCCGTGGACGCGGCTGAGGACTTCTTCGGAGACCTGGGTATCGCCCTGGTCGATGCCGTCGGTGGTGCCGCCATCGCCGAGGAAATGCTTGATGCTGGCGGCGACATAGCCCTGCTGGATTCGGGCGTTGGTGCCGGGCGGGCCCTGCAGCCCCTTCACCATCTCGCCCGAGTAACTGGCGACCAAGGCGGGGTCCTCCGAATAACCCTCATAGGTGCGGCCCCAGCGATCGTTCTGCGGCACGGTGACGGTGGGGCCGAACGCCCAGTCGATGCCGCTCGCGGCGGTCTCGATCGCAGTGGCGTGGCCGATGCGGCGGATCAGATCGGGATCGCGCGCCGCGCCGAGCCCGACATTGTGCGGGAAGATCGTCGCGCCGACGACATTGGCGTTGCCGTGCACCGCGTCGATCCCGAAGATCAACGGGATGCGCAGATTGCCCGCGCGCTGCTCCATCGCCACGGTGCGGAAGGCGCGGGCGGTATCTACCCAGTCCTTTTGCGGCGAGCGATCCTCGCCCGAAAGCGGCGGCGAGCTGCCGCCCGCCAGGATCGAGCCGAGCGGGTATTTGCGCAGATCCTCGGGCTTGATCGAGGCGATGTCGCCCTGGACCATCTGGCCGACCTTCTGCTCGACGCTCATCTTCGCGAGCAGCTCGGACACGAACTTCTCGGTGGCCGGGTCGATCAGACCTTGGCTTTGCGCGGCCTGCCATTTGGAGGGATCCGCGACCGTCGGTCCGGACAGCGTTGTCGGCGCTTGCTGCGCGAAAGCTGGCAGGGCCCAGAAAACGGTGGTCGCAAGCATCAACCTGGTGCGGGTACCCATTTCGACATCCTCTCGCTTATTCATGGTAGCGGTACCGCAACTTTACCGCTTGAGTCCATTCTCCAGCCAGCGGGCAGCTTCGTCGGGGCTGCGCTTGTCGGAATCGCGATCGACCAGATAGTTGGCCCCGCGCATCCGCTCGACCGTGATGGCGCCGATCAGCGGCCGCAGCGCCGCCTGGAAGCGCGTATCGTCGGCGCGGTTCGGGGCGAGCAGCAGGATTGCGTCGTAGCCGGGGATCGCGCCCTTGGGATCGCTTAGGAGCGCGAGCTTGTCCGCGGGGATGCGGCCGTCGGACGAGAAGGCAGGGATGACATCGGCCTTTCCGCTGGAAAGCGCGCGATACATGAAGGTCGGCTGATAGGGGCGGGCGGATTTGAAGCGCAGGCCATAGGCGCGCTGCACCGCCGCCCATTCGGGCCGCTCGAGAAATTCGATGTCGGTGGCGAAATCAAGCCCGGGCGCCTGTGCGGCGAGATCGGCCAGGCTGGCGATCCCGCGCCGCTTCGCATCCTCCCCGCGCATCGCGAAGGCATAGGCATTTTCGAAGCCGAGCGTGCCGAGGAGGGTGACGCCGTGGGTCTGCTTCGCCCATTGTCCTACCCCGGCGACGATGGCCGTGCGGGGCGGGACGTCGCGGCGCTGCATCTGATTGGTCCATAACGTGCCCGAATAATCGACATAGACGTCGGCATCCCCCGCGGCGAGCGCGCCGAATGCCACCGCCGAACCCAGCCCTTCGCGGTAGCGCACGGCATAGCCCGCCGCCTCCAGCCGATGCCCGATCAGCCGCGCGAGGATATATTGCTCGGAGAAACCCTTGGCGCCGACCGTCACGACGCCCTTGCCGGCGGGCCAGGCCGGGGCGAGCGCGACGAGCGCGCCGACGAGCAGGACGCTCAAGCTTCCCCAGACGAGGCCGCGCTTGCGCTGCGATATGCCATGTTCGGCAAGCCCGAGCAGCGCATCGACCGCGAGCGCCAGCCCCGCCGCGGCGGCGCAGCCCGCGAGCACCAGCGTCCAATTCTGCGTCTGCAGCCCGGCGAAGATGAGGTCGCCCAGGCTGGGCTGACCGACCGTGGTGGACAGCGTCGCCGCGCCGATCGTCCACACCGCCGCGGTGCGGATTCCCGCCATCACAATCGGCGCGACCAAGGGTGCTTCGACCAGCCGCAGCCTTTGAGTTCGGGTCATCCCGACGCCATCGGCCGCCTCGAGCACCGCGGGATCGAGCGTGGCGAGGCCGGTCACCCCGTTTCGCAGGATCGGCAGCAGCGCATAAAGCGACAGCGCGAGCAGCGATGGCAGGAAGCCCAGCGCCGGTATCCCGCCGCCGAACAGCGCCGAGACCCACAGCAGGAGAGGGTAGAAGAGCGCGAGCAAAGCGAGGCTGGGGATCGTCTGGACGAGGCTGGCGAAGCCGAGCGCAATGCGGCCGACGGTTCGGTTGCGGGCGGATAGGATCGCGAGGGGCAGGGCAATGACGAGGCCAAGCAGCAGCGCGGAGAAAGCCAGCAGCAGATGCTGGGCCAGCAGCTCCGGCACGCGGGCGAAGGCTGCGCTCATAATTCCTCCCCGGAACGGGGAAGGGGACCAAGCGAAGCTTGGTGGAGGGGGCCCGCCGCGGGCGATTCGCTTGGGGCTGGGGCCCCTCCACCACGCCCTGCGGGCGCGGTCCCCCTCCCCGTGCCGGGGAGGATTTGAGCGGTCTCCAGCTCCGCGAGCCGATGCGCCTGCGCGCGCGGCACTGCGACCAGCGCGTCCGCCGCCGCGCCGCCCTTGCCCGCCAGCAAGTCCCGCGGCGTCGCATCGGCGACGATCCGCCCCGCCGCCATCACCAGCACGCGATCGGCAAGCAGCAGCGCCTCGGCCATGTCGTGCGTCACCAGGATCGTCGTCAGCCCCAGCGAATCGTGCAGCAAGCGGATGGCCTTGCCGAGCCCGTCGCGCGTCACCGGATCGAGCGCGCCGAACGGCTCGTCGAGCAGCATCAGCCCGGGCGTGGTGGCGAGCGCGCGCGCCACCCCCACCCGCTGGCGCTGCCCGCCCGACAGCGCATCGGGCATCCGCGCCGCCATTTCCTCGGGCAGCTCGACCAGCCGCAACAGGTCCGCGACTCGTTCGCGCGCATCGCGCTGCCCCGCCAGCCGCAGCCCGATCGCGACATTCTCGCCGACGTTCATGTGGGGAAACAGCCCGACATTCTGGAATACGTAACCGATCCGCCGCCGCAGCAGGTGCGCGGGCTCGGCATCCACCGGTTTCCCGCCGATCGACACTTCGCCGCTCGTCGGTTCGACCAGCCGGTTGACCATCTTGAGCAGGGTGGACTTGCCCGATCCCGATGCCCCGACCAGCGCCACGAAGCTGCCCGCCGCGATCTCGAGCGCCACCCCGTCCACCGCCGTCACCCCGCCGGCAAAGACCTTGCTGACATTTTTGAAGGTAACGGCGCGGCTTTGCTCTGGCATCGCCCGCTTTTGTGCGGGATGAAGCGGCAAAGGTCAAAAAGGGGAGCGGGGCGGCATGGCGGCAAGAGCGGCATTCATCAGCGGCGGCGCATCGGGGATCGGCCAGGCGGTGGCGAAGGATCTGGCCGCGCGCGGCTGGCGCGTCGGGCTGGCCGACATCAACGCCGCCGGGCTGGAGGCGACCAAGGCGATGCTGCCCGCGGGCATGGTCACCACCCACGTGATGGACGTGCGGGACCGCGATCAGTGGAAGGCCGCGCTCGCCGACTTTGCGGTGGCCAGCGGCGGGCGGCTGGATTTCCTGTTCAACAATGCCGGGATCGCGGTCGGCGGCCCGCTCGAGACGATGTCCGACGACGAAGTCGATCGCGGGCTGGCGATCAACATCAACGGCATGATCAACGGTGCGCGGGCCGCGCATGCCTTGCTCAAGGCGACCCCCGGTTCGGCGATGATCGTCACCAGCTCGGCGGCGGGGATCAGCGGCAATGCCGGCATGTCGATCTACAGCGCGGGCAAGTTCGCGATGCGCGGCTTCGCCGAATCGCTCAACGCCGAATGGGGGCATGAGGGCATTTTCGTTGGCTCGCTGATGCCGAGCTTCATCGAGACGCCCTTGCTCGATCATGTGACCCAGGATTCGAACCGCAGCGTGCGCGAATCGGTGCGCGGGGCGGGGCTGGAGATCACGCCGGTGGACGAAGTGGTGCGGACGGTCTGGTCGATCCTCGAGAAGCGGCGCGACGTCCACACCCGCGTCGGCAAGACCGCGCATCGCCTTTGGTTCATGGCGAAGTGGATGCCGGGGACCTTGCGCAAGCTCGCCCGGAAGTCCTTCAAATAAGCGCGTCGATCGCCCGCGCCATCTCGATATCGCGCGTCGAGAGCCCGCCCGCGTCATGCGTGGTGAGCAAGATGTCGACGCGGTTCCACACGTTCGACCATTCGGGATGATGATCGGCCTTCTCGGCGAGCAGCGCCACGCGCGTCATGAAGCCGAACGCCTCGACGAAATCCTGGAAGGTGAAGCGCCGCGTGATCGCATCACGCTCGGGTTCGTATTGCCACTCGGGAAGTGCCGCCAGCGATTCGGCCCGCAGGTCATCGGTCAAATGCTCTACCATCATCGCCTCCTTGCCGCGCGTTCGGCCCCCGGCCTATGGGTTCGGGGATGAGCGGGCAAGCGGCTTCCCACGCGCCGGGCGCGGATGTGATCGAGACGCTGGCGCGCGCCGCGCTCGCGCGCATCCCCGAGCCCTTTGCGAGCCACCTCGCCGACGTGGTGCTGATCGTCGAGGATTTCGCCGACGATGCGACATTGGACGCGATGGGCATCGCCGATCCGTTCGAGCTGACCGGCCTCTATCATGGCCGTCCACTGGGCGAGAAATCGGCGTTCGATTCGGGCGCGACGCCCGATCGCATCCATCTCTATCGCCGTCCCTTGCTCGACGAATGGGTGGACACCGGCGTGTCGCTCGAGGCGCTGGTGGCGCATGTCGTGGTGCATGAAGTCGGGCATCATTTCGGGCTTTCGGACGCAGACATGCATGCGCTGGAGGAACGCGCCTGAGCGCGCGCCTCGCCTTTCGCGACGTCGCGTGCGTCCGCGGTGGGCGGGCGCTGTTCGAAGGGCTGAACTTCGTGCTTGGGCCGGGCGAGGCGGCGCTGGTGACCGGGCCGAACGGCGCGGGCAAATCGAGCCTGATCCGGGTTGCGGCCGGACTGCTGCCGGCGGCGGCGGGACGCGTCGAATGCGAGGGCGGGCGGGCGCTGCTCAGTGAGACGGCGGCGCTCGATCCCGAATTGAGTTTGGCGGCGGCGCTGCGCTTCTGGGCGCGGATCGACGGGCGTGGCGATGCGGTGGACGCGGCGTTGGAGGCGCTCCGCCTCGCCGATCTGGCGCAGGTGCCGGTCCGCTTGCTGTCCACCGGGCAGCGCCGCCGCGCCGCGCTCGCGCGGGTGGTGGCGAGCGGGGCGCCGCTCTGGCTGCTCGACGAGCCGGGCAATGGGCTCGATACTGCCTCGGTGACGCTGCTCGAAGGCCTGATCGCGCAGCACCGCGCGGGCGGGGGCATCGCCTTGGTGGCGACGCATCTGCCGATCGCGCTGCCGGATGCGATCGAGGTTGCGCTGTGAACGCCTTCACCCTCATCGTCCTGCGCGAACTACGTCGCGCCTGGGCCAGCGGCGGGCTGATGATGCCGGTCGCCTTCTTCCTGCTGGTGGCGATCCTGTTTCCCTTCGCGATCGGACCCGAGGGCAAGCTGCTCGCGCGCGTCGGCGGTGGGGTGATCTGGGCCGCAGCATTGCTTGCAGCATTGTTGCCCGTGGAGCGGCTGATCGCGCCCGATATGGAGAGCGGTGTGCTCGATCAACTCGCCACGCGCGGGCTTTCGAACGCGACGATCGCCACTGCGAAGATGGTCGGGCACTGGCTCGGATTCGCGCCCGCCTTGCTGGTGGCGACGCTGATTGCTGCGGCTTTGCTGCACGTTCCCGGCGCAGCATTGGTGCCCTTGTTGCTTGGCCTAGCGATCGGCACCCCAGGTCTCGCCGCGCTCGGCGTGGCAACCGCCGCGCTCACCGCCGGGCTCCGCAGTGCAGGCGCGTTGGCGGGCCTGGTAATGCTTCCGTTCGCGGTGCCGCTGCTGATCTTTGGTGCAACGTCGGGACAGCCCGGCGCGCTCAAGCTGCTCGCGGCGTTCAGCCTGTTGCTGGTCGCAGGTTGCCCGTTCGTCGCGGGCGCGGCGATCCGAATGGGGCGGAGCTAGCGGCTCCACCGGGCGAAGATCGCGGTCGGCAGTTCGAGCCCGCGGGCTTCCTCGCGCACCGTCAGTTCGCCCGCCTCCACCGTGCCGCCCAGATCGGCGAAATGCTGGCGCACGAGCTCGCCGATCGCCAGCGCCGACATGCGCACGGCGTAGACGGTGAGGAATAGGAAGCGCGACCGGTCGTCGAGCAGCGCCCGGCAATCCGCGATCAGGCTCGGCAGCCCTTCCTCGAGCTTCCACACCTCACCCTGCGGCCCGCGGCCCCATTTGGGCGGATCGAGGATGATCCCATCATAGCGCCGCCCGCGCCGCACTTCGCGCGCCGTGAATTTGCCGGCATCGTCGATCATCCAGCGGACGGGCAAGTCGGCCATGCCCGACAGCTCGGCATTGGCCTTGCCCTCGGCGACCGATTTCTTCGAGGCATCGACATGCGTCATCCGCGCGCCGGCCGCCGCCAGCGCCAGCGTGCCGACGCCGGTATAGCCGAACAGGTTCATCACCTCGGGCGCGTCGAGGCCGTCGAGCCGCCCGCGCATCCAGCTCCATACCGGCGCCATGTCGGGGAAGAAGCCGAGATGGCGGAACGGCGTGGTCTGTGCAGTGAAGCGCACTTCTCCCCACGCCAGCGGCCAGCCTTCGCGCGGCGTGGGCTTGTTGAAATGCCAGCGACCGCCGCCTTCGTCGTCGGGGGCGGGGAGGAACTCGCCATGCGCGTCCCATTCCTCCGATGCCGGGGCCCACATCGCCTGCGGCTCGGGGCGGATGAAGCGGTAGGCGCCATAGCGCTCGAGCTTTCGGCCATGGCCCGAATCGATCAGCCCATAGTCCGCCCAGGGCTCGCCGGTGAGGGTGACGAGCTTCACGGTTTGGGGTGCGCGCGCTCGGCGATATAGCCGGTCACCGCCTCGAACGTGGCGGGCAGCACGTCGTAGCGCTCCTGCCGCTCGTGCAGGTCGCCCACGCGCGCCGGGACCGAAGGCCGCCCGCCGGTCGCGCGCTCGACCGCGTCGGCGAACTTGGCGGGGTGCGCGGTGGCCAGCGTGACGATCGGCACGGCGGGATCGAGATCGGAGCGGCGCGCGGCGGCGAGCCCGATCGCGGTGTGCGGATCGATCACCTGGCCCGCCTCGGCGCTCGCCCAGCGCATCGCCTCGTTCATGTCGTCGGGCTCGATCCGGTCGCTCACCAGCAGCCCGGCGGCGCCTTCGCGCTGGGCATTGGTCAGCCGCATCGCGCGCGTCGCCTCGAAGCGGTGCATCTGCTCGGCGACCGAGCCGCCGGCCAGATCGAACAGCAGCCGCTCGAAGTTCGAACTGACCTGGATGTCCATCGAGGGGGCCGCGGTCGGGGTGACCGTGCCGGTCGAATAGTCGCCGGTGGAAAGCGCGCGGTGGAGGATATCGTTGACGTTGGTCGCGACGATCAGCTGCTCGATCGGCAGGCCCATGCGGGTCGCGACATAGCCGGCGAACACATCGCCGAAATTGCCGGTCGGGACCGAGAAGGCGACCGGCTTGTCCGGCGCGCCGAGCCGGACCGCGGCGTAGAAATAATAGACCACCTGCGCCATCAGCCGCGCCCAGTTGATCGAATTGACCGCGCTGAGCTGGAAGCGCCCGGCAAAAGCGGGATCGTTGAACATCGCCTTCACCAGCGCCTGCGCGTCGTCGAAGCTGCCTTCGATCGCGATATTATGGACGTTGGGGGCGAGGACCGTCGTCATCTGGCGGCGCTGGACTTCGGAAACGCGGCCCTTGGGGTGGAGCATGAAGATATCGACGCCGATCCGGCCCGCCACCGCGTCGATCGCCGCCGAGCCGGTGTCCCCCGAGGTCGCGCCGACGATGGTCAGGTGGGTCTTGCCGCCGATCAGGAACTTCTCGAACAGCAGGCCGAGCAATTGCAGCGCGACATCCTTGAACGCCAGCGTCGGCCCGTGGAACAGTTCGAGCAGCCAGTTGCGCTCGTCGAGCTGGACCAGAGGCGTGACCGCGGCATGCGCGAAGCGGCCATAGGCCCGGGTGCACAGATCGCGCAGCTCGTCCTCGCTCAGATCCTCGCCGACGAAGGGCAGCATCACGCGCACCGCGGTCTCGACGTAGGAAAGGCCGGCGAAGGCGGCGATCTCGTCGCGGCTGAAGTGCGGCCAGGCGTCGGGGACATAGAGCCCGCCATCGCTGGCGAGTCCTGCCAGCGTAACGTCGCGGAAGCCGAGCGCGGGCGCGGTGCCCCGGGTGCTGTGATAGCGCATGGGGGTGGCGTTAGCGGGGGTTGGGGAGGGGGGCAAGCAAGCGGGTCTTTACCCCGCTGTGCCTCCAGGCGCCTTCCGATCGCGCCATTTGAGCGCGAGGACGTAGATCACTGCCGCCACCAGCGCGAACAGGAACCATTGCACCGCATAGGCCAGATGATTGTTCGGCACCGAAGAGAGATCCGGCGCGCCGTTCGGGGTCAGCCCTGCCGCCGGCGTGTCGGCGACCAGCAGCATCCGCTGCGGCACGCGATCGAACAGGCTGGCGATCATCGGACGGGCATCGGGCGCGTGGCTGATATAGCCGCGTATGTCGCCGCCTTTCCATTCCGGCTTGGCCTTGGGATCGCGCGTCGTGCCCAGCTGGACCATCATTCCCGGGCCCTCGGCGCCGGTGCGGCACTCGACGATATAGCGGAAGCCTGCGCTGCCGGCGCCGGTCAGCTGGCTGCTCACCGGCTGCAGGCAATAGCCGCTCGCCTTGCGGAACAGCAGGCTGTCGTCGGGGAAGCGGGGGAAGGCGATCTCGGGCTTGGAGGGGTTGGCGGCAAGCTGTTCGAGCTGGGCAAGCTTCTGCGGCCGGCGATCGAGCAACTGCCAGAAGCCGAGGCCGATCATCGCGGCGACGGCCAGCGCCACGACCAGGGTGGGGATCAAGGGGAAACGGGGCATCATTCGTCCGGCGCGATCCGGCCTTCGCTGGCCTTGTTGCGAAATTCGAGTGCTATCAGCAGCCCCTTGGCGATGCGGAGCATCAGCACGGTCGCCAGCAGCGAGAGCGGGATCCAGAGCAAGGCGTGGACCAGGAAGCTCGGCTCGAAGGTGAATTCCACCCATAGCGCGAGAATCGTGATCAGCGTGCCGATGCCCAGCGTCAGGAACACCACCGGCCCGTCGCCGACGTTGAACGCGCTGAAATCGAGCCCGCAGTTCGGGCAGCGATCGGCGAAGGCAATATAGCTTCGAAACAGCGTCTTGGCGCCGCAGCGCGGGCAGCATCCATAGAGGCCGGAATGGATAGGGGGAGGCAGCTTGTCGCCACCTCCCCCCGGAGTGTTGGTTGGTATTTCGGGCACCTAGTGCACCGCGGCGCCCCAGCCGCCCCAGACGTAGATCGAGGCGAAGAGGAACAGCCAGACCACATCGACGAAGTGCCAGTACCAAGCCGCCGCCTCGAAGCCGAAATGCTGCCGCGGGGTGAAGTCGCCCTTGTAGACGCGCACCAGGTTCACGATCAGGAAGATCGTGCCGACCAGGACGTGGAAGCCGTGGAAGCCGGTCGCCATGAAGAAGGCACCGCCATAGCTGCTGCCGCCCTCGCTTGCCGCTTTGAACGGGAAGGGCGATTCCATATATTCATAGGCCTGGACGCTGCTGAAGATCAGGCCGAGGATGATCGTCAGCCACAGCCCCTTCTTGACGCCGTCATTCTCGCCGACGCCGAGCAGGCCCCAGAGCCCCTTGAGCGCGCCGCCGCGCTGGTTGTGCAGCAATGCGTGGTGCGACCAGGTGATGGTGCAGCCCGAGCAGAGCAGGATCAGCGTGTTGAGCAGCGGGAATTCCCACGCATTCACGACGTGCATGCCCTTGGGCGGCCACATTCCGCCGACCGCTTCCACCGTCGAGGGGAAGAGTGCGAAATCGAACCAGGCCCAGAACCAGCCGACGAAGAACATCACTTCGGACGCGATGAACAGGATCATGCCGTAGCGCAGGTGAAGCTGGACGACGGGCGTGTGGTCGCCGGCATGGGCTTCCTGGATCACCTGGCTCCACCAGCCGAAGAAGGTGATCAGGATGCCCGCGACGCCGGCGAAGAACACCAAGTTCGCCGCGGCCATGCTGTGCATCCACATGATCGAGCCGGATGCCAGCACGAGCGCCGACATCGAGCCGAACAGCGGCCAGATGCTGGGCGGAAGGATATGATATTGGTGGTTCTTGGCTCCGGCCATCGGCTAGTCCCTGTTTCTAGTTCGGCTTCGCTCTAGCTTGGTGTTTTCGGCGAATCCACCGGATAAAATGTGTAGGAAAGCGTGATTTCCTGAATGTCGCGCGCATCGGGATCGTTCAGGATCGCCGGATCGACATAATAGAGCACCGGCATGCGCACCGTCTCGCCGGGCTGCAGCGTCTGCTCGGTGAAGCAGAAGCACTGGATCTTGGTGAAATATTTGCCCGCCGCGTTGGGCGTCACGTTGAACGTCGCGGTGCCGGTGACCGGCGCCGCCGAGCTGTTGGTCGCGGTGTAGAAAGCCATGTCGCGCCCGCCGATATCGATCGTGTCCGACCGCATTTCGGGGCGGAATTTCCAAGGCAACTTGTTGGAAACATTGGCGTCGAAGGCGATCTTGATCTTCTGTCCGACGGCGCCGGGCGCGCGCGTGCCGCGCTGGGTGGTGCCGTTGAGTCCGGTCACTTCGCAGAACATGCGATAGAGCGGCACGCTGGCAAAGCCGAGCCCGGTCATCGAGCAGACTCCGATCCCGGCAAGCAACGCGGTGCGCAGGTTGCGGTTCATGGCCCATAGCCCTGGGTGATCTTCACGATCGAGATCGCGAAGACGAGGATGACGAAGGCACCCAGCAGCACCGCCATCACGCGCGCGCGCGAACGCTGGCGGCTGCGGATGATTTCAGTCTGGTCAATGTCGTTCATGCAAACCACCGATCGGCGACGAGCGCCCCAAACATCAGGAAAAGATAGAAGATCGAATATTTGAACAGCCGCTTCTCGGGCAACATCTTGTCGCCGGGGCTCGAATTGCGGAAGGTTACCGCGGCGACCAGGACCAGGAAGATCGCGTTGAGCAGCAACGCCGAGACGCCGTAGATGGTCCCCGCCAGCCCGAGCGGCCAGGGCGCGATCGCCGCGGCGACCATCGGCAGCGTATAGAGCCCGATCTGAGTGCGCGTGTTGCGCTCGCCCGCCACAACAGGCAGCATCGGCACGCCGGCATTGGCATAATCGATCTTCACGAACAGCGCGAGCGCCCAGAAATGCGGCGGGGTCCACAGGAAGATCAGCGCGAACAGCAAGACCGGGAGCAGGGTCACGTCGCCGGTCGCGGCGGCCCAGCCGATCATCGGCGGAAAGGCGCCGGCCGCGCCACCGATGACGATATTCTGCGGCGTCCGCCGCTTGAGCCAGATCGTGTAGATGAAGACGTAGAACAGGATCGAGACCGCGAGGATGATCGTCGCGGCCAGGTTGATCGCGAAATACATCAGAACGACCGAGAAAACCGACAGGCCGACGCCGAAGTGCAGCGCCGATTGCCGATCCATCCGGCCCGCGGGCAGCGGCCGCCCGGCGGTCCGCTTCATCATCCCGTCGATATCGGATTCATACCATTGGTTGAGCGCCCCCGCCGCGCCCGCGCCCAGCGCGATGCACAGGATCGCGGTGAACCCCAGGATCGGGTGAATCGGCACCGGCGCCGCCAGCATCCCGCACAGCCCGGTGAAGACGACCAGCGTCATCACCCGCGGCTTGGTCAGCGCAAGGAAGTCGCGCCAGTCGGCGGGCAGGGCAGTCGGAGTCGCGGTTGTGGTGGCCATGGCTGGCTGCGCTATAGGCGCGCGCGCGCCGGTGGGGAAGGGCCCGCCTTGGCAACGAAAAACGCCCCGGAGTTTCCCCCGGGGCGCTTTCGATTTCCGCCGGTCAGGCGATCAGTGCTTGTCGCCGCCGTCGATGATCGGGAGCGTCTCGAACTGGTGGAATGGCGGCGGGCTGGAGAGCGTCCATTCCAGCGTCGTCGCGCCTTCGCCCCACGGATTGGCCTCCGCACGGCGTCCGGCGATCAGCGACCAGATGATGTTCACGAAGAAGATCAGCACGCCAACGATCATGATCATATAGCCCCAGGTCGCGACCGTGTTCCAATATGCATAGGCATCCGGATAGTCGGGATAGCGGCGCGGCATGCCCTGGAGGCCCAGGAAGTGCATCGGGAAGAACAGCACGTTCACGCCCAGGAAGAAAATCCAGAAGTGAAGCTGGCCGAGCAGTTCGCTGTACATCCGGCCCGACATTTTCGGGAACCAGTAATAGAAACCGGCGAAGAGCGAGAACACCGCGCCGAGCGAGAGCACATAGTGGAAGTGCGCGACGACGTAATAGGTGTCCTGCATATAATCGTCGACGCCACCGTTCGCGAGCACCACGCCGGTCACGCCGCCGACGGTGAACATGAAGATGAAGCCCAGCGACCAGACCATCGGGGTCTTGAAGCTCAGCGAACCGCCCCACATCGTCGCGATCCACGAGAAGATCTTCACGCCGGTGGGCACCGCGATCACCATCGTCGCCGCGGTGAAATACATCTTCACGGTCACCGAAAGCCCGGTGGTGAACATGTGGTGCGCCCAGACGACGAAGCCGACCAGGCCGATGGCGACCATGGCATAGGCCATGCCGAGATAGCCGAACACCGGCTTGCGGCTGAAGGTCGCGACGATCTGGCTGACGATGCCGAAGCCCGGCAGGATCATGATGTAGACTTCGGGATGGCCGAAGAACCAGAAGAGATGCTGGTAGAGGACGGGATCGCCGCCATAAGCGGGATCATAGAATGCCGTGCCGAAATTGCGGTCGGTCAGCAGCATCGTGATCGCGGCAGCCAGGACCGGGAGGGCCAGCAGCAGCAGAAATGCAGTGATCAGCACCGACCAGACGAACAGCGGCATCTTGTGCAGCGTCATGCCGGGGGCACGCATGTTGAAGATGGTGGTGATGAAGTTGATCGCGCCCAGGATCGAGCTGGCGCCGGCGAGATGGAGCGACAGGATCGCCATGTCCACCGACGGCCCCGGCTCGCCATAGGTCGAGAGCGGCGCATAGACCGTCCAGCCGGTGCCCGCGCCGTTGCCGACGAAGGGCGAGGCGAGCAGCAGCAGGAAGGCGGGGATCAGCAGCCAGAACGAGATGTTGTTCATCCGCGGAAAGGCCATGTCCGGCGCGCCGATCATGATCGGCACGAACCAGTTGCCGAAGCCGCCGATCATCGCCGGCATCACCATGAAGAAGACCATGATCAGGCCGTGCGCGGTGATCAGCACGTTCCAGAAGTGCAGTGCCTCGTCGAAGGTCGCCGAGCCGTGGAGATAGGTCAGCCAGGTCGGCAGATACTGGATGCCCGGATGCATCAGCTCGACGCGCATCAGGCCGGATATCCCGCCGCCGATGATCCCCGCGACGATCGCGAAGATCAAATAGAGCGTGCCGATGTCCTTATGGTTCGTCGACATGAACCAGCGGGCGAAGAAGCCCGGCTTGTGATCGGCGTCATGATCATCATGCGCGTGCGCATGGCCATGGTCGTGCGCCTGGAGTGCGGTGTCGGTCATGGTCTCAGTTGCCCGTCTGTCCGAGGCCCGCCGGATTCTGGGTGGCGGGCGCATTGGTCACCGCAGGAGCGGCGGTTGCATTGGTGGTCGGCGCGCCGGCGTCGGCAGTGCCATTGGCGGTGTCATCGACGCTGTCGTTGCCTGCCGCAGTGTTGGGCTCGGGCTGCGCGGCGCCGGGCATGGTGCCGCCCTTCGACGCGACCCACTGCGCGAACACGGCCGGGCTCACCGCCTCGACGGTGATCGGCATATAGGCGTGGCGCGCTCCGCAAAGCTCGGAGCACTGGCCGTAATAGACGCCCGGCTTCTCGATCGTGAAGCTCGTCTCGTTGATCTTGCCGGGAACCGCGTCGAGCTTGATCCAGAAAGCAGGCATCGCCCAGCTATGGATCACGTCCTGCGCGGTGGTCTGCAGCCGGATCGGCACGCCTACCGGCAGGACGACCCGAGTGTCGGTAGCGAGCAGGCGGGGGCCGTCGGCATCGGTGCGATAGCGGGCGCCCGCGGGCACTTCGCTCTGCTCCTTGAGCATGTTGGCGGTCAGCTTGATATCGCCATGATCGGGATATTCGTAGGACCAGAACCACTGGTTGCCGATCGCCTTGAGCGTCACGGCATTGTCGGGCGCGGGCTTGAACTGCGCGGCGAGCAGCCGGATCGACGGGACCGCAATCGCGATCAGGATCAACACCGGCAGCAGCGTCCAGATGATCTCGATCGTCGTATTGTGGCTGGTGCGCGACGGTGTCGGGTTGGCGGCGCGGCGATAGCGGATGATCACATAGATCATCAGCGCCAGCACGAAGAGGCAGATCAGCGTGATGAGCGGCAGCAGAATCCAGTTGTGGAACCAGTGCGCCTCGCGGCCATTGGGGGTGACCTGCTCCTGCAGCCCATAGAGCGCATCCTGCGGCTGGCCCATGCCGGGGACGGCCCGGGTGATCGGAACCCCCGCCGAGTCGAGCGTAGGATCTGCCGGCGCGGTGGGCGCTGGCGTTGCGGCAGCGGCGGTCGCGGGCGTTGCCGCCGGCGCGCCGCTGGTGCCAGCAGACTGCGTGGCGGGCGCCGCTTCCGGCGCGGTTATATTCTGGGCATGGCCCGGCGCGGCGAGCGCAAGCCCCGCGGCCAGGACAATCGAAGTCAACCCAAGCATGCGCATCGTCTGTAATCACCCCGTTCGAAGAGCGCCTAGGAGCGCCAAGGAAAAGCGCCCATTCGCTGGGGCCTATACGACGCTCAAGCCCATTCTCAACCCTTTTTGAGCGCGGTTGCGGCTGCGATTGCCTGCTCCTAATAGGGCGGCTGCCTTTGCCACAGGAGCGATCAGGTTGACCGGCGACGAGATTCTCGAGGAGTTCCGCAATGCGGGAGCGTTGCTGGAGGGGCATTTCATCCTGTCCTCGGGGCTGCGCTCGCCGCTTTTCCTGCAAAAGATGCGAATCTTCGAGGATCCGGTGCGCACCGGACGCATTTGCGGCGCGCTTGCGCTCAAGATTCGCGAGTCGTTCGGCGAGGTAGACATCGTCGTATCGCCGGCGATCGGCGGGATCATTCCCGGCTATGAGACCGCGCGGGCGCTCGGCTGCAAGGCAGTGTTCGTGGAGCGCGAGGAGGGCGAATTCCAGCTTCGCCGCAGCTTCGAGATTCCGGAGGGCGCGCGCGTCGTGATGGTCGAGGATATCGTGACTACGGGACTCAGCTCGCGTGAGTGCATCGCCGCGATTCGCCGGCACCCGGGAAATCTGGTCGGCGCGGCCTGCATCGTCGATCGCTCGAACGGCACCGCCGATATCGGCGTGCCGCTGGTCTCGCTGCTCCAGCTCGACGTGCCCGCTTATCCCGCCGACCAGCTTCCGCCCGAGCTGGCGGCGATCCCGCCGGTCAAGCCCGGAAGCCGCGTGCCCGCGTGACCGGCCGCCTTCGCCTCGGTCTCAACATCGATCATGTCGCCACCGTGCGCAACGCGCGCGGCTCGGGCTATCCCGATCCGGTCCGCGCGGCGCTGCTCGCGGCCGAGGCCGGGGCCGACGGCATCACCGCGCATCTGCGCGAGGATCGCCGCCACATCACCGACGACGACATCGCCCGCCTCGCCGCCGAGCTAACCATCCCGCTCAACCTGGAGATGGCCGCGACCGACGAGATGCTTGCGATCGCGCTGCGGCACCGCCCCCACGCGGTGTGCATAGTCCCCGAAAAGCGCGAGGAGCGCACCACCGAGGGTGGGCTCGATGCGGCAGGGCAGCATAACCATCTGGCGCCGATGGTTGCGCAGCTGCTCGACGCCGGCTGCCGGGTGTCGCTGTTCATCGAGCCGGACGAGCGCCAGATCGACGCCGCGCTTCGCCTGCGCGCGCCGGTCGTCGAGCTACACACCGGCCGCTATTGCGAGCTGCCCGAGGATGGCCGCGCCGACGAGCTCCGCCGCATTGCCGATGCTGCGGCGCTGGCGGCAAAGGCCGGGCTCGAGCCGCATGCCGGGCATGGCCTTACCTTCGACAATGTCGTCCCGATCGCTGCGATCCCGCAGGTGATGGAGCTCAATATCGGCCATTTCCTGATCGGCGAGGCGATCTTCGAGGGGTTGGCGCCGGTGGTGCGGCGGATGCGCGAACTGATGGATTCGGCGCGGTGAAAGGGCTGCGTATATCCTCCCCGGTACGGGGAGGGGGACCGCGCCCGCAGGGCGTGGTGGAGGGCGCGCGCCCCAACGGATGTCCCTGGTGGGGAGCCCCCTCCACCAGCCTGCGGCTGGTCTCCTTCCCCGTGCCGGGGAGGATCGGGTGATCATCGGCCTCGGCTCGGACCTCTGCAACATCGAGCGGATCCAGTCCTCGCTCGATCGCTTCGGCACCCGTTTCGAGCAGCGCGTCTTCACCGACCTCGAGCGCGATAAGGCCGCGCGTCGGCCGCATACCAAGGCCGGAACCCTCGCCAAGCGCTTCGCCGCGAAGGAAGCTTATTCCAAGGCGGTCGGAACCGGCTTCAAGCGGGGCGTGTTCATGAAGGACATTGGTGTCGTCAATTCACCCTCCGGTGCGCCCACATTGGCGCTCACCGGCGGGGCCAAGGCCAGGCTTGACGCCATCACCCCCGACGGTCACGTCGCAAAGGTGCATCTGACGCTGACCGACGACCATCCCTGGGCCTTCGCCATGGTGATGATCGAGGCCGTGGCGATCGGGGGAAGCGATTGATGGCGATGGCCGCGGATGAACTGGCGTTGACGCACGAGAATGTGGAAGTCCCCGAGTCCGAAGCGCGCGCAGGCACCGATTGGTGGGCGGAGGCGCGCGGTATCTTGTGGCTCGTGTTGGCCGTGCTCGGCTTCCACAGCTTTGTCGCCAAACCCTTCTTCATCCCGTCCGAATCGATGCTGCCCGGGCTGCTGGTCGGCGATCGGCTGGTCGTCACCAAATATCCCTATGGCTATTCGTTCGTGACGCCCACCTTTCATTTGCTTCCCTTCATGCCGGGCCGGCTATTCGGACGCATGCCCAAGCGCGGCGACGTGGTGATCGTCACCCCGCCGGGCACCACCACCGACTATATCAAGCGAGTCATCGGTCTGCCTGGTGATCGCCTCGCGGTGCGTGACGGAGTCGTGTTCCTGAACGGTACGCCGGTGCCGCGGCGGGCGATGGGCGAGCGCGACCTGCCGGTGGACGCCAATACCCGCTGCGATCCGATCCACTATTCGGGGCGGCTGGTGCGCGGCGCGAACGGACGGGCATGGTGCCGCGTGCCGGTCTTCCGCGAGACGCTGCCGGGTGGCCGGTCCTACGATACGATCGACCTCGGCTGGAGCCCCGGCGACAACTATCCCGAGATCCGCGTGCCGAAGGACCGGGTCTTCCTGATGGGCGACAATCGCGACAACAGCGCCGACAGCCGCTATTCGATCGCCAATAACGGTCTGGGCGGCGCGGTCCCGTGGGAGAATATCGGCGGTCGCGCCGAGTTCATCACCTTCTCGCTCGACGGCAGCGCGACCTGGAACCCGCTGACCTGGCCCGCCTCGTTCCGCCCGGGCCGCGCGGGCAAGTCGCTCCATCCCCAGAAGGACGGCGAATGAGCGCCGATTCGGCCGCCGCCGAGGGGATCGAGGTGGTGCAGGAGCCCGGCCCCAACGAAATGCGCGATCCGATTGTGCGCGCCGAGCTCAAGCGTGCTTCGGTATGGTTCGGCCTGGCGATCGGCGTCGCGCTGGTCGTGCTTCTGATTCAGCCGCTGCTGATCATTTTCGCCGGCCTCGTCTTCGCGTCGCTGCTCGATGGGGGCGTTCGCCTGCTCGGTCGAGTGCTGCCGATCCCGCGCGGACTGCGGCTGCTGATCGTCGTGATTCTCGTCATCGCCTTCATCGGCAGCGTCTTCTATCTGACTGGCGTCCAGATCGCGATGCAGGCGGGGCAGCTCAGCACGACGCTCGAGACACAAGGCAATCGCGTCGTCGCCTGGATATCGGGGCTGGGGCTGATGCCCGGCCGCGCCGATCTGGCGGGGATGCTGCAGCAGGCCTTGGGCTCGGTTGGCCGGCTGACGTCGGCGGTCGGATCGGTGCTCGGCGCCGCCGCCAGCCTGGTGATGATCCTGACGATCGGCCTGTTCGTGGCGATCGAGCCGCGGATCTACGAGCGCGGGCTGCAATGGATGGTGCCGGTCGCGGCGCGCGACGAATTCGCGCTTACGATCGGCCGGATGGCACGCACGCTGCGGGTGCTGCTGGCGGGACGGCTGCTCGGCATGCTGTTCGAAGGCATGCTCACCTGGATCCTGCTGTCGATCGCCGGCGTGCCGATGGCGCTGCTGCTCGGAATCCTCACCGGCATCCTGGCCTTCATTCCCAATATCGGCGCCTTCGTCAGCGGCGTGCTGATGGTCTCGGTGGGGTTCAGCGCGGGCTATGACCAGGGTTTCTGGGCGATCATCATCTATTTCGCGGTCCAGACCTTCGACGGCTATGTGCTGATCCCGCTGGTCGCGAAGCGCACCGTCGATCTGCCGCCGGCGCTGACGCTTTCGGCGCAGATATTGGCGAGCACGCTGTTCGGGCTGCTCGGGCTGGCGCTGGCCGATCCGATGGTTGCGATGATAAAGGTCGCGCTGGAAAGCGAGGCCGAGCGTTCGGCGCGCACCAGTGCAACGCTCCGCCGCGGCTTCCAGTGGCGCTTCCGCCACCGCGAGGGCGGCCCCTCCGAACTTCCTAGCGGACCCGGTGCATGATCCTGCTCCACGACTATTTCCGTTCTTCGGCCGGCTATCGGGTGCGGATCGCGCTCAATCTCAAGGGCCTGGCCTATGAACGGCACGAGATCATGCTGCTCGAGAACCAGCAAGGCAGCGCCGAGCATCTGGCGCGCAACCCCCAGGGGCTTGTTCCGGCGCTCGAGGTGGACGGTCTGGTGCTGACTCAGAGCCTCGCGATCATCGACTGGCTCGATTCGCGCTACTCCGAGCCGCGGCTGATCCCCGCAGAGCCCGATGCCCGCGCCGCCGCGATGGCGAAGGCGCTGGTGATCGGCGCGGACATCCATCCGCTCAACAATCTGCGCGTGATGCGCTGGCTCAAGCAGGAACTCGGCGCCGAGGAGGCTGCGCGCAACGATTGGACCCGGCACTGGATCGCGGAGGGCTTCGCCGCGTTGGAGGCGATGGCCGGAGCAGGGCCGTTCCTGGGCGGCGATACCCCCAATATCGCCGACGTCTTTCTGGTGCCGCAAATGTTCAACGCCCGCCGTTTCGATACGCCGCTCGAGGCCTTTCCCAAGCTGCTTCGCGCCGACGCCGCCGCGCGGGAGACAGGTGCCTTCGCGGCGGCGCATCCGGATCGTGTGGCGCCTAAGTGAAACAATTTTTCTTAAGCCCCTCCCCTTCAGGGGAGGGGTTGGGGTGGGGCGGTCTTCCCGGGCGGCAGTCTCTGCGAGGCACCGCCCCACCCCTTCCCCCTCCCCTGAAGGGGAGGGGCTTATTTCTATGCATCGCGCTTTTCCTGGCCTCTCCCGCGCTCGCGCAGGAAGAGCCCCCCGTGATCGTGGTCACCGGGCGCGGACTCGAAACGCCCCCCGGCGAGGCGGCATACGATACGGTGACGATCGAGCGCGAACGCCTCGCCGGCACCGCCAGCGGTCGGCTCGAGGATGTGCTGCGCGACGCCGCCGGGGTGGCCCAGTTCCGCCGTTCCGATTCGCGCTCGGCGCATCCGACCAGCCAGGGGATCACACTGCGCGGCCTTGGCGGCAATGCCTCGAGCCGCGCGCTGCTCCTGCTCGACGGCGTGCCGCAGACCGATCCGTTCGGCGGCTGGGTCGCCTTCCCGGCTTATTTGCCCGATCGGCTCGCCTCTGTGCGAGTCACCCGCGGTGGCGGCAGCGGCTATGCCGGCCCCGGCGCGCTTGCCGGCACGGTCGAGCTGACCAGCGGCGCCCCGCACGAACTCGGCCCGCTGGCGCTGCGCGCGGCCTATGGCAGCCGGAACAGCCGGGACGCGAGCGCAGTCGGCGCGGTCGAGGCGGGCAGCGGCTTCTTCACGATCGCCGGCCAATATGCACGCGGCGACGGCTTCGTGCCGACGATCGCCGAGGATCGCGGCCCGGTCGATCGCGCCGCGCCCTACCGGCAGGCCAGCCTCGCGCTGCGCGGCGTCGTCGATCTCGGCAGCGGTACCGAGTTGCAGGCCAATGTCTCGGGCTTCACCGATCGTCGCGATCGCGGCGTCGATTTCACCCAGGTGCGCAGCGACGGCGCCGATGCCAGCCTGCGGATCGTCAAGCGCGGCGGCTGGGGCTGGTCGCTGCTCGGCTATCTGCAGACCCGCCAGTTCGCGAGCGGCTTTGCCAGCGTCAACGATGCGCGCGACAGCGTCTCGGCCAGCCTCGACCAGTATAGCGTCCCCGCGACCGGCATCGGCGGCCGTGTCGAACTCGCGCCCCCGATCGGCGGCGGGGTCACGCTGCGGCTGGGTAGCGACGTCCGCCGCGTCTCGGGCAAGACGCAGGAGCGCTATACCTTCGTCGCCGGCGCGCCGACCCGGTTGCGCGTCGCGGGCGGCGAAAGCACGACGCTGGGTGCCTTCGCCGATGCCAGCCTCGAATCGGGGGCACTCACGCTCAACGCCGGCGGCCGCATCGATCACTGGGATATCAGCGGCGGCACGCTGTTCGAAACCCCGCTTGGCGGCGGCGTCCCGCTCACCGACACGCGCTTCGCCGATCGCAGCGGGCTGGAGGCGACCGGCCGGGTCGGTGCGGCGCTCGCGCTCGGCAGCGTCACCCTGCGCATCGCCGCCTATCGCGGCTGGCGGCTGCCGACGCTCAACGAGCTGTACCGGCCGTTCCGGGTCGGCGCCGATGCGACCGCCGCCAACGCCGCGCTCGATCCCGAACGGCTGACCGGCGCCGAGATCGGGGTCGACTGGAGGCCCACGCCTTCGCTCAGCCTGCGCGCGACCGGCTATTGGAACCGGCTCGACAGTGCCATCGCCAACGTGACCCTCGCCAACGGGCCCGGCACCTTCGCGGGGGTCGGATTCGTCTCGGCGGCGGGGGTCTATCGCCAGCGGCAGAATCTCGATGCGGTCGAGGCGCGCGGAGTCGAGCTCGAAGGGCGCTTCAGCCAGGGGCCGGTCAGCGTCTCGGCTTCCTATGCCTTCACCGATTCGCGGGTCCGCGCCACCGGCATCGCCGCCGCGCTCGATGGCCTGCGCCCGGCGCAGACCGCGCAGCATCAGGGTTCGGCGACGCTCGCCTGGTTGCGCGGAGATCTTGGCGCGTCGCTCACCGCGCGTTATGCCAGCCCCCAGTTCGAGGATGACCAGAACAGCCGCACGCTCGCCGACGCGCTGACTTTCGATGCGGTCGCCGCGCTCCCGCTGGGCAGCGGGCTGGCGCTCGAGGCACGCGCCGAGAATCTAACCGATGCTCGAGTCGAGGCGGGGATCAGCGGCCCCGGCGTGATCGAGCGCGCGACCCCCCGCACGCTTTGGCTGGGCTTCCGTTACCGGCTGCGCTGAGCCACGGTCGAATCGAACAAGGCGAGATAGTCGCCGATCGGATCGCCGCTTGCCCGCACCGGTGCCGGTCGCGGCCGGCCCGGCGTCAACCAATGATCGAGTGCCCCGACCAGCGCCCCCGCATCCTCGCGCGGGACGACGGTGCCAAGTTCGGGGGCATGCACGATCTCGCGCACCGCCACGCTCGATTCGGTCGAGACCACCGGGGTCCCCACCGACAGCGCTTCGCGCAGCACTCCCGGCACGCCCTCATAGTCCGACGTCAGCACCGCCACCTGCGCGCCCGCCAATGCCGGCAGCGGATCGCCCGAATGCCCCGGCAGCGTCACGCGATGGCCCAGCCTCAGCGCCGCGACCTGCGCCTCCAGCGCCGCTCGCGCCGATCCTTCGCCCAGGATGACCAGCGCGATTTCGCGGTCGGCCAGCCCGGGCAGCGCCGCGATCAACCGCTCCCAGCGTTTTTGCGGCTCGAGCCGACCGACGCCGAGGATATAGCGCCCCTCCGGCAGTGCGACCGGCGCGGCGCCGGGCTGTGGCCCGGCAGGTGGATTGGCGATCACATGCACCCGCTCGCGCGGCATCCGCATCTCGGCCACCGCCTCCGCCGCCATTGCCGGGGTCATCGCCACAAGCTGATCGAGGAAGCGGGGATGCGTCCGCAGCCATTGGCGATAGCGCCACGCTGCACCGACGCTCAATTCGGGCCGAACCAGGGCATTGGAGACCTTGGCGACGATCGGCGGACAGTGCCGCCCCAGCCGCAGCCGGGTGACCGCCGCGACGCCGCTATAATGATTGCCGGGGCAGAAGATCAGGTCGGACTGCATGCTGCGGACATGCCCCGCCAGGCCGAGCAGCGCGCGATAGCTTGCGTCGGCCAGCTCGATTCGCTCCACACCGTGGGGAATCTCGGCTGCCAGCGGGCCGGCGCTGCAGCCCAGCACCAGCGTCACCCGCCGTCCGCGTTCCAGCCATCCCGCGGCCATGCGCAGCATCGACCGTTCTACACCGCCGCCCTGCATCGTCTGGGCATAGGTCAGGATATGATGCGCGGTTTCGGAACAGGTGAGGTGCGGCATGTCACCTTGCACTATGCCACCTCAGCGCCCAAATCACCCTCGCAATAAAACCGCATTCTGCTGTCATTCACCCGCCTCGCCTGATTTCTTAGTGCGGATTTGGTGCCGGACGCGGAGACAATGCGATTTGTTTGGCGTCTCGGCAGCGGAACTTGAGCAGTGAATGAGCCATTGGAGGCTTCGATGAACAGCAGCCTTGTCGAAGCGCCTCCTTTGGCGGCCGCCCCCGATCTTGCCGGGCTGGAACCCGTCGAGAAGATCCGGCGGCGCTGGCCGATGATCCTGGGCGGAGCGCTGACGCTGCTGATGATCGTCGGGCTTGCGCGCGAACTGTTCGGCTCCGGGCTTGCGGGGCTGTCGAAGGCCGTCCCGGTCCACCCGCTTTTCTACGTCGCCTTCGCGCTGTATTATCTCGGCCCGCCCACCTTCGATTATGTCATCTTCCGTCGGTTGTGGAATATTCCCGCGGCCGGCATCGCCGCGCTCCACAAGAAGCGCATCTCGAACGAAGTCCTGCTCGGCTATTCGGGGGAGGCCTATTTCTACGCCTGGGCACGCCAGCGCACGCAGATGGTCGCGGCACCCTTCGGTGCAGTCAAGGACGTGATGATCCTGTCGGCGATGGCTGGCAATGCCGTCACGTTGTTGGTGGTGGTCATCGCCCTCCCGCTCGGCATCAATCTGCTGACCCCTGAGCAGCAGCAGGGCGCCTGGCTGTCGATCGGCGCGATTCTGCTGATGTCGCTGCCCTTCCTGATCTTCTCGAAGCGAGTCTTCTCGCTGCCCAAGGCTTCGCTCTGGTGGATTTTCGGGGTGCATTGCGCGCGCATCATTGCCGGCTCGCTGCTGATCGCCTTTGCCTGGCACTTCGCGATGCCCGAAGTGCCGGTCGGCATGTGGCTTTTGCTGTCGGCCGGCCGCTTGCTCGTCTGGCGGCTTCCGTTGATCCCAAACAAGGAATTGGTGTTCGCAACCTTCGCGATCATGCTGATCGGGCAGGACCAGGCGCTTTCCGAATTGATGGCGCTGATCGCGGCGCTGACACTTGTGGTTCATGTCGCGCTGATAGGGGGCTTCAGCGTCCACGCTTTGCTGACAAGGAACAAGGCATGATCCGCCCCATTCTCATCGCCGCGATCGCCGCCCTGGCGATGCCGAGTGCCGCCGCCGCGCAGGCCGACCCGCTCGACGGCTCCTGCGCGATCGGATCGGGCCCGACGCTGCGGGTTAACATCATAGGGCTGAAGGACCGCACCGGCCGTCTCAAGCTCGAACTCTATCCGGGCAACGAGGCCGATTTCCTCAAGGACGATCGCGAGATCAAGCGCGAGGGCAAGCAGATGCGCCGCGTCTGGTCGGCGACCCCCGCCGCGGGACCGGTCACGCTTTGCATTCGCGCGCCGTCCGCCGGGCAATGGGCCCTGCTCTTCACCCACGACCGCGACGGCAAGAACAAGTTTAACTTCTGGCAGGACGGCGCCGGCTTCCCGAGCAACCAGCGGCTCGGCCGCAGCCGGCCGAAGGTACGCCAGGCGCTCGTCAACATCCCGGCTGCCGGCGGCCAGATCACGGTGCGCGCGCAATATCTCAAGGGGCTTGGCGGCTTCGGCCCGAACGACTGAGGAAGCCGCGATGCGCGTCGTCGACGTCAACGAATATTATTCGCCGACCGGCGGCGGCGTGCGAACCTATCTCGACCGCAAGATGGGAATCATGGCCGATCTCGGCCACGAGCTGATCGTGCTGGCGCCCGCCGACGAGGATTCGATCGAGGATCGCCCGGGCGGCGGGCGAATCTACTGGATGAAGGCGCCGCGGCTGATCGTCGACAAGAATTACGGCATCTTCGTGTGGGACAAGCCGATCTGGGACATGCTCGATCGGCTCAAGCCCGACGTCGTCGAGGCGACCTCGCCCTGGCGCCCTGCCTGGACGGTGGCGCGCTGGCAGGGCGACGCGGTAAAGGTCTTCTTCGCGCATAACGACAGTATCGGCGCCTATCCGCAGCGCTGGCTCGACAATATCTCGACCCCACGCCAGGTCGAGCGCGCGTTCGACTGGTACAGCCAGTATATGAACGACTTCCTCAAATATTATGACGCCTTCGTCACCAATGGGCCCGCTCTCGCAAAGCGCTTCCGCCGCCGCGGCCAGCGTGTCGATGCGTCGATGCCGCTGGGGATCGAGCGGCAATGGTTCTCGCCCGATCTGCGCGACGAGAAGCTCCGCGTCGCTTTGCTCGAGCAATGCGGATTGCCCGCGGACGGCCTGCTGCTGCTCGGGCTTGGCCGGCACCATAAGGAAAAGCGCTGGCCGCTGGTGATCGACGCGGTGGAATCCGCGGCGACCGACATTCCGGTCGGACTGATCCTGATCGGCGACGGCACCCAGCGCCGCCATCTCGAACAGCGCATCGCCGGCAGCCCGCATATTCGCATCTTCCGCCCGGTCTATGATCGCATCCGCCTGTCGCGGATCATGGCGAGCTGCGACGCGCTGATCCACGGATCGGACGCCGAGCCGTTCGGGCTGGTCGCCTCGGAGGCGCTCGCCTCGGGCCTGCCGCTGATCGGGCCGGACGAGGGCGGGTTCGCCGAAATTGCCGACCCGCTCTTCGCCGAGATCTACGCCTCGCGCGATGCCTTGTCCGCCGCCGATGCGATCCGCCGCATGTATGCCCGCGAGCCCGCGATCGTCCGCGCCGCCGCGCGCGTAGCCGCGGGCAAGGTCCGCAGCGACCATGACCATGCCGTCGAGCTGATGGCTTATTATGAGGGCCTGGTCGCGGCGCGGCGCGGTGCCGTCGCTACGGTCGGGGCCGCCTGAAGCGCGAACACGTCGATCATCAGATTGCCCAGCGGATACCGCCCGCGCAACCGATAGTCCTCGCCAAGCCTGCGCAACACCAGCGCCCGCGATTCGGCGCGTTCTCCTTCATAAGGCGGGCGCATCACCACGATCTCCGGGCGGCTGGCGAAGATACGCTCGATCTCGGCCAGCTGGTCGACGCCGACCGCGCCCTTCTCGCGCACCCGCGACAAGTGGCTGGGGAAAACCCAGGGGCTCGCGAAGCAGCGCCCGCTGTGCGTATAGAGGCTGCTATTGCCCGAATAAACATAGAGGCAGCCGGGCCCGCGCCCGATCGCCTGCACCAATGTTTCCAGCTCGGGGGCGTTGCCGCGATAATAGCGTGCGCTGTAGGTGGTGTAGACCCCGCCCAGCAGCGCGCAGGCGAGCAGAGGCACCATGATCCGGCGCCCGATCCGGTGCCCGCCCAGGAACCCTGCGCAGCACAAGCAGGCCGGCAGCATCACCGGCAGGGCATAATGGTTGAAATAGCCGCCGAACAACAAAAGCCCGATCGTCGCGGCGATCATCCAGCCGAACAACAGCCCGCGCACCTCGCGCTCGCGCTCATGCGCCACCGGCAGATGGCGCGACAGCCCGCCGATCAGCAGTAGCGGCCCCAGCATCAGCCCGATCTTGAGCAGGCTGCGGCGTATTTCCGCCGCCGGATCGCTCTGCCGCGCCAGGATCGAGGTGAAGTTCGCGAACAGCCAGGCATCACCATGCCCCATTGCGACAAAGACCAGCCCTGCCGCGACCGTCGGCGCCAGCGCGACGGTGACGAGCAGCGCGCCGAACATCAAGATCCGGCGGGTCGGGACGCCCAGCCGCCGCTCGCGCCATAACAGCCACAGCCCCAGGAACATGCCTTCGAAGACGACCGAATATTTGATCTGCAGCGCCACCCCGATCAGCCCGAGCGCGATCAGCGCGCGCCGCATCCTCAGCCGGTCGCCCGCGCGATCCTCGGGGCGCGGCAGGATCAGCGTCACTGCTATCGCCATAAGCAGATTGTAGAAGACCGGCGCCTGGCCACCCTGGCCGTCGCCGAAATTGATCATGAACAGATAGAGCAGAGCCGCCGCGAGCGCGCCGCGCCCCCAGCCGGCTCGGTCGGCGAGGTGCGCGAGGATCAGCGCGGTCGCCACCACGCTCGCCAGCGCCATCAGCTGATAGACCCAGATCGCCGCGGGCAGGCCGAACGCAGCGGCGGGGAGATAGAGCAGGAACAGCCCGATCGGCTTGCGATCCCAGATGTCGACATAGGGGATGGCGCCCTCGAGCATCCGCTGTGCAGTGACGAGGTAGAATTCCTCGTCGACATGGACCAGCGGATTGCCGAACGCGAACAGCCGCGCCGCGATCGCCGCGATCAGCAGGATCGGCCAGCGGGGCAGCGCTGCGACGATGGTGAGGAAGGAAGAGGAAGGCGGCGGTGCCAGAACCGCGCTTTCGCTGGCCATCAGATCGGGCGACCTTCACTCTCGAGGGACAGCGCGCGCATCCGACTTGCCTTTGCGACCAGGAAAGTCTCGCCATAGCGAGGGCTTGGCGCGCTGTCACGAACCCGCCACGATGCGCCGCCAAGGGGAGCGATCAAAGGGAGGACGGATATGCCGCCGCACATCGATCGCCGTTCATTGTTGCTCACCGCCACGCTCGGCCTTGGCGCCTATGCGATCCCCGGCTTCGCGCAGGGCCCCAACTGGATCGTGGATGCCTTCACCCATTCGGTCGCGAGCGGCGAACCCACGAGTGACGGCATGCTGCTGTGGACCCGCTACGTGCCCAAGGACGGCCGCACCGTGAAGCTGCGCGTCGAGGTTTCGGAAACGCCCGGTTTCGCGCGCGTGGTGGCAGGCGGCGAAGCGGTGACCGGCCCGTGGCGCGATCATACCGCGAAGATCAGCGTCACCGGACTCAAGCCGGGCACGCGCTATCATTATCGCTTCGTCGCGCCCGACGGCCGCTTCTCGCCGGTGGGCCGCGCGCGCACCTTGCCCGAGGAGGCGCGCCAGTTCCGGATCGGCATCTTCTCCTGCTCGAACCTCGCCTTCGGCCATTTCAATGCCTATGCGAATGCCGCCGCGCGCGACGATCTCGATCTCGCAGTGCATCTCGGCGACTATATCTATGAATATGCCCCGGGCGTGTATCCGAGCGCCGACGTGCATATCGCGGCGCGGCTACCCCAGCCGATGGCCGAGTGCGTCCATTTGGCCGACTATCGGCTCCGCTATGCCAGCTATCGCGCCGATCCCGATCTCCAGGCGCTGCACGCCGCGGTGCCGATGCTGATCGAGTGGGACGATCATGAGTTCGCGAACGATGCCTGGGAGGGCGGGGCGGAGAATCACGGCGCCAATGAGGGTGAATGGAGCATCCGCCGCGGCGCCGCGATCCAGGCCTGGCGCGAATGGATGCCGGTCTCCGACGAACCCTATGCCGCCTACGACCTGGGCGGGCTGGCGACGTTCTTCCGCACCGAAAGCCGGGTGAATGCGCGCACCCGCCCCTATGAACTCGCGCCTCTCTTCAAGAACCCCGATCCCGCCGCCGCGCTCAAGGCGTTTCGCGACGGGCCCTGGATGGACCCCACCGCAACCATGCTGGGCGGCACGCAGGAGAACTGGCTCGCGCACGAACTGGCGCGCTCGGTCCGGTCCGGACGGCGCTGGCAGGTGGTCGGCTTCGGCACGATCATGGGCGAGACCCGCTCGCCCGACGCGTCGCTCGGCTGGCTCAAGCCTGACGCCTCACCCTTCATGCGCAATCGGGTCAATGCCGGCGCCGTGGCGGCGAAGGCCGGGCTTCCCTTCAATCTCGACAATTGGGGCGGCTATCCCGCCGCCCGCGCCCGCTTCCTCAAATCGGCGCAGGCGGCTGGCGCGAACCTCGTCGTGCTCAGCGGCGACAGCCACAATGGCTGGGCCTATGATCTGGGACAGGACGGCAAGCCCGCGGGCGTCGAATTCGCCGGCCACGCGGTCAGCTCCGCCGGCTTCGAAAGCAGCTTCGCCGCCGATCCGGCGATCATCGCCCGCGCCACCGTCGCCGCCAATCCCGAGCTCAAATGGTGCGACACCAGCCGCCGCGGCTATATGGCGCTGACCCTCACCCCCGATCGCGTGAGCAACGACTGGGTGTTCGTCGACACCGTGCGCGAGCGGAACCCCCGGGCGCGGGTCGGGCACACCGCAGTGGTTCAGCGCGGCCGGAACGTGATGGTGTAGCTGTGAAACCCCTCCCCTTCAGAGGAGGGCTCAAGAAGGATTCAGTCGAGGCTCTTCGAAGCCTGTTCGAACATGTCCTTGCTCAGCCCCGGCGCCGCCACGATCCGCTCGAGCTCCGCGCGCATCTTGGCCGCGCGCGCCGCGTCGAACCGCTTCCACCGCCCCAGCGGCGGGATCAGCTTGGCTGCGGTCTGCGGGTTCAATCGATCAAGCGCGATCATCTGGTCCGCGACGAAGCGATAGCCGCGGCCCGAAATGTCGTGAAAGGCACGCTGGTTGACGCTGAACGCGCCGATCAGCGCGCGTGCCCGATTGGGATTCGCCAAGGTGAAGTCGGGGTGGTTGACCAGCCCTTCGACCACCTGCGCGGTGTCGTCGCGGCTCGACAGCGCCTGCGTCTGGAACCATTTGTCGAGCACCAGCCCGTTGCCGGCATAGCGCTTGTAGAATGCCTCCAGCGCCGCCTCGCGCAACGGCGACACCCCATTGGCGAGCGTGGTCAGCGCGGCATGGCGATCCGTCATGTTGTCGGCCCGCTCGAACTGGGCGAAGGCAAGCTCGGCCGCATCCGCAGCACCCCCGGCGGCGATATAGCCGAGCGCCACCGAACTGATCCGCCGCGCGCCCTTCGCCGCCGGCGAATATTCGAACCGCTCTGCCGCCGCACCTTCATAAGCTGCGCGCCATTCGCCCTCCAAGGCCCGACCGAGATCGGCGCGCAGCGCCTCTCGCGCGCGGAAGATCGCCTCTGGATCGACCACCGCCATCTGGTCGCCGATGAAAGCCTCCGAGGGCAGCAGCACCGCCTCGGCGATGAAGGCCGGGTCCATCCGCGCATCGCCCAGCGTGTTGCGCACCGCGTCGATCACCGCGCCATGATCCGCCGCTCCGTTGGCGACCGACGCCACCAGCGTATCGAGCATCAATTGCTGCATCGCCTCGTAGCGCGCGAAGGGATCGTCATCATGCGCCGAGAGGAAGGCGAGATCCTGTGCGGTGCGATTGGTCTCGACGATCACCGGCGCCGAAAAGCCGCGATTGATCGACAGCACCGGCGTCTCGGGCAGGTTTTCGAAGACCACTTCATGCTCGGGCCGATCGAGCAGGATCAGTTGCTCTTCGCACAGCGCCCGCCCCGTGATCGCGCCGAACAGGCGTAGCTTGAGAGGCAGCACCATCGGCTCCTTGACCGGCTGGCCCGGCGTCGGCGGCACGCTCTGGCGAAGGCTCAGCCGCGCGCGGCCGCCCTCCTGCGCCAGCGTCGCCGAGACGCGCGGCGTGCCCGCCTGGCTGTACCAGCGGCGGAACTGGGTGAGGTCGACGCCGCCGCCTTCCTCCATCGACTGTACGAAATCCTCGCAGGTCGCAGCAGTCCCGTCGAAGCGCTCGAAATAGAGATCGGTCGCGGCCCGGAATTTCTCGGGCCCCAGGATCGTCGCCATCATCCGGATGACTTCGGCGCCCTTGTTGTAGATCGTCGCGGTATAGAAATTGCCGATCTCGATATATTCGTCGGGACGGATCGGGTGGGCGAGGGGCCCGGCATCTTCCGGGAACTGGCTCGCCCGAAGCCCGCGCACATCCTCGATTCGCTTGACCGCCGCGCTGCCCTGGTCGGCCGAGAAGCCCTGGTCGCGGAAGACGGTGAAGCCTTCCTTGAGGCTGAGCTGGAACCAGTCGCGGCAGGTGATTCGATTGCCCGACCAATTGTGAAAATATTCGTGCGCGACCACCGCGGCGATCGCGTCATAATCATAATCGGTCGCGGTATCGGGGTCGGCGAGGATGTAGCGCGAGTTGAAGACGTTGAGGCCCTTATTCTCCATCGCGCCGAAGTTGAAATCGTCGACCGCGACGATGTTGAACACGTCGAGATCATATTCGCGGCCATAGACCTTTTCGTCCCAGGCCATGCTGAGCTTGAGCGCGTGGAGCGCATGATCGGTCTTGGCGAGATCGGGCGCGCGCACCCAGATGCCGAGCGCCACGTCGCGCCCCGACATCGTCGTGAAGGTGCCGCGGTTGGCGACGAGATCGCCCGCCACCAGCGCGAACAGATAGCTCGGCTTGGGGAAGGGATCGTGCCATTCGGCCCAATGCGTGCCGTCCTCGCCATCGCCCTGCGCGATCGGATCGCCGTTCGCGAGCAGTACCGGGAAGCGCGCCTTGTCGGCGGTCATCCTGACCTTGTAACGGCTCAGCACGTCGGGCCGGTCGGGGAAGAAGGTGATCCGACGGAAGCCCTCGGCCTCGCACTGGGTGCACAGCATCCCCTGCGAGGCATAGAGCCCCTGCAATTGGGTGTTGCGCTCGGGCGCGATCACCACTTCGGTTTCGATCGTGTGCGCGCTGCCGCCGAGCGGAATCAGCAGCGCGGGCCCGTCCATCGACCAGTCGGCAAAGTCCGCGCCGTCCACCCGCACCGATGCCGGGGTCAGCCCGTCGCCGTCCAGCCGCAGCGGGGCATCGTGCACGCCGTTGCGCTCCACCCACAAGGTCGCGCGGACCCGTGTGCTCGCCGGATCGAGGTCGAAGTCGAGTGCGATCTCGGGCACGCGCCAATCCGGCGCGCGATAGTCCTCGCGGCGCGTGATCGTCGGGGCGTGGGTTGCGGTCTGTGCGTCTGCCATCATCGCCGGGATATAGGATCAAGTCCCGGCGTCGCCACCACAAAGTGTCCGCTTGCCTAAGTGCCGCCGGATGCTACCGATAATCGCACGCTCGTTTGTGAATAAGAGGATTTCCATGCTTCGTTTGACCGCGCCGTTCGGCCTGATTGCGTTGACCGCCACCGCCGCGATGGCACAGCAGGCGCCCGCGCCTGCTCCAGCCGCGCAGCCGGCACCTGCGGTCAGCGCTGCCGAGCGCAACGCGATCCTCAATGCCGTGCTGCCCGAGGATCAGGCGGCGATGAAGGGGCATGTCATGTTCCTCGCCTCGGACCAGCTGCGCGGCCGCGACGCCGGCAGCCCCGAGTTCGACATCGCCGCGCAATATGTCGCCTCGCAATTCTACGCCCAGGGCCTGCGCCCCGCCGGCGACGATGGCTCCTACCTGCAGAAGGTGCCGCTGCTCAGCTACAAGGCCGCCGACAAGGGCAGCATGAGCATCACGCGCAAGGGCGCCGCGCCGATCACGCTCGTCTTCGGCCAGGATTTCGTCCCCGCCGCCAATCCCGACAAGCTCGATTTCACGCTTACCGCGCCGGTCGTGTTCGTCGGCCAGGGGATCGTCGGATTGGGCCGCGACGATTATAAGGGCGTCGACGTGAAGGGTAAGATCGTCGCCTTCTTCGGCGGCGCGCCCACCACCTTCCCCGCCGAGGAGCGCGCGCATTTCTCCAATGTCGCCACCAAGGCGCAGATCGCACTGAAGAAGGGCGCGGTCGGCTATATCACGCTCGAATCGCCGCGCGCTGGCCGCGGCAACTATCCCTTCCCGATGATCGCCGCGACGTGGGAACGTCCGCGCGTCACCTGGGCACGCGCCGATGGCCGCGGCTTTATCCCGACCCCGGGCGCGCCCGGCCTGGGCATGCTGAGCAAGGCCGGCGCGGAGAAGTTGTTCGCGGGCGCCAAGACTTCCTGGGCCGATATCGTCAAGGCGGCGCAGGCCGAGAATGCGACCTTCAAGGCGATGCCGCTGGCGACCTCGCTCGGCGTCGCGCTCAAGACGGTGACCACCCCGATCACCAGCTATAACGTCGCCGGCATGCTCCCCGGCAGCGACCCGGCGCTGGCCCAGGAAGTGGTCGTCCTCACTGCGCATCTCGATCATGTCGGCGTCGGCACCCCCAATGCGAAGGGCGATCCGATCTATAATGGCGCAATGGACAATGCCGTCGGGGTCGCCTCGCTGATCGAGGAAGCGAAGCGCTTCAAGGCGTCGGGCAAGGCGCCGCGCCGCTCGATCCTGTTCCTCGCGGTCACCGCCGAGGAAAAGGGCCTCGTCGGCGCCGATTATTTCGCGCAGAACCCGACCGTGCCGAAGGCGAACATGGTCGCCAACGTCAATCTCGACATGCCGATCATCACCTACAAGTTCGAGGATGTGACTCCGTTCGGCGCCGATCATTCGACGCTGGGCGAGACGGTCCGCCGCGCGGCGGCGCAGATCGGTGTCGGCGTTGGGGGCGATCCACGTCCCGACGAGGCCTTCTTCGTCCGCTCGGACCATTATCGCTTCGTCCAGCAGGGTATTCCCTCGGTCTTCCTGTGGCCGGGCGAGGCAGGCCCGGGCAAGGCGGCGACCGATTCCTTCCTGGCCGACAATTATCACAAGCCCTCGGACGAAGTCGTGCAGAGCCGCCCGATCGATTGGGAATCGGGCGTCCGCTTCGTCGACGTGAACTATCGCATCGCGCGCGAAATCGCCGACGCCGATCAGCGGCCGGTGTGGAAGAAGGGCGACTTCTTCGGAACCGCATTTGGCGGCCCGATGGCCAAATGATGCGGCGTCTTCTCCTCGCGCTGCCGCTTCTCGCGGCGGCGCCCGTCGCGGCGCAGACGCTTCCGGCCGACCAGGCGGCGATCAAGGCGCATGTCGCTTTCCTGGCGTCGGACGCGCTGCGCGGGCGCGAGGCGGGGACTGCCGATTATGACGTCGCCGCCGAATATATGGCGACGCAGATGCTCGCCGCGGGCCTCGTGCCCGCCGGCGGGCAGGGCAGCTGGTTCCAGCCGGTGCCGCTGATCTCCTACAAGTCGGCCGGCCCCGGCACGCTGGCGCTGGTGCGCGGCGGCACCCGCGTGCCGCTCGTCTATGGCAAGGACTTCCTCAACAGCGTCAATCCGCGCGTGCCCGATCTGGCGATCGGCGGCGAAGTCCTGTTCGCCGGCTATGGCGTGGTCGATGCCGCAAGCGGCCGCGACGATTATAAGGGGCTCGATCTCAAGGGCCGTATCGTCGCCTTGTTCGCGGGCGCGCCCACGGGCCTGTCGTCCGAAGTCGCCGCGCATGCCGGCAATCTCGAGACCAAGGCCGGCTTCGCCGCCGCGCGCGGCGCCAAGGGGCTGATCGTCCTCGAATCGGGCGCACAGCGCGCGAGCTTTCCGTTCGAGCGCGCGGTCCCCCTCGCGGGCCGCACCCGGATGACGATCAACGATGCCGACGGCAAGCCGCGCGTCCCCTCGATCGGGGCGCCGCAGATCGCTTTGGTGAGCCAGGCCGGGGCGGAGAAATTGTTTGCCGATTCGAGCGTCAAATGGGCGGACGTGCTCGCCGCCGAGAAAGCCGGCACGCCGCTCCCCACTGGGCCGCTCAACGCATCGGTCGAGGCCGCGTTCAAGACCGAAATCAGCGTCTCGGCCAGCCGCAACGTCGTCGGCATGCTCGAGGGGAGCGATCCCGCGCTCCGCCGCCAATATGTCGTGCTCAGCGCGCATCTCGATCATCTCGCGGTCGGCGCTGGCACCACCGGCGATCGGATCAGCAACGGCGCGATGGACAATGCGATCGGCAACGCCACGATCCTCCAGGTCGCGCGCGCCTTCCAGGCCTCGGGCACGAAGCCGCGCCGCAGCATCCTGTTCGTCTCGCTCACCGCCGAGGAAAAAGGCCTGCTGGGCTCGCGCTATTTCGCGCGCACCCCGTCGGTCCCCGGCACCTTGGTCGCCAATATTAACCTCGACATGCCGATCATGACCTTCCCGCTGGTCGACATCGTCGTCCTCGGCGGCGAGCGCTCGATCCTCGGCAAGGTCGCCGAAAAGGCCGCCGCGGCCGAGGGGCTCAAGGTCGTCCCCGATCCCTTCCCCGAAGAGAATTTCTTCGTCCGCTCGGATCATTACAGCTTCGTCCAGGCGGGCGTGCCGGCCGTGTCGATCGACACCGGCCCGGGCGGCGCGGGCAAGGCGGCGATCCAGGACTTCCTCGCCAAACATTATCACAAGCCCTCCGACGACCTCTCGCTGCCGTTCGACTGGGCATCGGCGGCCAAGTTCGTCCGCGTCGGCTACGGCGTCGCCCGCATCCTCGCCGACACGCCAGCGCGGCCGACGTGGAACAAGGGCGATTTCTTCGGCACGCTCTACGGCGGCCCGCTCGCCAAGTGACGCTCCGTGGCCTGCTTTTGCTGGCGCTACTGCTGCTCGGTGCTCCCGCGCAGGCACAGCAGGTTCCGCCCGATCAGGCCGCACTGCGCGCGCATATCCAGTTCCTCGCCTCCGACGCGATGCGCGGGCGCGAGGCGGGGACGCAGGATTATGACGTAGCCGCCGAATATGTCGCCGCGCAGATGCTCGCGATCGGCCTCAAGCCCGGCGGCGCGGACGGCGGCTGGTTCCAGCCGGTCAAGCTGGTCCATTATCGTTCGGCGGAGAAGGCAAGCTGGACGCTGATGCGCGGCAACGCCGCGATCCCGCTCCAGTTCGGGATCGACTTCGTCAACCAGGCCGCGCCCGCCACGCCCGATTTCACCGCGCAGGGCGGGATCGTCTTCGCCGGCTACGGACTCGTCTATCCGCAGGGCAGGCGCGACGATTATAAGGGCCTCGACGTCCGCGGAAAGATCGTCGCCTTGCTCCCCGGTGTGCCCGCGGGCCTGCCGAGCGATGTCGAGGCGCATTTCGGCAATGACGAGCAGAAGGCCCGGCTCGCCCAGGCGCGCGGCGCCAAGGCGGTCATCCTGCTCGAATCCGCCGCGCATCGCGTCGATTTTCCGTTCGACGCGGTCGTCCCTTTTTTCGATTATGAGCAGAGCAGTTGGGCCGGCCCCGATGGCGTGACGCATGCCCTCGCCCCGGGCGCCCCGGTCGTCGGCTATGTCAGCCAGGCCGGCGCCGAGAAATTGTTCGCCGGCAGCCGCATCAAATGGGTCGATGTCCTCGCCGCCGAGCGCAAGGGCGGCAAGCTTCCCACCGGGCCACTGGTCGGCACGCTCCAGGTCGCGGCCAAGACCCGGCTGCGCACCGCCGAGAGCCGCAACGTCGTCGGCCTGATCGAGGGATCGGACCCCGGCCTCGCCAGGCAATATGTCATCCTCTCGGCGCATCTCGATCATGTCGGGCTGGGCGATGCCGTGAACGGCGATCGCATCTATAATGGCGCGATGGACAATGCCGCGGGCGTCGCGACGATCCTCGAAGTCGCACGCGCCTTGCGCGCAGGTCCGCCGCCGCGGCGCTCGATCCTGATCATAGCGCTCACCGCCGAGGAAAAGGGGCTGATCGGCTCGAGCTATTTCGCGCATCACGCCACCGTTCCCAAGGGTTCGATTGTCGCCGATCTGAATATCGACATGCCGATCCTCACCTTCCCGCTGCGCGATCTGGTGATCCTCGGCGGCGAGCGCTCGACGCTCGGCGCCAGCTTCGCCGCCGCCGCGGCGGGGGAGGGGCTGGCGACGGTCCCCGATCCTGCGCCCGAGGAAATGTTCTTCGTCCGCTCGGATCATTACAGCTTCGTCCAGGCGGGCATTCCCTCGGTCTCGGTCGATAGCGGGCCCGGCGGGGCGGGAGACGCCGCGCAGAAGGACTATCTCGCGAACCATTATCACAAGCCCTCGGACCAGCTCTCGCTCCCCTTCGACTGGGAAGCTGCCGCGAAGTTCGCCCGCGTCAATGTCGCCGCCGCCCACGCGATCGCCAATGCCGACGATCGCCCGCGCTGGGTGAAGGGCGATTTCTTCGGCGTCGAATATGACGGCCATGGTGCGCGTTAGGGTCGAACCCGGCGCACTGGAACGCCCCTCCCCGGCGAAGGCCGGGGCCCAGTATCGGCGCACTGGCAATTGCACCCGGCCATCTCACGCCTTTCGCAACTGGGCCCCGGCCTCCGCCGGGGAGGGCTGGTTCCGGTGAACTGGATCATACTCTAGATGCGCCTCCTGATCTTCGGCCTCGGCTATACGGGCACGGCCCTGGCAGAGCACCTCGCCCCGGGCGGCTGGCGCATCGCCACCGTCATCCGCGCGACCTTCGCCGATCGCGACCGCGTGGCGTTCGAAATCGCGCACGCCACCCACATCGTCTCCACCGTCGCGCCGACCGAAGAAGACCCGGTCCTCGCCGCCTACCGCGCCGAGCTCGCCGCATCCCCCGCCTGGCTCGGCTATCTCTCCTCCACCGGCGTCTATGGCGACACCGAAGGCGCCTGGGTCGACGAGAGCGCCCCCACCGGCACGGGCCGCCGCACCGAACGCGCCGAGGCCGACGCCCAGTGGCTGGCGCTGGGTGCCCGCGTCTTCCGCCTGCCCGGCATCTATGGCCCCGGCCGCTCCCCGCTCGATCGCGCGCGCGAAGGCAAGGCGCGGCGCATCCACGTCGCGGCCCAAGTCTTCAGCCGCGTCCATGTCGACGATATCGTCTCGGGGATAATCGCCGGCTTCGAGGGTCCGCCTGGCGCCTACAATCTCGCCGACGATCTCCCGGCCCCGCAGAGCGACGTGATTGCCTATGCCTGCGATCTGATCGGCATAGCGCCTCCGCCCGAGGTCCCGCTCGCCGAGGCCGATCTCAGCCCCGCCGCGCTGGCTTTCTATTCGGAGAACCGCCGCGTCGCGAACGGCAAGGCCAAGCGCATCCTCGGCTGGCGCCCGCTATATCCGGATTACCGGTTGGGCCTGCGCGCCCTCAGCGCGATCACCAGCCCGATCATCACCAGCGCCCCGCCGGCCGCGGCGAGCAGCGACCAGCGATAGCCCTCGTAGATGGTCGACAGCAGCATCGCGATCACCGGCACCAGCACGCTGGTATAGGCCGCCTTGGCCGGCCCGATCGTGCGGATCAGCTGGTAGTAAAGGGTGAAGGCCAGCGCCGATCCGAGCACGCCCAGATAGAGCGTGCCCAGCACATAGCCCCAGCGCATCTCGATCACCGGCGGCCCGGTCATGCTCCAGGCGAAGCAGGCATCGACCGCGGCGCCGATCAGCATCGACCAGCCGAGCATCGTCGCCATCGGATAGGCCTTCGCCACCCGCGTCGCCTGCATCACATTGGCGACCGAGGCGGAAAGCACCCCCAGGAAGGCGATGCCGATCCCGAGCAGCGCCACCCCCGGCCCCGCCTCGCTCAGCCGGCTCTCGTGGAGGAACAGCAGGCCCACGCCCACCATCGCCACCAGCGATCCGATCAGCAGCTGCCGCCCCATCCGCTGCCCCAGGAAGATCCGCGCCAGTATCGCATTGGGCACCAGCAGCAACGCATAGACGATCGCCACCACGCCCGAGGTGATGTGCAGTTCGGCGCGATAGACGAAGTTGAAGTTGAGCACGAACTGCGCCACCCCAAGGCACGCCGCGAACAGCAATCCCCGCGCATCGAGCCGCAGCGAATTGCGCCGGACCAGCGCCCAGCCGAGGATCACGAGCCCCGCCACCGCGAAGCGATAGGTCACCGACCAGGCCGGCGGCACCACCGAAATCTGGTCGCGGATGACGATCCAGGTCGATCCCCAGATCAGCGTGACAAGCGCGAAGGGGATGAGGACGCTGAGGCGCGTGGATTTGGGCGCCTGCACTTAGATCCTCCCCGGTACGGGGAGGGGGACCATGCGCAGCATGGTGGAGGGGGCGTGCCGCGTGCGGGTCGCTGGCGGAGAGCCCCCTCCACCACGCCGCTGCGCGTCGCGGTCCCCCTCCCCGCGCCGGGGAGGATAAGGACATGCCCCCCTCACAACGTCCCGATCGCCTCCGCCAGCGGCCGGATCGCCTCGGCGTCCTGGTCCCACGAAATCACCAGCCGCGCCTCGGCCGGCCCCCAATCGTAGAAATCGAACCCCAGCGCGCGCAGCCCCGCCGCTTCCTCCGGGGTCACCCGCAGGAAAACCTCGTTGGCCTCAACGGCATGCACCAGCCGCTCCCCCGCGGCATCGGCCAGCATCCGCGCGCCGCCATTGGCCGCACGCGCATTGTCCAGCCACAGATCGTCCTCGAGCATCGCCAGCAATTGCGCCGCCAGATAGCGCCCCTTGGAGAGCAGCAGCCCCGCGCGCTTGCGGCGATAGAGCGTCGCATCGGCCAGCCGGGTGTCGAAGAAGATCAGCGCCTCGGCGCTCATCCCGCCATTCTTGACGAAGCCGAAGCTCAGCGCATCCACGCCCGCGCGCCACGTCACGTCGGCGGGCGTGCAGCCGAGATGCGCGACGGCGTTGGCGAAGCGTGCGCCGTCCATGTGCAGCCCCAGCTTGCGCGCCTTCGCCAGGTCGCCGATCGCGGCGACCTGCTCGGGGGTGTAGACCAGCCCATATTCGGTGGCATTGGTGATCGAGATCGCGTGCGGCTGGACCTGGTGGACGTCGGTGCGGATCGCGCCCAGCGCGGCGTTGAGCGTCGCCGGCGTCAGCTTCGCCCCTTCGCCCTCGACCAGCATCAGCTTCGCGCCATGCGTGTAGAATTCGGGGGCGCCGCATTCGTCATTCTGGATATGCGCGTCGCGGTGGCACAGGATACCGCCATGCGGCGGGCACAAGGCCGCCAGCGCCAGGGCATTGGCCGCGGTGCCCGATGGCACCCACAGGGCCCGCACTTCGGTCTCGAACAAGTCGGAGAAGCGCCCGTCGAGCTGCTTGCTCCAGCGATCGCCGTCATAGGCGGTGTCGAGCATGTTCCCGTCCACCAGTGCCTGGAGCACCTGAGGGCAGACCGGGGCGGCATTGTCGGAGAAGAAGCGCATCGCCCGCCCTTGCGAGCCTGCGCGGTTCAGGTCAACCGGCGGCTACCACTCCTCGAACCGTTCGAGCCGCCGGGGCGGGGGCGCCTCATCCTCGGGGAAGCGCTCGTCGCGCGGGCGATCGCGCGGATCGACCAGGTCGGTCTCGATCTCGGATCCATCGATAAATGCGCCGACGCCGTTGAGGACGTCGTCGAGGGTCACATCATTCGCGATCGGCTCTTCGATCGGCTCGGGCGGGGGCAGCCGCAGGTCGAGCGCGCGGACCATGAAATCGCGCCACACCCGCGCCGGGATGCCGCCGCCCGAAAGCCCCGCATTCGACGAATTATCGTCATTGCCGAGCCAGACCCCGGCGACCAGATCGCCGGCATAGCCGATGAACAGGGCGTCGCGATTGTCCTGCGTCGTGCCCGTCTTGCCGAACGCCTGGATCGGGAGCTGCGCGCTGCGCCCAGTACCCGATTGCACTACGCTGGCCAGCATCGAGCGGATATCCTCCAGATTGCCGCCGCCGAAGCGCGCCGCGCCGCCGAGCCGCTGCGCCAGCCAGTCGTCCGCCGATTCGTCGTTGTTGAGCCCGCTCGGCCGCACCGGATAGCTGCCGTTGGCTACTGCCGCATAGGCCGCGGTCAGCTCGAGCAGCGACGTGGTCGAGGTCCCCAGCGCGATCGACGCTTCGTTGCTGATCGGCGTGGAAATGCCCAGGTCGCGCGCCGCCCGGATGACGTTGCCAACCCCGATCTGCGCGGTCAGCCGCGCCGAGACGACGTTGCTCGATTTGGCGAAGGCCTGGCGCAGCGTGATCCGTCCGGCATAGCGGCCGTCGCTATTCTGCGGAGTCCAGTCGCCGATCGTCACCGGCTCGTCGTCGACCATCGTATCGGGGGTCATGCCCGATCGCAGCGCCGCCAGATAAACGAACAGCTTGAACGTCGATCCGGGCTGGCGCCTTGCCTGGGTCGCGCGGTTGAACGGGCTTTCGCGATAGTTGCGCCCGCCCACCATAGCCACCACCCGCCCGTCGGGACGCATCGCCACCAATGCGATCTGCGATTGGCGGAGCCCCGCGCTTTTTACCGCGCGCTCGGCGGCCTGCTGGATCCGGGTTTCCAGCGTCGTGCGCACGGTCTGTTCGGTCGCCACGCCGCCCGCCCGGTCGCGTGCCTGCGGCAGTACCCAGTCGGCGAAATAGGTGCCGTTGGGCAATTCCTTGGTCTTGCTCAATTTGAGTACCCCGGGACGCACCCGCTTCGCTTCATCGGCATCGAGCAGCCCGGCCGAGACCATCGATGCGATCACCAATTTCTGCCGCTCGCGCGCGCCCTTCAGGTTTCCGGTCGGTGCGAGCCGGCTCGGCGCTTGCACCAGCCCGGCCAGCAACGTCGCCTGGCTGATCGTCAGATCCTCCGGCTCGGTGCTGAAATAATGCTGCGCCGCCGCGCGCAGGCCATAGACATTGTCGCCGAAATAGACGTTCGACAGGTAGCGCGAGAGGATCTCTTCCTTCGAAAGCCAGGCCTCGAGCCAGAAGGCGATCATCACTTCGCGTAGTTTCCGCGTGATCGTCCGGTCCTGCGTCAGGAAGGCGTTCTTGGCGAGCTGTTGGGTGATCGTGCTGCCGCCCTGCGATCCGCGATCGCTGCGGATATTATGGATGAGCGCGCGCAGGATCCCGCGCGGATCGACTCCCATATGGCCGTAGAAACGCCGATCCTCGATCGCGACGAAGGCATTGCGGACATGGTCGGGCAGCAGCGCCGCGTCCACCGGATCGGCGATCACCGCCCCGCGCCGCGCGATCGGCGTCCCCTCGGCGGAGAGCAAAGTGATCGAGGGCGGCGCCGGCGGCTGGAGCGATTTGGAGAGCGGCGCGGTCAGCGCCAGCCAGGCGACCGCCAGCACGAACAGCAGGATGCACCCCGCGATCGCCCAGGACAGCCACTTCCAGCTGCGCTTCTTGTAGGCGACCGGCAGGTTGGTCGAATAGTCGCCCGCCGGCACCGCGTCCGCGACGGGCGGCGTCGGCGGGGGAGGGGAGGGCGGCGGCGCCGCGCGCTGGCGCACCGGATCGGGCTTGTGGATCGGCTCGGCGGGTAGCGGCATCGCAGCGCGCAATTCGAGCGGACCCGATTCGCGCCGCGGCCGCCGGGACTGGATCTTGAGTTCGGGCGCCTGCTCGTCGGGCGCGGGGGACCGTCGGAGCGGAAAGCGAACGTCGCTGGAGCCGGGTTCGCGAGCCATCAAGCGTCTCTACCGGCCACCCGCGGCGCTGCAAAGCAATAGACCATGGTGTGTTGTTAGATTAATACAGTGCGCAGCTCAAGCGTCCAGCTCGACATCCCAATAGAGCCAGTCCCGCCACGTCTCGTGCAGATAATTGGGCGGAAAGCGCCGGCCATGTTCCTGCAGCTGCCAGCTCGTCGGTCGGATCGCGGGCAGGTGGAGCGGCATCCCCGCCTGTTGCGGCGTCCGCCCGCCCTTCTTGAGGTTGCATGGCGCGCAGGCAGTCGCGACATTCTCCCAGGTGGTGCGCCCGCCCTGGGCGCGGGGAATGACATGGTCGAAGGTGAGGTCGCGCTGGGTCCCGCAATATTGGCAGGAGAATTTGTCCCGAAGGAACAGGTTGAAGCGCGTGAAGGCAGGGAAGTTGGACGGTTTGACATATTGTTTGAGCGCGATGACCGAAGGCAGCTTCAGCCTCGCGCTGGGACTTCGCACTTCGCGCTCGTAGAAGGACACCACGTCCACCCGGTCGAGGAAAAGCGCCTTGATCGCGGTCTGCCAGGGCCAGATGCTCAGCGGATAATAGCTCAACGGCGTATAATCGGCGTTCAACACCAAAGCGGGGCAGCTGTCGGGATGGCGGATCAGATCGGGATGGTACATGCACTCCCTCGCCCTGTTGGTCGCCTGCGCGTCCTGGCTGGGAAGCGTGACGCCGGCATGACAGCACAGCGCGCGACTCGCGGTCAAGGGTCCGCCTGATGCTTGTCCACACGCGATTTGCCCCCAGCCCTACCGGGCGGCTGCATCTCGGCCACGCCTGGTCGGCGATCCTGGCGCATGATTTCGCGCGCGCGCAGGGCGGCCGCTTCAGCCTGCGGATCGAGGATATCGACGGGACCCGCAGCCGGCCGGAGCATGTCGAGGCGATCCTGCGCGATCTCGAATGGCTTGGGCTGGAATGGGACGGGGCGGTTACCTTCCAGTCGCAACGGCTGGGGCTTTACCAGACCGCGCTCGATCGGCTGAAGGCGATGGGGCTGCTCTATCCCTGCTTTTGCACGAGGGCCGACATCGCCGCGAGTCTGTCGGCCCCGCACGGGCCGGAGGGGGTGGTCTATCCGGGCACATGCCGGGGGCTGGGCAATCCTGACCTGTCGAGGCCGCACAGTTGGCGGCTGGATATGGGGACGGCCCTAAAAATCCTCCCCGGCACGGGGAGGGGTGGAGGGGGTGTGCCACGAAGCACATCGCTGGTGGAGAGCCCCCTCCACCAGCCTGCGGCTGGTCCCCCTCCCCGTGCCGGGGAGGATCTGATCTGGCACGACCATGGCACCTCCATCCCCGCAAATCTCGCCCCCCAGGGCGACGTCATCCTCGCCCGCAAGGACGCGCCCGCTTCCTATCACCTCGCCGTAACCGTTGACGATGCGGCCCAGGGCATCACCCACATCGTCCGCGGCAAGGACCTGTTCTACGCCACCCACATCCACCGCCTCCTCCAGGCGCTGCTCGATCTTCCCACCCCCGAATATCGTCACCACGACCTGCTGACCGGCGCCGACGGCACACGTCTCGCCAAGCGCGACGGCGCCCCCAGCCTCGAAGCGATGCGCCTCGCCGGCGAGGATGGCCGCGCGCTCGCCGATCGACTCCGCGCGAGTCTCCTCCCGGTTGGAATCGCCGCCGCGAAGGCGTAGACAGCGTTCATGAACCTCTTCCTGATCCTGCTCCTCGTCGCCGTGATCCTCTCGGTGCTGTTCGTCCTCATCCGGGGGCTGGTGAACATGGCGGGCACCACCGTCGGCGATCTCGAAGGCGAGGGCCCCAGCGATCGCGCGCTGAAATCGAACAAATTGATGCAGCAGCGCATCCTGCTCCAGGCGCTGGCGATCGGGATCATCGCGCTGATCCTGCTGTTCGCGTCGGGCGGGAACTGACAATCCCCAAAGCCGTCATCCCCGCGAAGGCGGGGATCCAGAGCCAAGAGCGGCATCGCCTGTTACCTTGGATCCCGGCCTTCGCCGGGATGACGAAGAGTGTGAGAGTGGCGTGGTAAAACTCAACAAGATCTACACCCGCACCGGCGACGACGGTACCACCGGCCTTGTCGACGGCTCGCGCGTGTCGAAGGCGGATCCCCGCATGGCCGCGATGGGGGATGTCGACGAGGCCAACAGCGCGCTCGGCCTTGCCCGCGCCGCGCTCGGCACCGGTAGCTTCAGCGATATGCTCGCGCGCATCCAGAACGATCTGTTCGATCTCGGCGCCGATCTCGCCACACCCGATGCGATCGAGAATGCGCTGCGCATCACCCAGCATCAGATCGACTGGCTCGAAGAGCGGATCGACCATCTCAACGCCGCGCTCGAGCCGCTGACCAGCTTCATCCTGCCGGCAGGCGAGCCGGGCGCCGCCGCGCTCCACCTCGCCCGCTCGATCGTCCGCCGTGCCGAGCGCACTGCCGTCGCCGCGGCGCAGGTCGTGCCGCTGCGCGCCGAAGCCCTGATTTACCTCAACCGCCTGTCCGATCTGCTGTTCGTTGCGGCACGCGCAGTGAACCAACATGGCAATGGCGACGTTCTGTGGGTTCCGGGCGCCTCCCGCTGAGTCGGATTGACGCAGCGGCGCTGCGGAGGTAAGGAACATTATGAGAACGGAGCGCGACTTTGCCCCGCATGCCTCGGCGCTGGCCACGCGTTTTGCCGACGTTCGCGCGCTGACCGTCGCGCTCCTCGCGCCGCTCTCCGATGCCGACGCCACCGTCCAGTCGATGGACGATGCCTCGCCCGCCAAATGGCATCTCGCGCATACGACCTGGTTTCTCGAAACCTTCGTGCTGCGCGATCACGTCGCCGGCTACCAGCCGTTCGACGCGCGCTGGCCCTATCTGTTCAACAGCTATTACGAAGCCGAGGGCAAGCGCCATGCCCGCGCCCGACGCGGCATGATCACGCGACCCAGCCTGTCGGAGGTGCTCGCCTATCGCGCGGCGGTGGACGCTGCGGTCCTCGAAGCGCTGCCCTCGCTGCCGGATGCGGCGCAGGCGCTGATCGCGCTCGGCTGCCACCACGAAGAGCAGCATCAGGAACTGCTGCTCACCGATCTGCTCCATCTCTTCTCGTGCAATCCGCTCGAGCCCGCGCTCTGGCCCGGTGACCGCAAGGTCCCGGTCGAGATGCCCGCCCCGATCGGCTGGATTCCCGGGAAGACCGGGCTCGTCGAGATCGGCCTTGCAGATCCCACAAGCTTTGCCTTCGATTGCGAAGGCCCCCGCCACAGCCAATTGCTCCATCCGCATGCGCTCGCCGATCGCACCGTGACCAACGACGAATGGGCCGCGTTCATCGCCGATGGCGGCTATGCCGATCCGCGCCACTGGCTGTCCGACGGCTGGGCCTGGGTCCAGCGCGAGGGCATCGAGGCGCCGCTTTACTGGGAGCAGGGGGAGGGCGGCTGGACTCGCTTCGGGCTCGATGGCCGCCGCCCGATCGATCCCGCCGCGCCGGTGACTCATGTCAGCTTCTTCGAGGCGGATGCCTATGCCAGCTGGGCGGGCGCGCGCCTCCCCACCGAATTCGAATGGGAAGCCGCGGCGGCCGCGCAGGATCCGCGCGGCGGCAACCAGCTCGACGCCGCCGGCCCGGTCGAGCCGCGTCCCGCCACGGCCGGCCCGGCCTTCTTAGGCGATGTCTGGGAATGGACCGGCAGCGCCTTCCGTCCCTATCCCGGCTTCCACGCAGCCGAGGGCGCGGTCGGCGAATATAATGGCAAGTTCATGAGCGGCCAGTTCGTGCTGCGCGGCGGCAGCTGCGCTACCCCCCGCGGGCATGTCCGGGCGAGCTACCGCAACTTCTTCTATCCGCACCAGCGCTGGCAGTTCACCGGCGTGCGCCTGGCGAAGGATTTGTGATGCTTCCTACCCATCATCCCTTGTTCCTTCGTCATCCCGTCGAAAGCCGGGATCCAGGGTACAAAGCGATGTCCTTCGCGGCTCTGGATCCCGGCGTGCGCCGGGATGACGAAATCGAGGGAGGTGCAATATGCTGAAGCAGGAAGCCGAAGACGGCCAGGCCTCGCTCGCCGACCCGCATTTTCGCGCCGACGTTCTCGCCGGCCTCGCGGCAACACCGCGCGCGATCCCCGCGCGCTGGTTCTACGATCGCCGCGGCTCGGAATTGTTCGAAGCGATCACCGAACTCCCCGAATATTATCCCACCCGCACCGAAACGGCCTTGCTCCAAAGCGTCAGCCCTGAGCTGGCCGGTCTTTCCGCCCAGGGCGCGGCGGTGGTCGAGTTCGGTTCGGGCTCCTCCACGAAAACGCCGATCCTGCTAAAGGCGATCCATCCGGCCGCCTATGTCCCGATCGACATTTCAGGCGATTTCCTCCGCCAGTCGGCACGCGAGCTGGGCGCGGCTTTCCCCGGCCTGCCCGTCTATCCGGTCGAGGCCGATTTCCTTCGCCCCGTGCCGCTCCCCGCCGACGTGGCGAGCCTGCCCAAGCTCGGCTTCTTCCCCGGCTCGACGATCGGTAACATGGACGCGCACGACGCAGTCGATCTGCTCCGGGTGATGGTCCAGTGGCTGGGGGAGGGTTCGCGGCTGCTGATCGGGATGGACCGGGTGAAGTCGCCCGACATCCTCATCCCCGCTTATGACGACGCCCAGGGCGTCACCGCCGCGTTCAACCTTAACCTGCTCGAACGGATCAACCGCGAGCTCGACGGCGACGTCCCCGTCGACGCCTTCCGCCACCGCGCGATCTGGAACGACGATGTCGCGCGTATCGAAATGCATCTGGAAGCGGTCCGCGACGTCGCCTTCACCGTCGACGGCCGCGCCTTCACGATTGCTGCGGGCGAGACGATCCACACCGAGAACAGCCACAAATATGGCCCCAACGGCGCCCGCACCCTGCTGCGCGCCGGCGGTTGGACTCCGATCGCCGAATGGACCGATACGAACGACTGGTTCGCGCTGATCCTCTGCGAAGCCCGGCCGCGCAGCGCCGCGCCGTAAGCGATTAGAAGGGGTTGGGTCGAGCCACGCCCCGTTCGCCCTTAGCCTGTCGAAGGGCAGCGCGCCTCAGGTGGATCGCTTGCGGATAGGTGCCCTTCGACAGGCTCAGGGCGAACGGATAAAGGATTCGATGAAGTCTAGAATCTACACCTAGCGCGCGACCGCCTCTGCCTTCCACATCCGCAGCCAGTTGGTCGAGCCGCGGCATTCGCCCATTCCCCGTGCTTCGACGAGGCGGAACATCGCCCCGTCCCACACATAGCTTTCGGAGTTGCCGCAATCGCCGAGCCCGCGCGCCTTGGTGTAGCTCGATAGCGTGCCCTTGGCGGGGTCCCAGTCTGCATTGACCAGCGTCGCGACGCCTTCGGCCTCGGTCCACCCGCTCGCATGATCGAAGTGCGCGACAACCGCCTTGCCGCCCTCGACGACGAAGGGCACGGTCGAGAAATTATAGGCGCCACTGCCGCACGGCACCAGCGCGAGCGTCTTGCCGCCGCCCAGCGGATAGGTCTCGGTTTCGGGCCGCTCGCCCTCGCCCTCGCCATAGGCCGAGTCGCAATCGGATTGCTTGCCCATTGCCCCCCGAAGCGCGGCCGACAGCGGCGCGGCTGCGCCCGAGGGGCGCACGAAGCGCACCTGCGGCGTCGCCGGCGCGCCGGGCACGGTATCGGCCGGCTTGGGACCCTTGGCGACCAGGGCGGTGACGCCGCCGGCCCGGCCCTGCTCCGCATCGAAATAGCGCAGCGTCGCGGCAATGCCTTTCAGCGATGCCTGGCTCAGCAGCTTGCCGTCGGCGCCGATGAGTCGCATCGACTGGCCCTTGAGCATCGCATCGACGAGCTGCGCTGCCGCGGCGCCGGTGACGCTGACCTCGGCTCCGCCGAGGTTTCCGCTCGCGAGGCTCTTGCCGTCCACCTCGAGACGGTACGCTCCCTTATAGTCGCCGTCCGGCGCGACCGTGACCGATAGTGCTCCCGTCGGCCCCGCTTCGCGGACCACCGCGATCGGCGGCGCCCCGTCGGCATCCTCGCTGGCCAGCAGCGCGGCGGCTTCGCAGCGGCGCAGATTGTCGCAGGCGACCGCCCAGTCGCCAAACGCCTTTACGTCGGTAAGGGCGGGAGCGGCCTGGACCGCGGCGAGCAAGGCGAGGATCAACATCCCCGGAAGCTAGCGCAGCCCGGCGCGGCAGGGTAGGTGGCCGCGAAGACATTTTTGGGAGTTCGGCGATGCAGGTAATCGGAGTGATTGGCGCAGGTCAGATGGGGGCGGGGATTGCCCAGGTGGCGGCACAGGCCGGCTATCGGGTCCTGCTCTCCGACATGGATCTCGCCCGCGCCGAGACCGGCAAGGCGGGCATCGCCAAGCAGCTGAACCGGCTGGTCGAGAAGGAGAAGATTGTCTCCGCCGATGCCGAGGCCGCACTCGCCCGCATCGAGCCGGTAGCCAACGTCGCGGCCATGGCGCCCTGCGGGCTCGTGATCGAAGCCGCCACCGAGCGCGAGGGCGTGAAGCGCAGCATCTTCGAAAGCGTCGGCAAGGTCCTGAGCGACACCGCGATCCTTGCCAGCAACACCTCGTCGATTCCCATCACCCGGCTGGCGCAGGCATCGCCCGATCCCGCGCGCTTCATGGGGGTTCACTTCTTCAATCCGGTGCCGGTGATGGGGCTGATCGAGCTGATCCGCGGGCTCGCCACCTCGGACGCGACCGTCGCCGCCGTCGAGTCCTTTGGCCAGTCGCTGGGCAAGCGCATCGTCCATGCCAACGATGCGCCCGGCTTCATCGTCAATCGCGTGCTGATGCCGATGCTCAACGAGGCCTGCTTCGCGCTGGGCGAAGGAGTGGCGACGATCCCTGACATCGACGCCGCCTGCCAGCTCGGGCTCAACCACCCGATGGGCCCGTTCACGCTGGCCGACTTCATCGGCCTCGATACCTGCCTGGAGATCACCCGCGTCCTGTTCGAAGGCACCGGCGATCCCAAGTTCCGTCCTGCGCCGTTGCTGGTCAAATATGTCGAAGCCGGCTGGTATGGCCGTAAGACCAAGCGCGGATTCTACGATTATAACGGCGCGGAACCCGTCCCCACGCGCTGATCGTTGCTCAGCGCTGCCGGCTGCGATGCTCTTCGCCCCATTTGGCGAGCTGGTCGAAACCGATCGGCGCCAGGAAGCCGATCCCGGCATGGCCGTCGCGGGTCCAGCGGACGGTGGCGCGGCGCTGCGCCAGCCGAGGCACGTTCAGGACGATCTCGTCGCCGGCGTGCAGGAAATCGGCGTCGATCCTGGCGCCGCCTTGCGATATGTCGAGCAGCATGACTCGGTGCGACATCCCGTCATGGAGCAGGCTCACGCGACACGGCACATGAAGCCGTGGCATGCGCTGAAGCGGACCCTGGCCCCGGCTGGCTGGCACGCGCAGCGTCTCTTCGATGTCGACGCAGTCTTCGAACTGGACGCCTATTTGCCCGTCGGACGACCAGGCGATCCGCGCGTCGAGCGGCTTGCCCGAACGGATCTCGACGGTGACCTGCGCGCCGCGCGGAATCTCCGCGTGAATCTTGCCCATCGCGCCGCCGGGGGAGATGTTCCGGATCAGGCACAGCGCTTCGCTGTCGCCCCAGCGCAATATCGCCGAGCGATACACGGTGAGCTCGGTACGGTCTTCGGAGCGCTGCGCCGAACTCACATGCTTTTCCAGATCGGATGAAGTGGTGGAGCGGACCCCGGAATCCCAGGAGATCGGGCGCGGCCCGCCGGGTAGGGTGAAGGCTGCGCTCAGACAGGTTCCGATCAGCTCGACCGAGCCCCGTGCCTCGTCAAGCACGGGCGGGGTGAGCTTCTGCGCGGCGCGAGTCGTCGAGATGTTCATCGATACTCCACATTTGTCACGGGAGCGGACGCCACGCAGGCCTCCCCGGGGAAGCTTGGCGATGGCGCGACGATCCGCTCTGCACCCATTCCCGCCTCGGCCGAGGGGGAATTTATTGGCTAGAGCGAGAGGTTTCGACGCGAAGTTAAGTTGAATGCCTAATGCAGGTTAATGCGGATCAGGGCAGCAGCAGCCCCGCCAGCGCCGCCGACATCAGGTTGGCCAGGCTGCCCGCGATCAATGCGCGGATGCCCAGCTTGGCGATCATCGGCCGCTGATTGGGCGCCAGGCTGCCGGTCGCGGCCATCTGGATCGCGATCGAGCTGAAATTGGCGAAGCCGCACAGCGCGAAGGTGATGATCGCCACGGTACGCGGCGCCAGTTCGGTCATCGTCCCCAAGTCGATGAACGCCACGAATTCGTTGAGCACCACCTTGGTGCCGAACAAGCCGCCGGCCTGCAGCGTCTCGTTCCACGGCACCCCGATCAGATACATCACCGGCGCGAAGACCGTGCCGATGATCTTCTGGAAGCTGAGGTTCGCGAACCACTGCGCCCATTCGGCATTGCCGCTGGCATAGACGATCCAGTTGCCGGCACCGCCCAGCAGCCCGTTGGCCAGCGCCACCAGCGCCACGAAGGCGAGCACCATCGCGCCCACCGCGACCGCGATCTTGACGCCGGTCGACGCGCCCATCGCCGCGGCCATGATCAGGTTCGCGGCTTTCTCTTCCTCCAGGTCATGCTCGGCGACCTTGATCACTGCCGCCTCGGGATCGTCGCCGAGCGGGAGCTCACCCGCGGCCAGGACGAGCTCGTCGGGCATCATGATCTTGGCCATCAGCAGCCCGCCGGGCGCCGCCATGAACGAGGCCGCGAGCAGATAGGGGAGCGACGCCGGGCCGAGCAGGCTGGCATAGGCCGCCAGGATCGTCCCCGCGACGCCCGCCATGCCCACGGTCATCACCGCGAACAGCTGCGAGGGCGTGAGCCGCGCCAGATACGGCCGGATCACCAGCGGCGATTCGCTCTGCCCGACGAAGATGTTCGCCGCCGCGCACAGCGATTCGACCTTGGAAGTCCCCACCACCTTCTCGATGCCGCCGCCGATCCAGCGGACGACGAACTGCATCACCCCCAGATGATAGAGGATCGAGACCAGGGCCGCGAAGAAGATGATCACCGGCAGCGCCGCGATCGCGAAGCTCGTGCCGCCCAGCTCTGGCCGGGCGAGCGGGCCGAACAGGAAGGCTGTGCCAGCCCCGGCATAGCCGAGCAGGGCGGAAACGCCGTTCGACAGGCTGTGCAGTGCCGCTTGCCCCCAGGCGGTTCGCAGAACCAAGACCGCGATTACGACCTGCAGCAGGAAGGCAGAGCCCACCACGCGCAGTTTGATCGCGCGCTTGTTCGAAGAAAGCAGGAAGGCGATGGCGAGGATCGCCAGGATGCCGAATATGCCGATCGGAAACTGAGTCATCCGCTAGGTCGTGCCCCCCGGCCGGCGGACGAAGAGGTGCCGGCGAAAGCGGAAACATACACGCTGATCGCCCCGTGGCGATAGCGCGCAGCTATCTTTCGCGGTGCGATATTTCCCGCTAGCCTCCCGCGATGGAAACCCGCCCCCACATCACCCGCTCGCTTTTCTTCCTCTCGATCTTCTACGGCGGCATGGTCTGCATCGCCGGGGTGCTCGGCAACAAGCAGGTCTCGCTCGGGCCGATCTCGCAGATCGGCAATTGGGTGGGGGTCGGCCCGCTCGCGGTCGAGGCGGGCATCTTCGCCTTCCTGCTGCTGGTCGCGGTGTCGAGCGCGGTAGCGGAACTGCACGGGCGTGAGACCGCCAATCGGCTGGTCATATTCGGCTTCGTGCCGCTGATTATCTCGATGCTGCTCTCCTGGCTCGTCTGGTATCTGCCGGCGTCACCTGGGATGCGACCTGAAGCGAGTGACTCAATCCAATATGTGCTGGGCGCCACCTGGCGGATCTGGGGCGCGGGGATCGTCGCCTACGGCGTGTCGCAGACGCTCAACGTCACCATCTTCAGCGCGATGCGGTCGGGCGGGGGCAAGTTGCTCTGGCTGCGCGCGGGCGTGGCGGGCGTGCTCAGCCAGATCGTCGACACGCTGATCTTCGTCACTTTGGCTTTCTACAATGAATTCCCAATCGGGCCGCTGCTCGTCGGCCAGATGCTTGCCAAGGTGGTGCTGAGCGCGCTTCTTGTGCCCGTGCTGATCTATTTCTTCGTTGCGCTGGGCCGCTCGCTCGACGGCCGCCGCGGGCTGTAAGGCGGCCCATCAGAAAGGCGTGCGATGTTTGATTATTTCCTGGGGGCGCTCCCCCACTTCCTCGCTTATTTCGCCGCCGCTGTCGGCCTGGCGGTCGCGTTCCTGTTTCTTTACGTGCAGATTACCCCGCACCGCGAAATCGCGCTGATCCGCGACGGCAATGTCGCCGCCGCGACCCAGCTCATCGGCACCTTTCTCGGCTTCTCGGTGCCGGTCGCAGTGGTCATCGCGCATTCGGTGAGCATCCCCGACATGCTGCTGTGGGGCGCGGTCGCGGCGCTCGTCCAGCTGGCGGTGTTCTTCCTGATCGCGCGGCTGCTGTTCCGCACCATCTCGGATCATATCGCCGACGGCTCGGTGGCCTCGGGGCTGTTCGTCGGCGGGATCAGCCTGGGGGTCGGCATCCTCCAGGCCGCCTGCATGGTGCCCTGATGCGCAAGCAGCTGACCCTGACGACGGCGATGGCCGCGGGCCTGCTTGCGCTGCCGGGCTGCGCCTCGCAGCAGAATGAGTGGGACGACGTCGTCGCCGAGCAGGACACCGCGATCTGCGTCGACAAGGAAGGCAAGCGGGTCGAGGACAATAGCTGCGCGCCGCGCAACGCCACGGGCAATTATGGGGGCGGCAGCGCCATGACCAGCGCCTTCCTCTGGTATTATCTCGGCCGCAACATGGCGATGCCTTATTATGGCGAGTCGGTGAATCGCGGGCGATATGCCGGCCAGGGCTCCTATCAGCCGCGCCCCGGAGTCAATTATGCCCCCGCGCCGCCGACGTCGCGCATGACGCGGTCGCAGGCGGTGCGGCGCGGCGGCCTGGGCTCTAGCGCACGCAGCTTCGGCGGCGGCAGGTCCTAGCCGCGATGGAGCGCCACGACCTCCGCCCGCGCGATGACTGGCAGGCGCAGGTCGAGGCGCAGGGGCTGATCTGGCACAGCGAAGGCAGCGAACCCTATTGGGACGAAAGCGGCTACTACGCCTTCGGTCTCGACGAGATCGAGCGGATCGAGGTCGCGAGCGAGTCCGTCCACCAGCTACTGGTCAAAGCCGGCGATCGCATCGTCGCGCAGCCCGAGATCATGACGCATTTCGGCATCCCCGATTTCTGCCACCAGCCGATATGCGACGCCTGGCAGAGCGGCCCGCCCGCGCTCCATTATGGCCGCTTCGATTTCGGCTATGACGGCCACGGTGAGCCCAAGCTGTTCGAATTCAACTGCGACACGCCTACGTCGATGCTGGAGGCGGCAGTGATCCAGTGGGACTGGAAGGAAGCCTGCTTCCCCCAGCTCGACCAATATACCAGCCTGCATGAGAAACTGATCGCACGCTGGGCGGCGCTGCGCCCGCCGCTGCCTGGCGGGCGGCTATGGTTCACTCATAGCGCCGATCCGAGCCATGAAGACACGATCACCACCACCTATCTGCGCGATCTCGCCGAGCAAGCGGGGCTCGAGACGCATGCCGTGGTGATCGACGATATCGGCCTCGATGCCGACGGCCGCATCGTCGATGCCGACGATCAGCTGATCGGCGCGCTCTTCAAACTCTATCCGTGGGAGTGGATCGTCGAGGAGGATTTCGGCGCCGACATCGTCCGCCATCTGGACGACACCATCTGGATCGAGCCGATCTGGAAGATGCTGTGGAGCAACAAGGCGATCCTCGCGCTGCTGTGGGAGATGTTTCCCGACCACCCCAATCTTCTCCCCGCCTCGTTCCGCGCGGAGGATGTCGGCCCGAACTATGTCGCCAAGCCCTTCCTGGCGCGCGAGGGCGCCAATATCGAACTGGTGCGCGGCGGCGAGACGATCGCCCGCAGCGGCGGCGAGTATCTGGGCGGCCAGATGCTCTACCAGCAGCTCTATCCCTTGCGCGATTTCGGCAAAGGCTATCCGGTGATCGGCGCCTGGGTGGTCGATGGCGAGGCGGCGGGGATGGGCATTCGCGAGGACGGGTTGATCACCGGCAATCGCGCGCGCTTCGTGCCGCATGTGATCCGCTAAACCGTTGCCGGTGGTTCGCACACGCCTTAAGGGCGCGAAATGACCGACAACGCACCCGATCCGGCGCTGCTCGCCAAGGCCGAGACCCTCACCGAGGCTCTGCCCTATCTCCAGCGCTATGCCGGGGCGACCTTCGTCGTCAAATATGGCGGCCACGCGATGGGCGATCCCGAGCTCGCGCGCGATTTCGCCGAGGATGTCGTGCTGCTCCAGGCGGTCGGCATCAATCCGATCGTGGTCCATGGCGGCGGCCCCCAGATCGGGGCGATGCTCAAGCGGCTGGGCGTTGAATCCAAGTTCGTCGGCGGGCTTCGGGTGACCGATGCCGAGACCGCGCGAATCGCCGAGATGGTCCTCGCCGGCTCGATCAACAAGGAAATCGTCGGCTGGATCGGCCAGGCCGGGGGCAGGGCGGTCGGCCTTTCGGGCAAGGACGCCCAGCTGGTCACCGCGCGCAAGGTCGAGGGCCGCGAGCCCAATCCCGATTCGGCGATCGAGCGCCATGTCGATCTCGGCTTCGTCGGCGAACCCGTCCATGTCGATCCGGCGATCCTGAAGTCGCTCTCGGCGCAGGGCTTCATTCCCGTCGTCGCGCCGATCGCGCTGGGGGCCGACGGCCACACCTATAATATCAACGCCGACACGATGGCTGGCGCGATCGCCGCGGCGTGCGGCGCGGCGCGCTTCTTCCTGCTGACCGACGTCGCCGGCGTGCTCGACAAGGCCGGCGATCTCCAGACCGATCTCGATCCGGCGCGGATCGCCGAATTGAAGGCCGACGGCACGATCTCGGGCGGGATGATTCCCAAGGTCGAGACCTGCGTCGCCGCGGTCGAGGCCGGGGTCGATGCCGCGGTCATCCTCGACGGGCGCGTGCCCCATGCGATGCTGCTCGAAATCTTCACGCGGCGCGGCGCCGGAACGCTCGTCCACGCCTGAGACTTGCCGCCCCACGGGGCTTTCCTATATCCCGGACGCACGCGCCACTCGGAGACTGTGTTGAACTCGTTCCTGATCATGCTCCTGCAGATCGTCCAGCTGCTGCTGACGGTCTTCACCTTCATCATCGTCGCGCAGGCGATCCTGTCGTGGCTGATCGCGTTCAACGTGATCAACACGCATAACGAGTTCGTCCGCTCGCTGTGGAACGGGCTCAAGGTGATCACCGAGCCGGTCTATCGGCCGATCCGCCGGGTGCTCCCCGATTTCGGCGCGCTCGATATATCCCCGCTGATCGTGCTGCTGATCCTCTATATCCTCAACAACTTCTTCATTCCCTGGCTGATCGTCCAGATCGCGAGCGCGGGCTACGCCGGCTGAGCCTGGCTCCGCCCGACCGCATGGTTCGTCATCCCGGCGGAAGCCGGGATCCAGGTTTACTCTGCTAAAACCTTCGCCACTCTCGATCCGGGCTGCGTCGGGACGACGGTAAGATTGACGAAGCCACCCCCACCTGGGGTTCAATCCCCGTCATTCTCCCTCTAAGAGAAGCGCCATGAGCGCTGAACTGATCGACGGTAAGAGTTTCGCAGCCGGGCTGCGCGCCCGCGTGGCCGAGCATGTCCCTGCCTTCCAGAAGGTGACCGGGAGGGTTCCCGGCCTCGCCGTGGTGCTGGTCGGCGAGGATCCCGCTTCCGCGGTCTATGTCCGCAGCAAGGGCAAGGCCACCCGCGAAGCCGGGATGGAAAGTTTCGAGCATCGCCCCGCCGCCAACGTAAGCCAGGCCGAGCTGCTCGCTTTGGTCGACACGCTCAACGCCGATCCCGCGGTCGACGGCATCCTCGTGCAGCTTCCGCTGCCGAATCATCTCGACGCCCAGGAAGTCCTGCTCCGCATCGATCCCGACAAGGATGTCGACGGATTTCACCCGGTCAATGCCGGCCGCCTCGTCACCGGGCTCCCCGGCTTCGTGCCCTGCACCCCGCTCGGCTGCCTGATGCTGCTCGAAGACCGGCTCGGCGATCTCTCGGGGCTCGACGCCGTCGTCGTCGGCCGCTCGAACATCGTCGGCAAGCCGATGGCGGCACTGCTTACCGCGAAGAGCTGCACCGTCACGATCGCCCATTCGCGCACCCGCAATCTGCCGCATTATCTGCGTCACGCCGACATTGTCGTCGCGGCCGTGGGCATCGACCATTTCGTGCAGGGCGATTGGCTCAAGCCGGGCGCCACCGTGATCGACGTCGGCATCAATCGCGTCGACGGCAAGCTCACCGGCGACGTCGATTTCGATAGCGCGGCCTCGGTCGCCGGCGCGATCACCCCGGTGCCGGGCGGGGTCGGCCCGATGACGATCGCCTGCCTGCTGCGCAATACGCTGGTCGCCGCGCACCGCCGCGAAGGCGTGCCGCTCGACGAGCGCGCGATTTGATCGAACTGTTCATCTCTTCGCTCGCCACCTTCTTCGTGGTGATCGATCCCCCCGGCTGCGCGCCGATCTTCGCGGGGCTCACCACCGGCGCCGATGCCGCGAACCGCCGCGCGATGGCGATCCGGGCGGTGTTCGTGGCGTCGATCATCCTGATCGTCTTCGCCTTGTTCGGCGAAGTGATGCTGCGTGCGCTCGGCGTCAGCCTCGATGCGTTCAAGATCGCCGGCGGCATCATGCTGTTCCTGATCGCGCTCGAAATGGTGTTCGAGAAGCGCACCGAGCGGCGGGAGGACCGGGCCGAGAAGGTCCGGGCGGAAGAACCTGCCGACATCTCGATCTTCCCGATGGCGATGCCGATGATCGCCGGTCCCGGCTCGATCGCCGCGGTGATGCTGCTGATGTCCAAGACCAATGGCGTCGCCAGTTCGGCGGTCGTCCTCGCCGCGATGGGCGTGATCCTGCTGCTGACGCTGGTCGCCTTGGTCGCCGCCGGGCCGCTGATGCGGCTGGTCGGCGCGCGGATCGAGGCGGTGATCTCGCGCGTGCTCGGCGTGATCCTCGCGGCGCTCGCGACTCAGTTCGTGATCGACGGGATCAGGGCAAGCCTGGTCGCCGGACGGGCGGCGTCGGGGCATTGATTTCGGGCAGATCGTAGCGGATCCGCCAGAGCCGGAAGGGCGATTTGGCCGGCAGCGCCACCGGCTCGAGCCAGTTGGGCACCTGCCCGCGATAGAGCTGGCCAAAGAAACCCTTGGGGCTACGCGCCCGATAGACCGTGGTTTCGTTCATGTCCGGGCAGACCAGCAGATAGTTGGCGCCATGCTTCGCCGCGATCGCACGGAACGCAGCGGCCGGCCCGGTAAACGCCTTGTGCACGTCGAGGATTGCCTGGCCGTTGCGATGATAGGGCCCGGCGACGGCATTGTGGTGCGTCGTGACGATCAGCCGCGGCCCCATGTCGACATGCGTAAAAAAGGTGGAGGCGGGGATCGCGTTTAGCGGTTTTAGCGAGGTGATGCGCGCGCATGCGGCATTGGCGCGCGCGCTCTTGTTCGACCCCGCCTTTGCCGCCTTTTCCGCTGGCAGATAGGGGAGCACCAGCCCGGCAAACAACCCGGATACCAAGAGGAATGCCGCCGCCGATCCCAATACGCGCACCAGCATCGACGATCGCCGCAGGAACCAGGGCACCACCAGCCAGACCAGCGCCGTCGCCCCCGGCACGCTCAGCATCTGTGCCGCGGGCCCTGCGCGAACCTGCCACAACAGCATCGCGCCGGCGAAGGTCGTGAACAAGGCGATCGCCGCCCAGGCCACCGCCGCCTCGGTCCGCCGCGCGCGCCAGGTGGCAACCAGCGCGCCGAGGATGCCGATGATCGGCAGCACCGCGAGCGAGAAGCCCGTATTGCGCGGGTGCTCGTAGATCGGCTTGGCCTCGCGGACATTGTTGAGCCAGATATTCGCCAGCTCGTCGGAGACCTGCTCAGGCCGGCCCAGGCATTGCGGGAAGAAGAAGACGAACGCCGCGACGATCGCCGCGCCCGCTGCCGCCGCCAGCGCAAACCGCACCCATCGGCTGTCGGCGCGCACCAGCGACAGCGCGAACAACAGGCTGCCCGTCGCCATCATCACGCTCAGCCACACCGGCGTCAGCGCGTCGCAGCGCATCACCTGGTTGGCGTTGGAGGCGAACAGCGCAAAGCCGAGTGCCGATCCGCCCGCCAGCGTCAGCCCATGCGCCGCCAGGCGCGGGGCATCGCTGCGGTTCCAGATCCAGCGCAGCACGATGATCGCATCCGCCATCGCGCAATAAGGCAGCATCTCCAGCCCGATGGTCAGGGAGACCGCGCTCGACACGCCCACCGTAGCGCCACCGCGCGCACGCTTGGGATCGGCCAGCCCCGCCACTGCCATCGCCAGGCAGGCGAGCTGCCAGCCATGATGGTCGATCCGCATCGGCGCATACATTTGCAGCGTCGAGGCGCAGCCCATCAGGATGATCATCGCCACCGGCCAGGCATAGGGCGCGACCAGCCGGCGGATCGTCAGCGTTAGGCCCGTCATCGTGATCGCCAGCGGCAGCAGCGGCGCGATCCCGCACGCCCAGCGCTCGGCGGCGGCGATGCCGAGGAACGGCTTGAGCAGCAGGATCAGCCCGGCGATCGGCAGGTCGACCAGCCGCGACCAATGGATGTCGAACCCGCCATTCGCCGGATCGAGCCGATACTGGCGCAGATCGTACCAGCCCTGCCCGGCGAGCAGCGCGCGCACCTGCATCAGCCGCATATTGTCGTCGGTATCCCCCAGCACGAGCCAGTGGATATTGCCCTGCCGCTGGACGAGGAACCAGGCGACGACGCAGCCCCAGAAGACGAGCATCCACCCCAGCCAGCGCCGGTCCAGTTCCTGATCGAGGCGGAAACCGCCGAATGCGCCGAACTTCAAAATCGCTTCCCTCGCTCCGTCGTCCGCATTAGGGCGGCGGCTTGCGCAAGGGCAAGCAGGACTAGTGGCGGCTTTACGGTATCGCGTTGAAACTTTGATGGCGAGCGGCCTGCTCGGCCAGCTGATCCGCTTCGGCATCAGCGGCGGCATCGCCACTGCGGTCTATGCGCTGGTCTATTCGCCGCTCGCCAAATATCAGATCACCACGCCTTCGATCGCCAATCTTGCGGGCTATTTCTTCGCGATGATCACCGGCTATTTCCTCCACAGCTATTGGAGCTTCAAGGGACATGGCGAGGCCAATGTCGCCAAGACCGGCAGCCGCTTCTTCGCGGTCAGCCTGGTCAGCCTGGGGCTCAACAGCCTCTTCGTCTGGGTGCTGACCGAGGATTCGATGTTCAACGGCGATTGGTGGTGGCCGCTGATTCCGATCCTGTTCGTAACCCCGCTCGTCACCTTCGCGCTCAATCGCCTCTGGGTATTCGGATAAGAGATGGATCGCATCGTCTATGAACGCATGGCCGCGCACGACACCACCCATTGGTGGTACCGCGCCCGCCGCGACATCCTCGCCGATTATCTGACGCGCTGGGGCGGGCTTCCCAACGACTCGCGCATCTTAGAAATTGGCTGCGGCACCGGGCATAATCTCCCGATGCTGGCCCAATTCGGAGAGATCGACGCGATCGAGATCGACGAGACCGCGCGCGAGACCGCCAGCGCCCGTCTCGGTAAACCGGTCGGCACCTCGCCCTTGCCCGAACTGGAGGGCGTCGAGCCCGGCAGCTATGATCTCGTTGCCGTGCTCGACGTGGTCGAGCATGTCGAGGACGACGTCGCCGCGCTCAAGGCGATCGCCACCGCGCTGAAGCCCGGCGGCAAGATCCTCATCACCGTCCCCGCGCACCAGTGGATGTGGAGCGCGCACGACGTGGTGAACCACCATAAGCGCCGCTATTCCAAAGCCACGCTGCTCGCCGCGCTCGCCGCCGCCGGCCTCGAGCCCCGGAAGCTCGCCTGGTTCAATTCGCTGCTCTTCCCCGCCGCCGTCGCCGCGCGCTTCGTTGGCAAGCTCACCGGCAAGGACGACAGCGACGATTCGCCCCCGCCCAAGGCGCTGAATGCGATCTTCGAGCGCATCTTCCGCCTCGAGCGGCACTTGGTCGGCCGCGTGCCGCTGCCCCCAGGCCTTTCGCTGATCGTGCTGGCGGTGCCGAAAGCCTAGCCCTCGGCACTCTCGCTTCGAACTGCCTGCGGCGAAACGCTAACCGGCCCCGAATCCTCGAAGCGATAGCCCAGCGAGGCGTGCCCCCGCACCGGCCCGGCCACGTCGGCGACGATGTACAAGGGCCGCCGCTTCGACTCGACATAGAGCCGCCCGAGATATTCGCCGATCATCCCCAGCACGAACATCTGCACCGCGCCCAGCACGACGACCACCAGCATCAGCGAGGTCCAGCCCGGGATCGCCCGCCCGAACAGCCAGCCGACCAGGATATAGAGCACCAGCAGCAGCGATGCACCGGTCAGCACCAAGCCGACATGGCTGGCAAAGCGCAGCGGCGCGGTCGAGAAGCCGGTAATCGCGTCGAGCGCGAAGCGGATCATCTTGCCCAGCGGATATTTGCTCGTCCCCGCCACGCGCTCGTGCCGGTCATAGACGAAGGGCACCTGGCGAAAGCCGATCCACGCCACCATTCCGCGGATGAAGCGCGCCTGCTCGGGCAGCGACAGGAAGGCGTCGAGCGCGCGCCGGGTCATCAGCCGGAAATCGCCGGTGTCGAGCGGGATCGGCGTATCCGTGATTCGATCGAGCGCGCGATAGAAGATCGCCGCGGTCAATTTCTTGAAGATGCTTTCGCCCTCGCGCTTGCGCCGCACTGCATAGACGACGTCCGCCTCCTGCGCTGCCATCGCCGCGCGCATCTCGCTCAGCAATTCGGGCGGATCCTGCAGGTCGGCGTCGATGATCAGGATTTCCTCGCCGGCGCACAGATCCAGCCCTGCGGTCAGCGCAAGCTGATGGCCATGGTTGCGCGACAGGTTGATCGCGACCAGCCGCGGATCGCTCGCCGACAGCCGCTGCATCACTTGCCAGCTCGCATCGCGCGAACCGTCGTTGATCAGGACGATCTCATAATCATCGCCCACCGCCGCCCGCGCCGCCGCCGAGACGCGCGCGTGCAGCATCTCGAGGCACGCCTCTTCATTGTAGCAGGGAATGACGACGGAAAGCTTGGGACGCTGCATGCCGCGCTGTGTAGCGACGCCCCGTGCCGCCGTCGAGGCGGGCGTAGGCAGGGCGCGCGATATCCCTTTGCCACGTGGCAGAAGGAGAACCTAAACCCGATCCGCCGAGCTAACCGCGTCCGCTGCCCGGATCGCCGCTAGCAACCGCACCAGATGCGCCGCATTGCGCACCTCAAGGTCGATCGTGTTCGTGTGGAACGTCGTGTCGCGATTATCCAGCCGCAGCCCCAGGATGTTCGCCTTGTGCTGCCCGATCAAGGTCGCGATCGCGCCTAGCGCGCCGGGCTCGTTCTTCAGCGTCACTTCCACTCGCGCCACGCCGCCCTCGGCTTTGTCGCCCCAGCTGAGGTCTACCCAATCCTCTTCGTCGGTGTCGGCCAGCCCGGCGCAATCGATTGCATGGACTTCGATCGGCGCGCCGGCCCGGCGCACCCCGACGATGCGGTCGCCGGGCACCGGGTGGCAATCGGGGGCGAGGTGGAACGCCACACCCGGAGTGAGGCCCTTGATGTCGATCGCCGCGCTTTGGGAAGGCATCTCATGGTCGTTGCCCTCGGCTGATCCGGGCATCACCGCTTCCATGACCTGCGAATCGGTCAGCTGGCGGCGGGCGATCGCCTCCATCAGCGCCGCCTCGTCGGGCAGCTTCAGCCGCTTGAGCGCGTTGACCAGCGCTTCGGGCGCGGCCGGGGTGGGGAGGCGCAGCAATATGTCGTCATAGAGCTTGTGCCCCAGCCGGACCGTCTCGTCGCGCTCCTTGTGGCGGATGTGGCGGCGGATCGCCGCGCGCGCCTTGCCGGTAATCGCGAAGTTGAGCCAATTGGCCTGCGGTTCCTGTGCCTTGGAGCGCAGGATCGAGACCTGGTCGCCCTGCTCGATTTCGGTGCGCAGGGGAACGACGCGACCGTTGATCTTGGCGCCCACCGCCTGGTCACCGAGATTCGAATGGACCGCATAAGCGAAATCGACCGGGGTCGCGCCCTTGGGCAGCTGGATCAACTCGCCTTTGGGGGTGAAGGCGAAGATGCGATCCTGATACATCGCCATGCGGGTATGTTCGAGCAGCTCTTCGGGGCTGTCGGCATGATCGAGGATTTCGATCAGGTCGCGGATCCAGCTCACCTGCGTGTCGGGCCGCACCGCGTCCTGCTTGTATGCCCAGTGCGCCGCTAGCCCATATTCGGCCTGCGCGTGCATGTCCTGCGTGCGGATCTGGATCTCGATGCGCATATTCTCGGCGTGGATCACAGAAGTGTGGAGCGAGCGATAGCCGTTGCGCTTCGGCGTCGAGATATAATCCTTGAACCGCCCCGGCACCATCGGCCAGCGGCGGTGGATCACGCCCAGCGCGCGATAGCATTCCTCCTCATTCTTCACCGTAGCGCGGAACGCCATGATGTCCGAAAGCTGCTCCAGGCTGACATGGCGTTCGGACATCTTGCGCCAGATCGAATAGGGATGCTTCTCGCGCCCGGTCACTTCTGCGTCGATGCCGTTTCGGCTGAGCAGCAGCTTGAGCCCGGAGGAGATTTTGGCGATCCGGTCGACGCCCTCGGTCTTAAGCGCCTCGAGCCGCTTGGTGATCGATTCGAACGCCTCGGGCTCGAGCTCGCGGAAGGCGAGGCTCTGCATCTCCTTCATGAACTCATACATGCCGATCCGCTCGGCGAGCGGGGCATAGATGTCCATCGTCTCGCGGGCGATACGCTTGCGCTTTTCCGGATTCTTGATGTGGTGGAGCGTGCGCATATTGTGCAGCCGGTCCGCCAGCTTGACCAGCAGCACGCGGATATCGTCCGACATCGCGAGCAGGAATTTGCGCAGATTTTCCGCCGCGCGCTCATTCTCGGTCTGGGCTTCGATCTTGGAAAGCTTGGTGACGCCGTCCACCATCCGCGCGACATTGGCGCCGAACAGCCGATGGATCTCCTCGGGCGTGGCGACCGTATCCTCGATCGTGTCGTGCAGGATCGCGGTGGCGATCGTCTCGGCATCGAGATGCAAGTCGGTCAGGATGCCCGCGACTTCGATCGGATGGCTGAAATAGGGATCGCCAGACGCGCGCTTCTGGGTGCCATGCGCCTTTACCGAAAAGACATAGGCGCGGTTGAGGAGCGCTTCATCGGCATCGGGGTCGTAGGACAGGACCCGGTCGACAAGTTCATATTGACGCAGCACAGTGCCTAAATGGGCACCCGGCGCGCTGCATTGCAATGATTTAGTGGGAGGACCGCACTTCTTCCGCCCTACAAGGGGAGAAGAAATGCGGTCCTGTCCGCCTCACCGGGCTTTGGCGTTGCATTTCGCAAGCGCTTCGGCATCGAAATCGGTCCCGTTTGCGCGGAATGCCGAAACCTGCCCGATCTCGCGCACCACCAACTCGCACATGATAGTGTCGCGGGCATTCGCCTTGGCTGCGAGGCAGACGCCTTCTCCGCATTTCCAGACGGTCGAGCGGGTGACGAGGCTGCTCTTGGCGGGGGCGGCGACCGGTGTAGCGGCATAATAGCCACGAACGGTCTGGGCGAAGCCGGCGGTGGGCGCGAACGCCAGCGTCGCCGCGGCGATCGCCGCGACAGCGTGAATACGGTTCATGGACAGGTCCTCCTGGGGGATGTTCTGCTGCAATCGAGTTGCGCCCAAGAGTTAATTGACAGCAATGTAGGTTGCAAGCAGAAACTAGTGCTGCGTTGCAGTATCTTATGCCATTTGGGCAGCGCGGGAATTGGAGTAATGGTCGGTCATGGGTAGTGCGATCAGAGAATCCCTGCGCGAGCTGGCGACCGAATGCAGCCTTCCGGCGGCGCTTGAAGCGATGGGCGAACGCTGGTCGTTCCTGATCCTGCGCGGCTCGTTCAATGGTCTCCACCATTTCGAAGAATTCCAGTCCGAGCTCGGCATTGCCCGCAACATCCTCGCCAATCGCCTCTCGCGGCTGGTCGAGAAGGGCATTCTCGAGCGGCGACCCTGCCCGGAGGATCGTCGGAAAATCGAATATCGACTTACCGACAAGGGCTATGCCTTGCTCCCGACCATGATCGCGCTGCGCCAATGGGGCGAGCGCTGGGAGACCAGGGTCCCGGCCTTCCCCGTCCTCGTCGACGCGCGCGATCGCAAGCCGATTGGCCAGGTCGCGGTCCAGGCGCATGACGGGCGCGTCCTGCAGAAGGAGGATCTCGTCTGGGCGCTGCCCGAGGAAGTCGAGAGCGAGTCGGTGCGCGCCGCCGAATAAGCCGATCGCCTACCAGTAGCGCCCGGTCTTCAGGCATTGCTGCCATTTGCGCATCGATCCCATCTTGCACGTCGAATCCGAGCAGAGCGCCGCATCGGCCCGATATTTTTGCTGGCATTCGGTGTCGCGCGCAGTCGTCGGCTTCGGCGTCGCGGCGGTGCTTCCCCCCAGCAGGGCTTTCATTTCGGGCGATGTCGCCAGCTGGCCTGCGGTGTCGCCGTCCTTGTTGCGGATCGTCTTGCTCGCGCCGCGATCGAGCAGGATCTTCGCCAGCGCCACCCGGTCGCGACTCGCCGCCTGGTGGAGGAGGGTCCAGCCATATTCGTCCTGGCTGTTCACCGCGACGCAATCCTCGATCAGGCCGGCCAGCTCGTCGGGATGGTTGTACCAGATCGCGTCCCTGGCGGCGAGGAACGGGCGCAGGGCCGGCGATCGGCTGCTGCTCGCGGGTGCGTTGCGCGCCATTTCGCACATGCCGGAGCTGCCCGGGGCTGCCAGTCCGGCTGCCAGTCCGGCTGCCTGTCCGGCCGCCTGTCCGGCCGGTGCCGGCTTGCCCGCGGCCATCGCCTTGCGCAGCTCGGCCTTCACCAGCGTCGAGTAAGCGCTCTGATAGGGCAGCATGCCGAGCTTGTTCTTCAGATTGGGATCGGCGCCGCGCTCGAGCATCGCCCTCACCAGCGCCAGATCGCCGGCCTCGGCGGCATAATGGAGCAGGCTATAGCCCTCGTCCGTCTGTAGATTGATGTCGAACTGTCCGCTGTCGATCAAAGTGAGCGCGCCGGCGCTGTCCTTGACTTTGATCAGATAGCGCGCGGTGTCGAACGGGTCGGCCTGGACCGACGCTCCCGATGCGATCACCGCGCCACCGCCGGCGACTCCGCCCGCGACGAGCAGCCCGAGCAGAATAGATTGCGCCAGCCTGCGCATAGGTCTCTCCCCCAAATGTCTTGGCCGAAATTTGATGGGGAAAAGCCTCGCGATCAAGCCTTTATCTGCCGACCCTCAGCACCAGGCGCGCCGCCGGCCCTCCCAGGCGCGGGCCAGGCCTTCGTCGACCAATTGGTCGCCGAGCGATCGGCCGTTGCGAGTCAGGATGCGCAGCTTGCGGCCGTAGCGATCGGCATCGCGCGCGCCCGTCTCCAACGTCACCGGGCCGGCGTTCAGCAGCGCCTGCAGCCGCAGCGTCGCCGCCTCTCCCAATCGCGCTTCATCCGCGCAGCGCGGAGGGTGTCTCTCGGGCGCGTCGATGTCGGCCACGCGAATCCGCTCGCCGGCCATCCAGATCGTGTCGCCGTCGACCACGCAGTTGGTCCCGCCGCCGCCGTGGCACAGGCCCAAGCGTATTGTCTCGCCCTCGCCACGCGAGTCCGCTGCCACGGCGGCGGGCGCCACCGGCTGCTCGCGCATCACGCTCCACCCCGCGAATGCGAGCCCCGCACAAATCCCGCCGAGCAGCATCGTCCGCAGGTCGCGCCAGCTTGTCTGGCGGGATCGGGAAGGGGAGCGTCGCATGCTTCCCCCCTAGGCCCGCAGGGGTAAGCAAAGTCTTGCGAGCATGTCTGCAGCGGAGCGACCTGCGGCAAATCGCATCGCCTTCGGATCGGTTCTGAATTCGCTCCGTAACGGACATTGTTCTCTCCAAAGCGGACCGTTGGCGGGTTATGGTCGCGCATGGCTGAAGCAAGGCCGCCTCGGGTCGAACATGCATGCGAACAATGCGGCGGCGTCGCGGTCACGCGCGACGCCTGGGCGGAATGGAGCGTCGAGCAGCAGGCCTGGGTCCTGAGCGAAACCTTCGACTTCGCCTTCTGCCACCAGTGCCACCGCGAGACCAAGCTGATCGAGCGGGCGACTCAATCCGGACCTGGGCCCACCTGAACCGTCATTTCGACGAAAACCGGGATCCAGGGTTGGAAAGCAACGTCCTGCTGGACTCTGGATGCCGGCTCTCCCCGGGATGACCGAGGGTCGCGGAAGTAGCGAGGGCGGAGTGCAGTCGAGAGATTGCGACTGGGCCACGGCTTGGCCAACGCCCACCCCGGCGCAGGCCGGGATCCGGTTTCGAGCTGTTCGAGACGGCGGCTGCGAACTCCAGTCCGCGGATACTGGGCCCCGGCCTGCGCCCGGGTGGGAGATGTAGCCAAGGGTCCGCGTCCGGTCGTGCGCCGCTAGTCGCAACCCTTGCCGCTCTTCGCGCAGAACGCCGCTCGCGCTTCCTTCTTGTAATCGAACCCGCCCATTGCGCCCATCGACTCGAGCACCGCCGCGGGCGTCGCAGCGCGCCATCGCGTCGCTGCCGCGCCTTCGTTGAACGCCACCAGCGCGCGGAGGTCCGGGAGCGACAATATCCGCGCATAGGCGCGTCCGCTCGCCTCCATCAGCCGCGCGGTTGCGGCCTTGGCGACCTCGTCCGCGGTCGCCCGGAAGGCGGCCTTGTCGGCATCGCTCCATTCGGGATGCTCGCGTAGCAGCTCTTCGCGCTCCTTGACGGTGACGATCGGCAGCAGCGCTGCGAGCGTCCCCGTCTCCGCCAGCCGCCGCCCCAGCCGCAGCGCCTCCGGATCAGGAGCGGAGACCGCCTGCGCGAGCGCCAACAGCAATATCGACATGCCTCATTCCTCCACGCCCAATTGCCACAGCACGAACGCCATCTCGTCGGCGGCTTCCTTCAAACTTTCCCAGCGGCCGGACTTGCCGCCATGCCCCGCGCCCATGTTCATCTTGAGGACGAGGCAGTTGTCGTCGGTCTTGGTCGCGCGCAGCTTGGCGGCCCATTTCGCCGGCTCCCAATAGGTCACCCGCGGATCGTTGAGTCCGCCCGAGATGAACAGCGGCGGATAGGCTTGCGCCTTCACATTGTCATAGGGCGAATAGCTGTGGATCAGCCGGAAGGCCTCCGCATCCTCCACCGGATTGCCCCATTCGGGCCATTCGCCGGGGGTCAGCGGTAGGCTCTCGTCGAGCATCGTGTTGAGTACGTCGACGAACGGCACGTCGGCCACCACCACGCCCCACAATTCGGGATCGGAATTGACGACCGCCCCCATCAGTTCGCCCCCCGCCGATCGTCCGGCGATCGCGATATTGCCCGCCTTGGTATAGCCGAGTTCGATCAGCCCCTTCGCGCAGTCGACGAAGTCGTTGAACGTATTCTCGCGCTTCGCCAGCTTGCCGTCGAGATACCATTGCTGCCCCAGATCGTCGCCGCCGCGAATATGCGCGATCGCGAAGGCCATGCCGCGATCGAGGAACGACATCCGGCTGGTCGAAAAGCCCGGCGGGATCGCATAGCCATAGGCGCCATAGGCATAGAGATAGAGCTTGCCGGTCCCGTCGCGGGGGAAGTCCTTCGGATAGACAATCGACACGGGAACCTGCGTCCCGTCGCGCGTCGCGATCTTGAGCCGCTCGGTGCGATATTTGGCGGGATCGTAGCCGCTCGGTATCTCCTGCACCTTCAGCGTCTCGAGCGCGCCCGTCGCGACGTCATAATCCTGCACCGTCCCCGGCGTGACCATCGACTCATAGCCCAGCCGCAGCTTGGTCACCGCATATTCGGGATTGTCGCCCAGTCCCGCGACATAGCTCGCCTCGGGGAAGGGGAGGCGCACCGGCGGAATGGCAGGGTCGTAGCGATGCAGCTCGATCTGATCGAGCCCGTCCTCGCGCCCCTCGACGATGAAGAAGTCGGCGAAACACTCCACCCCGGTCATGTAGAACTGCTTCGAAGCGCCGATCCGCTCGGTCCATTCGCTTGGCCGTTCCACCGGCGCGGTCACCAGGCGGAAATTGGGATCCAAATCGTTGGTGTGGATGAAGAGCGTGCCGTCATGCTCGTCGACATCATATTCGCGGCCGGGCTTGCGCGGTGCGACCAGCACCATCTCCGCCGCCGGATTGTCGGCGGGCAGCAGATAGACTTCGCTGGTCACATGATCGCCGGTCGAGACCAAAAGCCATTTGCGCGACTGAGTCTCGCCCACCGCGACGCGGTAGCCTTCGTCGGCCTCGCGGAAGATCTCCAGGTCCGCCTCGATCGGATCCCCCAGCTTGTGCCAGCGGGCATTATCGGTGCGCCAATTCTCGTTGGCGACCCCATAGAGGAAACCCTTCGAATCGGACGTCCAGACGATCTCCGAAAGCATCCCCGGGATGATATCGGGCAGCAATTCGCCGCTCTCGAGATCCTTGACCCGAACCTCGAACCGTTCCGATCCATTGTCGTCGATCGCGTAAGCGAGCCAGCGGCCATCGGGGCTGCCGCTGATCGCCCCCAGCCGGAAATAGTCCTTGCCCGCGGCGAGCGCCGGCTCGTCGAGGATCAACTGATCCGCGCCGCCATCGACATGCTTGCGCCACCAGCGCGGATATTCGCCGCCGGTCTCGTAATCGGTCCAGTAGATCCAGTCGCCGTCCTTTTGCGGCACGGTCGATTCGTCTTCCTTGATCCGCGCGCGCATCTCTTTGAACAGGGTCTCGGACAGCGGTTTGTGCGGCGCCATCACCGCCTCGAAATAGGCGTTCTCGGCCTCGAGATAGGCAAGCACGTCCTTGTCGCCGACGTCGGGGTAATTGGGGTCCTTCAGCCATGCCCAGGGATCGTCGATCGTCACGCCATGGGCGGAGAAGCTGTGGGCGCGCGTGGCGGCGATCGGTGGTTTGGGGATATCATTCATCCCCGTCCCTTAGCCCAGGATGCAGCCCTGTCGAAGCCTGCGCCGCCAGCTCGCCTGCATCGAGCGCATCGCCCCCGCCACAGGGGCTTCCGAAGTGGAAATTCGTCCGCAATCGCTTATTTGAGGACGAATGCCTCTCTTTGCGGTGCGCGCAAAGGCGCAGGAGATCGCACGCTTCACAGTTCCGCACGCAGAAGGTTTGACATGTCCAGCTACGCCGATCGACTCCAGGCCCTGCGCGAGCAACTCAAGCGCGACCGACTCGACGGGTTCGTCGTACCGCTCACCGACGAGCATATGAGCGAGTATGTCGGTGAATATGCCCAGCGGCTCGGCTGGCTGACCGGCTTCCAGGGCTCGGCGGGCACCGCGGTGGTGCTCCCGCAGGAAGCCGCGATCTTTACCGACGGGCGCTATACGCTCCAGGTACGCCAGCAGGTCTCGGCCGATTCCTGGGACTATGTGCCGGTGCCCGCGGTCAGCGTCGCCGACTGGCTCGGCGAACATGCCCCCGACGGCGGCCGCATCGGCTATGATCCCTGGCTCCACACCCGCGCCTGGGTCGAGGAAGCGCGCAAGGCGCTGGCCGAGAAGGGCGCCGAGCTGGTCGCGGTCGCCGCGAACCCGATCGACGCGGTCTGGGCCGAGCAGCCCGCGCCCTCCGACGCCCAGCTGACGGTCCAGGACGATGCCACCGCCGGCAAGTCGTCCGCCGCCAAGCGCGCCGAGATCGCCGACTGGCTCGCCGATCGGAAGGCCGATGCCGTCATCCTCTCCGCGCTCGATTCGATCGCCTGGGCGTTCAACGTGCGCGGCGACGATGTTTCGCACACGCCGGTCGCGCTTGCCTATGCGATCGTCCATTCCGACGGCACGGCCGAATTCTTCGCCGCGCCGGGCAAGCTGACCGATGCCGTGCGCCAGCATCTCGGTAATGCGGTCCGCGTCCGCGATCGCGCCGATTTCGCCGCCGCGCTGGCGAGCCTCGGCGACAAGCGAGTCGCCGCCGATCCCGAGCGCGCGGTCGCCGCGATCTTCGATTCGCTCGATGCTGGCGGTGCGCGCATCCTGGCGTTGCGCGATCCGGTGGTGCTGGCCAAGGCAATCAAGAATAGCGCCGAGATAAGCGGGCATCGCGCGGCGCAGGCGCGCGACGGCGTCGCCCTGGTCCGCTTTCTCAAATGGTTCGAGGAAGAGGCGCCGCAGGGCGCGCTGACCGAGCTGAGCGCCGCGGCGCGGCTCCAGCAGTTTCGCGAGGCGACCGGGGTGCTCAAGGATCTGAGTTTCGACACCATCTCGGCCACCGGCGCCAACGCCGCGATCCCGCATTATAAGGTGACCGAGGAATCGAGCCTGCCGATCGAACCCGGCCAGCTCTATCTGGTCGATTCGGGCGGCCAATATGCCGATGGCACCACCGACGTGACGCGGGTGGTGCCGGTGGGTGAGCCCAGCGCGGAGATGAAGGATCGCTTCACCCGCGTCCTCCAGGGGCATATCGCCCTCGCCACTGCGCTGTTCCCCGACGGCACCACCGGTGCCCAGCTCGACAGTTTCGCACGGCGCCCGCTTTGGGAAATCGGGTGCGATTACGCCCACGGCACTGGCCACGGCGTCGGCGCCTATCTGTCGGTCCACGAGGGCCCGCAGCGAATCGCCCAGCCTTATTATCCCGGCGGCCAGTCGCTCGAGCCGCTGCGCGCGGGCATGTTCCTCTCGAACGAACCCGGTTATTACAAGGCCGGCGAATATGGCATCCGCATCGAGAATCTGGTGCTCGTCGCTGCGCGCGATATTCCAGGCGCCGAACAGCCGATGCTCGGCTTTGAAACGCTCACTTTGGCGCCGATCGAGCGCCGCCTGATCGAGCCGAGCCTGATGAGCCAAGGCGAGCGCGCCTGGCTCGACGCCTATCATCAGCGCGTGCTCGACATAGTCGGCGCCCAGCTGGAAGGCGAGGAATTGCGCTGGCTGGAAGGGAAATGCGCGCCGATCGCCTGAGCGCGCGATTCGAAAGGGCTACGGGTCCTTCGCGGGCGGCGGCTCGATCGGGGCCACTTGCTCGCGCGCCTGCGCCTTGCGCTTGCGCAAATTGGCCCGCAGCGCCTCGGCCAGCCGCGCCTTCTTCTCCGCATCGTCCATCCGCGCGTGATAGGCGCTCAGGCTTCGCCTTGACAATCGCCCGCCCCCGAGCACATAGGCCCCTCCCGCCCGGGCCCGGCCCGTCGCGAGTGCTGCCGTAGCTCAGTGGTAGAGCGCATCCTTGGTAAGGCTGAGGTCGTGAGTTCAATCCTCACCGGCAGCACCATTTTCCTTCCTTGCAACCCTCGATCGCATCCCCGATCAGGCGCGCAAGCAAGGAGAATCGCATGAAGACCAGAGCCGCCGTCGCGTTCGAAGCCAAGCAGCCGCTCGAGATCGTCGAACTCGATCTGGAAGGCCCCAAGGCCGGCGAAGTGCTGGTCGAGATCATGGCCACCGGCATCTGCCACACCGATGCCTACACGCTCGACGGGCTCGATTCGGAAGGCCTGTTCCCCAGCGTGCTCGGCCATGAGGGCGCGGGGATCGTCCGCGAGGTCGGGCAGGGCGTCACCAGCGTGAAGCCGGGCGACCATGTCATCCCGCTTTACACGCCCGAATGCCGCCAATGTAAGTCGTGCCTCAGTGGCAAGACCAACCTTTGCACCGCGATCCGCGCCACCCAGGGCAAGGGGCTGATGCCCGACGGCACCACGCGCTTTTCGTATAAGAGCCAGCCCATCTACCATTATATGGGCTGCTCGACCTTTTCGAACTTCACCGTCCTGCCCGAGATCGCAGTGGCGAAGATCCGCGCGGACGCGCCGTTCAAGACCAGCTGCTATATCGGCTGCGGCGTGACCACCGGCGTCGGCGCGGTGGTCAACACTGCCAAGGTCCAGGTCGGCGACAATATCGTCGTGTTCGGGCTCGGCGGGATCGGTCTCAATGTGCTCCAGGGCGCGCGGATGGCGGGTGCGAGCAGGATCATCGGCGTCGACATCAACCCTGATCGCGCGGAATGGGGTCGCCGCTTCGGCATGACCGACTTCATCGACGCCCGCGGACTGACGAGCAATGAGGTCATCTTTGCGGTTCAGCAACTTACTGATGGCGGGGCCGACTATAGCTTCGACTGCACTGGCAATACCGACGTCATGCGCCAGGCGCTTGAATGCTGCCACCGCGGCTGGGGGACCAGCATCATCATCGGCGTGGCCGAGGCCGGCAAGGAAATCGCCACCCGCCCGTTCCAGCTCGTCACCGGGCGCAACTGGCGCGGCACCGCATTCGGCGGCGCCAAGGGCCGCACCGACGTGCCCAAGATCGTCGACTGGTACATGAACGGCAAGATCGAGATCGACCCGATGATCACCCATGTCCTCAGCCTGGAGGAGATCAACAAGGGCTTCGAGCTGATGCATGCGGGCGAGAGCATCCGCTCGGTCGTCGTCTACTGACCGTGGAAACGCTCTCTACCAACCGGGCGCATGGCGGCGTCCAGGGCGTCTACCGGCATGCCAGCGCCGTCACCGGCACCGACATGACCTTCTCGGTCTATGTTCCCCCCCACGCGCCCGGTGCGAAGCTGCCGCTGCTCTGGTATCTGTCCGGCCTGACCTGCACCCACGCCAACGTCACCGACAAAGGCGAGTATCGCCGCGCCTGCGCCGAGCTGGGTGTGATCTTCGTCGCGCCGGACACCTCGCCGCGCGGTGAAGAGGTGCCCGACGACTCGGCCTATGATTTCGGCCAGGGCGCGGGCTTCTATGTCGACGCGACCGAAGCCCCCTGGTCCGCGAACTTCCGGATGCGCAGCTATATCGAGCAGGAACTGCCGGCATTGGTCGCCGCCGAGTTCCCCGCGGACATGGATCGGCAGGGCATTACCGGCCATTCGATGGGCGGGCATGGCGCGCTCACGATCGGGCTGCGCAACCCGGATCGCTTCAGGAGCATCTCGGCCTTCTCGCCGATCGTCGCGCCGTCGCAGGTGCCGTGGGGCGAGAAGGCGCTGAGCGGCTATCTCGGCGCGGACCGGAGCGCGTGGCGCGCGTATGACGCCTGCGCGCTGATCGCGGATGGCGCCCGCGCGGCCGAACTGCTCGTCGACATTGGCGACGCCGACCAGTTCCTCGCGGAGCAATTGCGTCCCGAATTGCTTGCCGATGCCTGCGCCGCCGCCGGCATCCCGCTGACGCTGCGAATGCAGCCGGGCTACGATCACAGCTATCATTTCATCTCGACCTTCATGGCCGATCATGTCGCCTGGCATGCCGAACGGCTTGGGCGCTGAGTTCAAAGTCAGGCTCGCATCGCAAATGGTCAGGGTTGCTTGACAAGCTGACGAATCTCCGCCACTAGTGTCAGTGTTACCTGACAAATGGTCAGGCGACGCCGACAGCGGCGGGCTGAGACGGGGGCATATGAAGAACCGGCTGAAAGTGCTGCGCGCCGAACGCGACTGGAGCCAGGCAGAGCTTGGCGGCCGTCTCGGCGTGTCGCGCCAGGCAGTGAATGCGATCGAGACGGGGAAATATGATCCCTCGCTCCCGCTCGCATTCCGCATCGGCCGCATCTTCGGGCTCAGCATCGAGGAGATTTTCGATGATGGCGAAGGGGGCGGCACGGATGCCGCATGAGCTGGGCGAAGGCGAACGTGCCGCAAAGGTGCGGCGCCGCAAGATCGTCGGAATCCTGTTTATCGCAGGCGCGCTGGGCGGGGTCGGCGGCGGTCTGATGGGCTTTTACAGGGATCAGAACGATCCCGGCCTGATCGGGCCGTTGCCGCCCGTGGTGGCGATCGTCGCCACGGCGATCATGGCCGTGACGATCGTCGTCGCGAGCTGGGCCTATCTGCGCGCCGTCGACGAAGTCGAACGGTTGACCAATTACTGGTCGAGCATGTTCACCCTCTATTTCTTCCTTGTCGCCTATCCCGCTTGGTATCTGCTGTGGAAGGGCGGTCTGGTCCCTGAGCCACGGCACGAGATCATCTTTGTGACGGTCTACCTCGTCATGATTGCCGCCTATTTCTGGAAGAAACTGCGGTCCTGATTCACTCGAAATGGAGCTTTCCGACATGTTGAAGATGTTGCTGCGGTCGGGAGCCGCGCTGGCACTCACCCTGACCCCCGGCCTGGCGCACGCCCAGGAGGCCAAGGATGCCGATCCCGCTTTGTGGGTCGTCAAGGATGCCGACACGACCATCTATCTGTTCGGCACCGTCCACGTTCTGAAGCCGGGTCTCAGCTGGTTCGACGAGGCGGTGAAGACCGCGTTCGACAAGAGCGACGAGCTCGTGCTCGAACTGATCGAGCCCGATCCCGCGGCGATGCAGGGGATCATCATGAAGACCGCGGTGAACCCGACCGGCCCCACGCTCACCGAGAAACTGCCCGCGGACAAGCGCGAGGCCTATGGCAAGGCGATGGCGGATGTCGGCGTGCCGGCGGTGGCGCTGGACCGTTTCGATCCCTGGTTCGCGGCGGTCACGCTTAGCGTCGCGGGGCTCCCGAAGCTCGGTTATAATCCCGAAAGCGGCGCAGAGCGTGTGCTGGGCGCCGCAGCCAAGGCGGCCGGCAAGCCGGTGATCGGGCTCGAGACCGCAGAGCAGCAATTGGGCTATTTCGACTCCTTGCCCGAGCCGCTGCAGGTCAAGTTCCTGGTATCGACCGTCGATGATTATCCCAAAATGGGCGAGACTCTGGACGGCATGGTCGCGCGCTGGTCGGCCGGCGATCCGGACGGGCTCGCCAAGACGATGAACGAAAGCCTCATCGAGACGCCCGAGCTCGGCAAGATCCTGCTCGGCGATCGCAACGTGCGCTGGGCCGAGTGGATCTCGCAGCGCCTGGCCAAGCCCGGCACGGTGTTTGTCGCGGTCGGCGCAGGGCATCTGGCGGGCAGCGAGAGCGTCCAGGCCAAGCTCGCGGCGCACAAGTTGACGGCCACTCGCGTCCAATATTGAGCGGGGCGCTGTCATCGGTGAACCCGGACGCCCAATGGGGCGTTCGGGCTTTCCCGTATCGGAGCAGCACATGGCCCATCATCCACGACCCTTTCTCGGCCTGCTGGCCGGCGTCGCCGCCGGGCTGGTCGCCTCCGCCGCAATGGCGGCGTTCCAATCGAGGGCGCAGAAGCTGCTGCCCGACGAGGGCGGCGACGGCGATCCCGCAACGGTGAAGGCGGCGGACGCAGCGAGCGAGGCGATCGCCGGCGATCCGGTGCCTGCACCGTATCGCAAGCCGGCCGGACAGGCAGTCCATTACCTCGTCGGTGGGGTACTCGGCGGGATCTACGGCGTGCTCACCGAATATCGGCCCGCGGCGCGCGCGGGGTTCGGCAGCGCTTATGGCATCGCGACGGCCGCCTTGATCGATGAAGTAGCGGTCCCCGCCGTCGGCCTGGGCGCCGCGCCGGACGAGGTGCCCTTGGCCACCCATTTCTATGGGGCAGCGTCGCATCTCGTTTATGGCTGGGTGCTGGAGGGCGTCCGCACGCTCATCGCCGGACGCCGCTGAGCCCGGCGGCACCGAAAGTCACAGAAAGTCGCACCAAGAACGGCTTTCCCAAGCCATCGAGCGGCGGAAAAAATTCTCGACAACGGGTCAAAGAGCGTGCGCGGGCAAGCCCTTGCGCGCGCCTAGTCAAGCAAATGAAATCCTACATTGCAAGCCGGCACGGCTAGAGCAGCAGGTCCTGGGGCGAAGCACTGCGCTTGACCGCCCCGCCGCCGCTGCGGCGGGCGAATTCGACTTGGGCGGTGTGGCGAATGTCTATGTCGCGATCGGCCATGAAGGCATGGAGCACATCGTCGTCGATCTCGCTCCATTCCTTGCCGCGATCGGGCCCGAAGCGCACGCGCGGCAACAGTCCGGGCTCGCGCGACCATTCGATCAGCTGCGTTGCGCCAACCTCGTTGAGCATGTCGCGCAGGTGGAAGGCAGTGACATAGGCGTCAGGAAAGGCGCGGTGCGCCGGCAACCCGCGCTCATGCTCCATCCCCGCGGGCTTGCGCCAATAGCGCAGCAACTGGTTGGAGAAGCCCGGCGAATCGGACCATAATCGCAGCGCGCATTTCCAGGTGCAGATCCAGTCGGCGCCGCGGGTGAGCGAGGGTGTGCAGAACTGCTCCTCGAACGTCGCGCGATGTGCTGCGAGCGCCACCCGCCGCGGCCAGGGATCGAGGATCGGCCGGGCAACGTCGTGCCACCAGGGGGCGTCGGCAACATCCTCGTCGCGGATGTGATGGATCGCCATGGTCAGCGGCGGGATCTGCCGCCCCGGATTGACCAGCCGGCTGCCGCCCTCGCCCTGTAGCTCCCACCGGCCATCGGGCCGCAGCGCAACGTCCTGCCAGCCGATCTCGCACACGCCATGCGCAGGCGGTGCCTGTCCGGTGGTCTCGAGATCGATGACGCGGATGATGGAAGGGGCAGGAGGTGCCATGCGGCCACAAGTGGGGGCTGGGAGGGCGGAATGCGAGTCATAATTGGGGAAAGCCCCTCCCCTTCAGGGGAGGGGTTGGGGTGGGGGCTATCCTCTGGCCCCAGGCTCGGTGAGACGGCACGCCCCCACCCCCAACCCCTCCCCTGAAGGGGAGGGGCTTTAGACGTCAGTGCCCCGCTTGCTCGCCGCGCTCCAGCCCGCTCGCGGCGAGCTGCGCGTCGATCATCGCCATCAGGCGATCGAGGCCTTCCTGATTCCTGGCCTCGGCACGGGCCACCAGCACGTCCTGCGTGTTGGAAGCGCGCAGCAGCCACCAGCCGTCGGGGGTGTTGACGCGTGCGCCGTCGGTGCGGTTCACCTCGGCGCCTTCGGCCTCGAGCCGGTCGAGCACTTCGTCGATCACCGCGAACTTGCGGCTCTCGTCCACCTGGAAGCGCATCTCGGGCGTGTTGACCAGCTGGGGCATCTCGTCCTTGAGCTGGGTCAGCGACTTGCCGATGACGTGCAGCGCCTGGATCAGGCGGACCGCGGCATATTGGGCGTCGTCGAAGCCATAATAATTATGCGCGAAGAAGATGTGCCCGCTCATCTCGCCCGCAAGCGGCGCATGGGTCTCCTTCATCTTGGTCTTGATCAGGCTGTGCCCGGTCTTCCACATCAAGGGCTCGCCGCCGAGCTCGCCGATCCGATCGTAGAGCGCCTGGCTGGCCTTCACGTCGGCGATGATCGTGGCGCCGGGCAACTCGCGCAGCACGGGTTCAGCCAGAATGGAGAGAAGTTGGTCGCCCCAGACGACACGTCCCAGCCCGTCGACTGCGCCGATCCGATCGCCATCGCCGTCGAAAGCCAATCCGAAATCGAGCTGCTTCTCGGCGACGAGCGCCTTCAACTGGGTCAGGTTCTTTTCTTCGGTAGGATCGGGATGATGATTGGGGAAATCGCCGTCCACTTCGGTGAACAACGTGTGGTGCTCACCCGGGAGCAGCTTCACCAATTTCTCGATCACCGGACCGGCGGCGCCGTTGCCCGTATCCCATCCGACGCGATAGGTGCCGCCGGCATAGCCCGCCATCAGCCGCCCGACATAGGCGTCGAGTATGTCGTAATCCGTGACGCTGGTATCGCCCGCAGGCTCGTCCCAATCGCCGTCCGCCGCCATCTGGCCGAGCTTCTGGATATCCTCGCCGAAAAAGGGGAGGTGCTGAAACACCATCTTGAAGCCATTGTAATTGCCGGGATTATGGCTGCCGGTTATCTGGATGCCGCCATCCACTTCCAGCGTGGCTTCGGCATAATATAGCATCGGCGTGGGGCCCATGCCGATCCGGACGACGTCGCAGCCCGACGCGGTGAGGCCGGCGACCAGCGCCTCCTCGAGCATCGGCGACGAATTGCGGCCGTCGCGCCCCACCGCCACGCGGTGCCCGCCGGCGCGGCGAAGCAGCGTCGCGAAGCCGCGGCCGATCGCGTGCGCATCGTCGGGTCCCAGCGCCTCGCCGACGATTCCGCGGATGTCATATTCGCGGAGCGAAGTGGGATCGAAATTGTGGGTCATGTTGCCTCCAAAAGCTTTGCGGGCCTAATCCGCCAAGCCGCCCGAAAGTTCAATCTGCGGGCGTAATGAGTACGACCCGTCAGGGGCGGAGCAAGGTGTCCCGCGCGGCGTTGATCCGGCCGGTAAGCTCGGCCGAGCCGCCCTTGTCGGGGTGGACTGCGCTGACCAGCCGGCGATGCGCCTCGCGGATCGTCTCGGCGTCCGCGGTGGCGGACACCCCCAGCACGGCGCGCGCCTCGTCCTCGGCCATGTTCACGACGCGAGGCGGCTTCGGCGCCACCTGCTTGGGCCTGAAGAACAGATAATAGATGGCGGCGATGATCAGCGCCGCAAGGATCGCCTTCATCATCAGGCGAACAGCGGCATGGCGACTTCGGGAAGCGCCAGGCCGGCGATCATCTCGCGCAGCTCCTGGCGCGCCGCGACATGGCTGAGCCCCATCGCGCCGAATTCGCCCGAATCGAGCATCGTCAGCCCCTGTGGAAAGAGCTCGCGATAGATCACCCGCTCCGAAAGCCCGGAGATCACGCGGAAGCCGACCCGCTTGGAGAGCTGGTCGATCGCCTCCGACACGCGACGCATGTTGCGCGCCTCAATATGCTGCATGCGGTTGCGCAGGACGACCCAGTCGATCGTCTCGCCATCGGCCTTGGCGCGGCGCTTTCGCGATTCCCAGATCAGCTCCGAATAGAAGCTCGGGCGCGAGACGCGGAAGGTCTCGGGATCGACATGGCCGATCAAGTCGAAATCGACGAAACTGTCGTTCATCGGCGTGACCAGCGTATCGGCATTGGTGACCGCGACGCGCGCGAACTTGTCGTCGCGGCCGGGCGTATCGATCACCAGGAAGTCGGCGTCCCGGCCGAGCCGATCGAGCGTTTCCGAGAAGAAGTCCATGCTCTCCCCGTCATGCGTCTCATAGACCGGCATCGGCAGATCGCGCCCGGTGCGCCTGATCGTCGCGTGGCGATTGTCGAGATAGCGGCCCATCGTGCGCTGGCGATGATCCAGGTCGAAACAGGCGACGCGCGCGCCCTTCGCCGCCAGCCCGATCGCCGCGTGGACCGCCGTCGTGGACTTGCCGGTGCCGCCTTTCTCGTTCGCGAAAACGAGGACATGAAGGCGTTTGGGTCCGTCGATCACGCTGTACAACTTCCTTTATTGATCGTGCCGCCTGCCCCCCATAGAAGGCCGCCCTCCCGCCTTATCGAAAGTGTCAAAGCGTGCATAGCATCCGTCGTCTTGAAGAGCTTGGCGAGGCGCTTTCCGCCTGGCGGGCAGCGGGCGAGCGCGTGGCGCTGGTGCCGACGATGGGGGCGCTGCATGCGGGGCATATGGCGCTGGTCGACGCCGCAAGGCGCGCCGGCGACCGCGTGGTCGTCTCGATCTTCGTCAATCCCAAGCAGTTCGGGCCCAATGAGGATCTCGGCAAATATCCGCGCCGCGAGCAGAGCGACGCGCGCATGCTGGCGGAAGCGGGCGTCGACCTGCTTTGGATGCCTTCGGTCGAGATCATGTATCCGGAAGGGTTCGCCACCACCGTGTCGGTGAGCGGCGTGAGCGACGGGCTCGACGGGGCGGCGCGGCCCGGGCATTTCGATGGTGTCGCAACCGTGGTCGCCAAGCTGTTCGGCCAGGTGCGCCCGGATGTCGCGATCTTCGGGGAAAAGGATTATCAGCAGCTCGCAGTGATCCGGCGGATGGTGGCCGATCTCGACCTGGGCGTCGAGATCGTCGGCCTGCCCACCCAGCGCGACGTCGACGGCCTCGCGCTATCCTCGCGCAACGCCTATCTCACCGACGACGAGCGCCTCGCCGCGCGTGCGCTGCCGCGGGCACTCGGCGAGGCGGTGCAGGCACTGCAAAGCGGTGCGCCGGTGGACGAGGTGCTCGAGAAGGTTCGGGCCAAGCTGACCGCTGCCGGGTTCGAGGCTGTCGACTATGTCGCCTTGTGCGATGCCGAGACGCTGGTGCCGGTCGAGACGCTGGATCGGCCGGCGCGACTATTGGCGGCGGCGAAGATCGGGATCACCCGCCTCATCGACAATCTTGCAGTGACCCCAGAATGAACGAACAGGGTTAATAGCGTTAACCATTTGTTGGCACTTGCCCTGCAGAACCGGAGACGAGGGTTCAGATAAGGGGTAGTGGCAATGGGCAACAGCCTGAAGAGCGCACGTTTCCTGGTGGATAGCCGGCTCCGCGACGCCGCACGTGGCGATGCGAATGCCTGTTACGATCTGGGCATCGTCTATTCGAGCGGCGCCGAAGGGATCGATGTCGATCTGATCGAAGCGCATAAATGGTTCAACATCGCCGCGGCGTCGGGCAGCGAGCGCGCGCAGGAATGCCGCGCCGAGATCGCCGACGACATGACCGCGCGAGAGATCATCGAAGCGCAGAAGGCGGCACGCGCCTGGCTCCGCGGACTGGAGCAGCGCGCGGCGTAGCGCTGGCGGACGCTATGGGCCGCCTGCCACCAACGCGCGTCATCCCCGCGGAAGCGGGGAACCATCTCCTGCCATCGCTGCGCCGCGCGGCGGCCGTGATGCCGGCTGCGCGCGCCGGAGATGGGCCCCCGCTTTCGCGGGGGTGACGGGATGGTTATTCAGTCGCCGCCTTCTTCGCTGTGGTCTTTTTCGGCGCCGCCTTCTTGGCCGCAGGCTTTTTCGCCGCCGCCTTCTTCGGCGCGGCCTTCTTCTTGCCCTTGCCCTTGGGCGGACCCGCCGCGGCGCGCGCGTCGATCAGCTGCGCGGCTTCCTCGAGCGTCAGCTGGTCCTTGTCGATCGACTTGGGCAAAGTCGCATTGGTCTCGCCGTCGGTGACATAGGCGCCGTAGCGGCCCTCCATCAGCTTGATCTCGGCTTCGGTGCGCGGATGCGGGCCGAGCACCTTGAGCGGCGCCTGCGCGCCCCGCGCCGGACGCCCGCCGTTTGCCGCGGCCTCGGCCAGCTTGACCACCGCGGCATTCATTCCCGTCTCGAACACCTCCATCGTGCCCTGGAGCCGCGCATATTTGCCGTTGTGGGCAAGATAGGGGCCGTAGCGGCCGATCGAGGCAGTGATCGGGCTGCCGGTCTCCGGGTGCATGCCGATCGTGCGCGGCAGCTTGAGCAGCTTGAGCGCCATCTCAAGATCCATCTCGACGTCTTTCGGGATGGAGGCCCGCGCGGCCTCCTTGCCCTCGCCGAGCTGGATGTAGGGACCGAAACGCCCCGACTTGCGCTCGACGGGCAGGCCGGTGTCGGGATCGGTGCCGAGCGTCTCGGGGCCGTCGCTGTCGTCGCCTTCGCCGCCGGGCTGGGCGAAGCGGCGGGTGAACTTGCACTCGGGATAGTTGGAGCAGGCGACGAAGGCACCGAACTTGCCGCCGCGCAGCGCCAGCCTGCCCGCTTCGCACTTGGGGCAGAGCCGCGGATCGCTGCCGTCGGCCTTGGCCGGGAAGAGATAGGGTTCGAGGAACTTGTCGAGCTCGGCGGTGATCGCCGAGGGCTGTTGCTCCATCACCTCGGCGGTGCGCGGCTTGAAGTCTTTCCAGAAGGCTTCGAGCACGGCCTGCCATGCGGCGCGGCCGCCCGACACGTCGTCGAGCTCGTCCTCGAGCCCCGAGGTGAAGTCGTAATTGACGTATTTCTGGAAGAATCGCTCGAGGAACGCGGTCAGCAGCCGGCCGCTCTCCTCGGCGAAGAAGCGGTTCTTCTCGACCCGGACATAGAGGCGGTCCTTGAGCACCTGGATGATCGAGGCATAGGTCGAAGGCCGGCCGATGCCGAGCTCCTCGAGCCGCTTGACCAGCGACGCCTCGGAGAAGCGCGGCGGGGGCTGGGTGAAATGCTGCTCGGCGTTGACCGCCTTCTTGGCGGGCGTCGCGCCTTCGCTGAGCTTGGGCAGGCGGCGGCTATCCTCGTCGGCATCCGCGTCGGCCTGTTGGCCAGAGCGGCCAACGGGGTCGTCGCGGCCTTCTTCGTAGAGCGCGAGATAGCCGGGGAAGAGCACGACCTGGCCGGTGGCGCGCAGGCCGTGCTGGCCGGTGGCGTCCTCGAGGTCGATCGTCGTGCGCTCCATCCGTGCCGAGGCCATCTGGCTCGCGAGCGCGCGCTTCCAGATCAGATCGTACAGCCGGGCATGATCGCCGCCGCCGGCTTTGTCCTTGGAGAAATCGGTCGGCCGGATCGCCTCATGCGCTTCCTGCGCATTCTTGGCCTTGGTCGTATAGACGCGCGGCTTTTCCGGCACATAATGGCCGTCATAGCGGTTCACGACCGCTTTTCGGGCCTCCTGGATGGCATCGCCGTCCATCGTGACGCCGTCGGTCCGCATATAAGTGATCGCGCCGTCCTCGTAGAGACCCTGGGCGATGCGCATCGTGTGGCTGGCGGAGAAACCGAGTTTCCGCGCGGCCTCCTGCTGGAGCGTCGAGGTGGTGAAGGGCGGCGGCGGATTGCGCATCGCGGGCTTGGTCTCGACCGATGCGACCGAGAAGCGGCCTTCCTCGACGGCCTTCCTGGCGGCCTCGGCGGTCTTGCCGTCGCCGATCGTCAGGCGATCGATCTTGTCGCCCTTATATTTGTTGAGCCGCGCGACGAAGGGCGTGCCGTCCTGCTCCATGTCGGCGGTGACCGACCAATATTCCTGCGGGCGGAAGCTTTCGATCTCGCGCTCGCGATCGACGATGATGCGCAAAGCCACCGACTGGACCCGCCCCGCCGACTTGGCGCCCGGCAGCTTGCGCCACAGCACCGGCGAGAGGGTGAAGCCGACCAGATAATCGAGCGCGCGGCGGGCGCGATAGGCGTCGATCAGATCGGTATCGAGCTCGCGCGGATGCGCCATCGCATGGAGCACCGCGGGCTTGGTGATCGCGTTGAAGGTGACTCGCTCGACTTCCTTGGGCAGCGCCTTCTTGTTGCGGAGCACTTCCTGGACGTGCCAGCTGATCGCCTCGCCCTCGCGATCGGGATCGGTCGCGAGGATCAGGCGATCGGCGGTCTTGGCGAGATCGGTGATCGCCTTGAGCTGCTTGCTTTTGTCGGCATAGGCTTCCCATTCCATCGCGAAGCCCTCGTCGGGGTTCACCGATCCGTCGCGCGCCGGAAGATCGCGGACATGGCCGTAGGAGGCGAGGACGCGATAGTCCTTGCCGAGATATTTCTCGATGGTTTTGGCCTTGGCGGGCGATTCGACGATGACAAGCTGCATGGAGTTTTCGCGTTCCTCACGTGTACGCGTGTAAGGTGGGGGGGCTTTTGGCGGGGCGTCAAGGGTGCCGCTTATGGGTGCCGGACGCCACGCGACGCTAGGGAAAGCGGGCAAGCGTGCGACCTCGGGCTCGCCACCGCCTTGGCATTGCAGGGCTATCTGCCGGAAATCACCCGGGAAATCGACCCGATCGACTGGGCGCAGCCGCCCTTGAAATCCGGTTTCGGCACCCGACTATGGAAGGCCCGCGTGCAAGCGGACTCCAGGAGAGGGCAACCCCATGTTTTCGATACTATCCATGCTTGCGCTCGCGCCGGCGCTCGTCGCCAGCGCGCCCGCGCCCCAGGACGCCACGGCCGCAGTCGGGCGCTGGAAGACCGAGACGCGCAACGCCGTGGTCGAAATCCAGCGCTGCGGCGCATCGATCTGCGGCCGGATCCTGACCTCGGACGCGCTGCGCACCAATCCCAACCTGCAGGACGCCCGGAATCGCGACGCTGCGCTGCGCAGCCGGAAGCTGCGCGGTCTGCAGATCCTCGGCGGGTTCAAGCAGCAGGGCAATGGCTGGACCGGCGGCAAGATCTACAATGCCGAAGACGGCAAGACCTATGGCGCGGACATCAGCCTGGCCGACGCCAACACGCTGAAGCTGCGCGGGTGCGTGTTCAAGCCGCTCTGCAAGACCCAGACCTGGACCCGGATGCGCTGAGGCGCGCTGGCCACACCGTTCAACCACCCGCATTCGACCACCGTTACCAGTTAATAGCGTACAGGATTGCCCAACATGCTTCTCAAGGCCTCGCTCGTCGCCGCTTCCGCTCTCACCTCCATCTTCGCCTTCGCCGGGCCGGCCAACGCCCAGGCCTTCTACCTCCAGGAGCAATCGGCGCGCGGCGCGGGCCGCGCCTTTTCGGGCGAAGTCGCCGATACCGGCGCGCCGTCGCTGTGGTGGAACCCCGCCTCGATCGCCGGCATGACCCAGGCCGAGGCGGCGATCGCCGCCGCGGCGATCCTGCCCAAGGGCGACGTCGTCAACAATGCCACGCTGATCCGGCGCCTGGGCCAGGCCTTTGCGCCGGTCGGCGGCGAGCAGGTTTCGCGCAATCCGATCAACAAGGGGGTGCTGCCTTCCGGCGCGATCGCGATTCCGCTCAACGATCGGATCGCCTTCGGCCTCGCGCTCTCCTCGCCCTACAGCTTCACCACCGATTATGCCGAGGATAGCTGGGCGCGCTATTCGGCGGATCGCACCAAGCTGCTGACGATCGACATCCAGCCTTCGGTCGCGGTGGCGCTGACCGATTGGCTGCGCGTCGGCGCCTCGCTCAACGTCGAATATGCCGACGCCAGTCTCAGCAACGCGCTGCCCAACGTCCTCGCGACGCTTCCCGACGGCCGGCAGGAGCTCAAGGGCAATGGCTGGGATTTCGGCTGGAGCGCCGGCGTGCAGATGCACAACGACTTCATGACCGTCGGCATCGCCTATAAATCGGGCATCAAGCATCATCTGACTGGCGACCTGACGGTCAGCGGGCTTGTCGGGCCGCTCGCCGCGTCGAACCGCTCGCTGTCGGACGTCGAAGCCACCTTCAGCACGCCCGCGCAGATCATCGTCGGCACGCGCCTCCGCGTCGCCCCGAAGGTCACGCTTAACGCGCAGGCGGTACGCTTCACCTGGGCCGATTTCGACGCGATCCGGCTCGGCGCGCCGGTCAACGAAGCGCTGCCGCAAAGCTATCGCAACACGCTGAGCGTCGCCGGCGGTATCGACTATGACGCCAGCGACAGGCTCACCGTGCGCGCGGGCGTCCAGCGCGGCCAGACGCCGACCCAGAACGGGCTGCGCGATGCGCGCGTGCCCGATTCCAACCGCTGGAACTATGGCGTCGGCGGCAGCTACCAGCTGACCCCGCGGATCGGAGTCGATCTCGGCGCCAATTATGTGACGTTCGAGGACCAGACGATCGATCGCCCGACCGCCGCCTATGCCGGCACCGCCGCGCAGACGGCGATCCTGAGCGACGGTACGCTGCAGAATGCGCATGCGATCGTGCTTTCGCTCGGGGCCCGCGTCGGCTTCTGAACCAAGACGGCGGGCGCGGCTTCCGCGTCCGCCGGTTCTAGCGAAGGCTTACCCGACCGCCGGCATGGCGCTCGAGCCGGCCGGCGAGTTCGAGTTCCAGCAGGACGGTTTGCACGACGGCGGGAGCCAGCCCGGCCTGGCGGATGAGTTCGTCCACAGCGACCGGCACCGGGCCCAGCAGGCCTTCGACGGCGCGGCGCTCGGGATCGCTCGCGTCCTGCGGCGGCGGACCCGCGAAGCTGCCGCCGGGCGAACGCACCACGCGGGCATCGATCGGGCGGACGGCCTCCAGGATATCGTCCACCGACTGCACCAGCGTCGCACCTTCGCGGATCAGCAGATTGCAGCCCTGCGCGCGCGGATCGAGCGGAGAGCCGGGGACGGCCATGACGTCGCGACCCGCCTCGGCGGCGATCCGAGCGGTAATCAGCGAGCCCGAGCGTGGCGCGGCCTCGACCACCACGGTGCCCCGCGCCAACCCGGCGATGATTCGATTGCGCGAGGGAAAGAAGCGGGCGAGCGGTTCGGTGCCCGGTGGCTGTTCGGCGAGGAGCAGTCCTTCGCGCGCGACGCGTTCCTGCAGGTCGGCATTTTCGGGCGGGAAGGCGATATCGATGCCGCTGGCGATGACGCCGACGGTGCCGCCCGCGAGCGAGCCGACATGCGCGGCGGTGTCGATGCCGCGGGCGAGGCCGGAGACGACGGTGGCGCCTGCCTCGGCCAGGCCCAGCGCCAATTGCCGCGCGAAGCGGCAGGCGGCGGCGGAGGCGTTGCGGGCGCCGACCATCGCGATGCAGGTCCGCTGGAGCAGTTCGAGCCGGCCGCGCAGGATCAGGGCGGGCGGGGCGCTGTCGGTTTCCGCGAGGAGCGCCGGATACTCCGAGTCGCCGAGGAACAGGTAGCGGGCCCCGAGCTTCTCGACCGCGGCGATCTCGCGCCGGACCCTGCCGATGTCGGCGATCGCCGGCGCGCGCCCGCCGCCGCGCGCGGCCAGCATCGGCAAGGCTTCGAGCGCCGCCTCGGCGGTGCCGAACCGGGCGATCAACTGGGCATAGGTGACGGGTCCGATATTCGCCGAGCGCAGCAGCCGTAGCCGTGGCTCGCGCGGATCAGCCATTCTTGCGGCCGACTCGCGGCTCGGTGCCGTTCAGCAGCCGAGCGATATTCTCGCGATGCTTCCAAATCACGATCAGCGCCAGCCCGACCAGCGGCACGACCAGGTCGATCCGTCCCCAGAGCGCGACCGCGACGGGAGCGCTGACCGCAGCGGCCATCCCCGCTACCGAGGAAATGCGCAGCGTCGCAAGCACGCCCAGCCAAACCAAAGCGAAGACAAGGCCGGCAGGCCAGTGCAACGCGACGACGATTCCCATCAGCGTCGCCACGCCCTTGCCGCCACGGAATTTGAGCCAGACCGGATAGCAATGGCCGATGAAGGCGCCGAGCCCGCCCAGAATTGCGGTGCCCGGGAACAGCCCTTCGGCAAGCAGCACCGCCGCGGCGCCCTTGGCCATGTCGAGCAGCAAAGTCGCGGCCGCCAAACCCTTGCGTCCGGTACGCAGCACGTTGGTTGCGCCGATATTGCCCGATCCGATCTGGCGCAGATCGCCAGCGCCGGCCATCCGGGTCAGGAGCACGCCGAACGGGATCGAGCCGAGCAGATAGCCGAGCACGAGCGCCGCAGCGGGACCCGCCCATAGAATTTCGGTTGGCACTTGCGCTCCCCTTGATCGCGACGATCATAGCCGTTGCCGGGGGACGCGCAACATTGACCGCGGCGGGCGACCGGGCCATCCGGCTGCCAATGTCCGACGATCGCCCGATCCTGTTCTTCGATTCCGGCGTTGGCGGGCTTTCCGTGCTCGCGCCGACCGCGGGGCTGCTGCCGCAGGCGCCGTTGGTCTATGTCGCCGATTCGGCGGGCTTTCCCTACGGCACGCGGAGCGAAGCCGAGATCGCGGCGCGGGTGCCGGCGCTGCTGGGGCGGCTGGCCGAGCGATTCGACCCCCGGCTGATCGTCATTGCATGCAACACCGCATCGACGATCGCGCTCCAGCATGTCCGCGCGGCGCTGGACGTGCCGATCGTCGGCACCGTGCCCGCGATCAAGCCCGCAGCCGAATCGAGCAAGACGCGCGTCATCGGCGTGCTCGGCACCGAGGCGACGGTGCGCCAGCCTTATGTCGACGATCTCGCGGCGCGCTTTGCGGGGGACTGCACGGTGCTGCGGCATGGCTCCGCCGAACTGGTGGAAATGGCCGAGGCGGCGCTGGCGGGCACGGCGCCGGGACCCGATCGGCTGCGCGCGGTTCTGGAGGGATTGCTCGACCAGCCTGGCGGCGAACGAATCGACGTGATCGTCAACGCCTGCACCCATTTCCCGTTGATCAAGGGCGACCTGGCCGGCGTCGCGCCGCGGCCCATCGCGTTTGTCGACGGGGGGGCGGGGATCGCACGGCGGGTTGCCCATCTCACGCAAGGGCAATCCTGGCCGGAAAAATCCGTAGCGGGGAAGGCTGTGTTCACCGCGATGGATGCGCGGGCCGAGTCGTTGCGCCCGGCGCTCGCGCGTTACGGTCTGGTCCAGGTCGTCGCGCTTTAGGCCTGTGCGATTCAGGCCTGTGCGATCGCCGGCATCTTCATCGGATCGCGCAGCTTCGCCGAATAATGTTCGGCCAGCTCCAGATGAACACGCCGCGCCGACGAATCGTCAGCCCGCGCTGCATGTTCCCGCTCCTGGCGGAGGCGCTGCTCGTAGTATTCCAGGTCCCGGTTCGACATTTTTCCGCTCCGTTTCTGGTTGGCGAGGGCGAATGCCCTCAATCGCAGACTTGCTTGTTTGCCCGAGTCGTCTGCGATGTATGGAGTTTTATCATATTGATGCAGATGCGAATTAACCGAAATCAGATTCGGCGACGGACGGTGCAAAAGATGGAGAACCTTTCACTGCCGCCAGCCTTTGCGGGCGCTCCCAAGCAAATTGTGGGCGTCCGGCGGCTGGAAATGCCCAGATTTTGGGCGTAGGGGACCCTTCCTATGCGCACCCAAGACAGCCCGTCGCCCGCCATGGACTATTCACGGGTATTCAACCAGGCGATCGACCGGCTGCATGCCGAAGGCCGCTACCGCGTGTTCATCGACGTGCTGCGGAACAAGGGCGCCTATCCCAATGCCCGCTGCTTTGCAGGGCATAATGGCCCCAAGCCGATCGTGGTGTGGTGCTCGAACGACTATCTGGCGATGGGCCAGCATCCGGATGTTATCGCGGCGATGGAAGAGGCGCTCCACGACGTCGGCGCCGGTTCGGGCGGCACGCGCAACATCGGCGGCAACACCCATTATCATATCCAGCTCGAGCAGGAACTGGCCGACCTGCACGGCAAGGAATCGGCACTGCTGTTCACCTCGGGCTATGTCTCGAACGAGGCGACGCTCTCGACGCTGGCCAAGCTGATGCCGGGCTGCATCGTCTATTCGGACGAGCTCAACCATGCATCGATGATCGCCGGCATCCGCAGCTCGGGCTGCGAGAAGCGGGTGTTCCGCCACAACGACCTGGCGCATCTGGAAGAATTGCTGGCAGCCGACGACGCCGGCGCGCCCAAGCTGATCGCGTTCGAGAGCGTCTATTCGATGGACGCCGACATCGCCCCGATCGCCGAGATTTGCGATCTGGCCGACAAGTATAATGCGCTCACCTATCTCGACGAGGTCCATGCCGTCGGCATGTATGGCCCGCGCGGCGGCGGCATTTCCGAGCGCGAGGGGCTGGCCGAGCGGATCAACATCATCGAGGGCACGCTGGGCAAGGCGTTCGGGGTGATGGGGGGCTATATCGCCGCCGATCAGGTGATCATCGACGTGATCCGCAGCTATGCGCCGGGGTTCATCTTCACGACCTCGCTCTCGCCCGTCCTCGTCGCAGGCGCGCTGGCGAGCGTACGGCACCTGAAGGGTTCGAGCAGCGAGCGCGAGGGCCAGCAGGCGTCGGCCGCCAAGCTCAAGCAATTGATGGCGGACGCCGGCTTGCCCGTGATGCCCTCGACCACGCACATCGTCCCGCTGATGGTGGGCGATCCGGTGAAGGCCAAGAAGATCAGCGACGTGCTGCTCGCCGAATATGGCGTCTACGTCCAGCCGATCAATTACCCCACCGTGCCGCGCGGCAGCGAGCGGCTGCGCTTCACCCCCGGCCCCGCGCATGACGAGGCGATGATGCGCGAGCTGGTCGACGCGCTGGTCGAGATCTGGGGCCGGCTGGAGCTGCGCAAGGCGGCTTGAGCGTGGCGGTGGGTCAGGCCCGGCGGAGTACGCCGCTCCAGGCATAGCCACGCAGAAGCGATCGGAATTCCAGCGAAAGGCCAAGATCCTCGGCGACTCGCTTGAGGACCGCGGGCAGTTCGCGGCGGGGGAAAACATGGAAATCGTTGAGTGACTTGAAGTGCAGCCGTTTGGCCAGCGCCGGCAAACGCTCATATTGGCCGAAATCGACGATGTGGAGGCTGCCCCCCGGCGCCAGGCACCGGGCACCACGCGCGATCGCGTCCTGCCAGGGCGGGATCATCGACAAGGTGTAGCTCATGAACACCCGGTCGACCTTGTCGAGACCGAACAGCGATTGCGGATCGAAGCTGCCGGCATCGCCCTGCGCCAGGATCACCTTGTCCGAAAGCCCGGCGCGCGCCACCGATTTGCGCGCGGTCTCGAGCATCGCCTCGCTGATGTCGAAGCCGTAGAAGCGGGCATCGGGCCATTGCTTCGCGGCCATGATCAGATTGCGCGCGGTGCCGCATCCCACTTCGAGCACCGTCCCCCGGGGGGGCGGGGCAAGCTGGCGGATCAGCCGGTCGCGGCCCAGCAGATAGAAGCGGCGGGTGAGATCGTAAAAGTGGCGATGAAGCGAATAGACATCGTCCATCAGCGCTTTCTGGCCCGTCACCGCTTCGCTCATCCCTGCGGCTTCAGCGTCCAGAGGTGGGTGGCGCCATAGACGGCCGAGCGATCGCGCCGGGTCCAGTCGTCGCGCAGCGCCTTGGGGGCATAGTCCCACTGGTCGAGGATCGCCTCGGGAACGTGGCCGGCGACGACATCGGGGATGGCGGCGGTACGATAGAGGACACGCGCTCCGGGCTTCGCGGTGCGCGTGACTTCGCTCCACAGCTGGGTGAGCTGGGCGTCGGTCATCCAGTCCTGAGCGTCGAGGAAGAGGTAGCGGTCGAGCGACTGGGCGGGCATCGACTGGAGATAGTCGACCATATTCTGGTGGCGGATTTCCACGCGATCCGCGCGCTCGCGCACGGTGTCGTAGTGGCGTGCCTGCAGATAGGGCGGCAAGGGCGCATCCGGACCCTTGCCATAGCCGCGGCCAAAGGCCTGCCAGGCGAAATAATTGTCCTTGAGATCGAAGTCGCAGGCAAGCTTCTCGAGCCGGCTGCGCAGCGCGCCGGCGATGCCCTGCTGATCGTCGGCCTTGAGCAGGTCGTATTGGACGGGCGGGATGCCGAAGCCGAACAGGGCGGCGGGCTGATCGATCAGCCAGCGCAGCAGCTTCTTCTCGAAGATGGGCGCATAGCTGGCCTCGAAGATCGCCCGCTGTTCCTCAAGCGTGCGGGCCCTCAGGATCCGGGTGGGATCGGTGCCGTAGAAGCGCGCAATCTTGTGGATGAAGCCGATCAGCCGGCCGAGCAGCCCATGGCGATAGAAGCCGCGACGAAAGGCGTCGATCCGACGCGCGCCACCGGGGGTGCGATGGTCCCAATATGCGCGCGAGGTCTCGTCCAGATGCGGCCGGATATGCGCGCGATAGGCCATGATGTTGGCGGCGCTGTCGGCCGCGCCGAAGAAGCGATGAAAGGCGGCATAGTCCGGCAAATGGAGCGCAGCCTGCTGCTTGAGCTTGTTGAGCGCGACATGCGCCGGATTGAGATCGACCGCGGTAATTTTCTTCGGGTTCGCGGTAAGATAGGAAAAGACGTTGCAACCGCCCGAGGCGATCGTGACCACATGGCAATCGGGCGTGATCGCCAGCGCTTCCATGTCGATGTCGGGATCTTCCCAGATCTGCGCATAGACCAGGCCGCGGAACGCAAAGGTGAAGGCCCGTTCGAGGAGGCCTTCCTTGCTCAGATGTTCGTGCCGGTGCACCGCGCCGCGCACGGCGCCGTTCTTTGGCGTCTTCGCAATGTTTCCCATCGTCGAACTCCCCGGGCGCCCGCACGCTCGCGAAGCGATGCGAGCGCCCTAACCGCTGCATGTGGCAGTCCGGTGACGATGGCTGCCGTCAGTTCTTCGTCACGCCGCCGGCGAGCGGCCAGTCGGTGTCGCCGATCCGTGTTAGGGTCATCTCGAAAAAGCGCTGCGGCGGCTGGCCGGGGGCAATGCGATCGCCGACCTCGGTCCATTTGCCGCCTTCGAACCGTGCTTCGTAATGGATCATCGCCGGCCCGGCGGGAATGTCCCACGTCCATCCCGTTCCGGTCAGCTTAAGCTCGAAACGGCCGCTGCGGCCCTGGGCGTGGCTGTTCATCCAATAGGTTTTGGTCGCCACGTCGTAGGAGATCGTGGCGAAGGCGTTGAAGCCGACGCTGCCATCCTCGAGATAGGCCTTGCCCTCGACCAGCGTCAGGGTGCCGTCCAGGAAGGGGCCGACGCGCTCGGTCTGGGTCATGCGGATCTCGCCCTGGGGCGTCTTCGTGCTGGCGGGCCCCCGCCAGATCCCGCGCATCGGCGCGATCTTCGCCATCGCCGCCTGCTGCGCCGTGATCGCACCATGATCCATGCCCTGCGCCTGCGCTGCGATCGGCGCCAGCAGGAGCGCGCCTGCGGCTAGCCAATATCGTCTTGTCATCCTTCATCCCCGATTGCTCTGCCGGGCGCGCGGTGGCAGCCTCTCCGCCATGCTCTTCGCCCGGACCGCATCGCCAGACCGTCGCGAGGCCGCGCCCGGCAAGTCCGGTTTCGCGAATCGCGCAGGCGACTTCGCGAAACGCGTCCGGCTTGATCGGGCGCCGCCGGGTTTCCCGATCCTGTGGATCGCCTGCGCGGCCGCGGCGGGGCTGATGATCGTGACCGGCGGCTTCCGCACCGGCGAGCTGCCGCTGGCGCAGCGCGCGCTGTTCTGGATCTTGCTGATGGGCTGGAACGCGGCCAAATGGCAGAGCTGGTTCCTCCTGACCGTCCGCAAGCCGGCCGACTGGCCGCGCGCGTCGCTGTTGGGGACTTTGCTGCTCAACCTGCCCTTACCGCTCGAGATCGGGCTGTGCGGGCGGCTGGTGGGTCTGTCGATGCGGGCAGGGCCTTGGGAAACCTGGGGGCGCGCGCTGGCAATCTCTTTCCTGATCGTGGCCGTGGCGGGGCTCGTCAGCTGGACCGTGCTGCGGCGTGCGGGATCGCAGGAAAAGGGCGAGGTGGAGGATGGCCTGCTGGCGCGCGCCCGGATCCTCCCCGATAGCCTCGCTTCCATCCAGGCGGAGGATCATTATTGCCGGGTGCGCGGTCGCGACGGCGAGACCGCTCTGGTCCATTATCGCTTCGGCGATGCGCTGGCCGAGGTGGCGGGTATCAATGGCGCCCGGGTGCATCGGGGCGCCTGGGTGGCGGCGCAGGCGGTGCTCGGAGCGCGTCGCCAGGGCCGGCGCTGGCGGCTGCTGCTTGCCGACGGGAGCGATCTGGCGGTCAGCGCGACCTATTTGGGGGAAGCTCGGCGGCGGGGCTGGTTGCACCCGCCGCCTCGCCGGATGAATTAGTCGACCGTATTGTCGATCGCGTTGCCGGTATTCTCGGCACCGTTGGCGAAGGCGTCGCCAACATCGTCCGCGGTGTTCTCGATCACGGCGCCGGCGCGGTCCGCACCGTTCTCGATCATCGCGCCGGTGGCGTCGGCGGCATTTTCCAGGCTTTCACCGGTCTGATCGAGCGAATTGCTCAGATTGTCCTGCGTCGACTCCGAGCAGGCGCCGAGCGCCAGGCCGAGTGCGAGGGCGGGGGCGATCATGAGAAGGGATTTGCGCATTTTGGTCTCCAGAAAGAATGACTCGGTCTAGCCAGCTTGGTCCGGGCGGCGTAGGGACGCGCCATGTCGCGCCGCATCGCCATTGCCTCGGATCATGCCGCTTACGTCATGAAGACCGAACTTGCCAATTGGTTGCGTGGCTTGGGCCATGATCTGGTCGATCTCGGCACGCACGGCCCCGAAAGCGTCGATTATCCCGATTACGGCTTTGCCCTGGGCCAGGCGATCGAACGCGGCGAGGCGGAGATCGGCATCGCCTTGTGCGGCTCGGGGATCGGCATCTCCATCGCAGTCAACCGCAATCCCGCCGCGCGTTGCGCGCTGGTCGCCGAGCCGCTGTCCGCCAGCCTTGCCCGGCAGCATAATGACGCCAACGTCATCGCGCTCGGCGCCCGCCTGATCGGGACCGAGATGGCGCAGGCGTGCATCAGCGCCTTTCTGGAAACCGAATTCCTGGGCGACCGCCACGCGCGGCGCGTCGACAAACTCAGCCAAAGGAGCCCGTCATGAGCACCAACCCGCAGATCGCCGGGCTGCAGCCCGACGGCTTCTTCACCAAGACGCTTTCCGAGGTCGATCCGCAGGTGTTCGCCGGCGTCCGCCACGAACTGGATCGCGAGCAGCACCAGATCGAACTGATCGCCAGCGAGAATATCGTCTCCAAGGCGGTGCTCGAGGCGCAGGGCTCGGTCTTCACCAACAAATATGCCGAGGGCTATCCCGGCAAGCGCTATTACCAGGGCTGCCACCCTTCGGACGAGGTGGAGACGCTGGCGATCGAGCGCGCCAAGCAATTGTTCAACTGCGGCTTCGTCAACGTCCAGCCGCATTCGGGCGCGCAGGCCAATGGCGCGGTGATGCTGGCGCTGACCAAGCCCGGCGACACGATCATGGGACTCAGCCTCGATGCCGGCGGGCACCTGACCCATGGCGCAAAGGCGGCGATGAGCGGCAAATGGTTCAACGCGGTCCAATATGGCGTCGATCCGGTCAGCCATCTGATCGATTTCGACGAGGTTCTGGCCAAGGCCAAGGAGCATCGCCCGAAACTGATCATCGCGGGCGGCTCGGCCTATCCGCGGATCATTGACTTCGCCAAGTTCCGCGCGATCGCCGATGAAGTCGGCGCACTCTTCATGGTCGATATGGCGCATTTCGCCGGTCTCGTCGCCGGCGGCGCGCATCCGACGCCGTTCGGCCACGCGCATGTCGTCACCACCACGACGCACAAGACGCTGCGGGGCCCGCGCGGCGGCATGGTGCTGACCGATGACGAGGCGATCGCCAAGAAGATCAACTCGGCCGTGTTCCCGGGGCTCCAGGGCGGGCCGCTGATGCATGTGATCGCCGCCAAGGCGGTTGCGTTCGGCGAAGCGCTGCAGCCCGATTACAAGCGCTACATCGCGGCGGTGGTCGAGAATGCCAAGGTGCTCGCCGCGACGCTGAACGAGCGCGGCGCCAACCTTGTCTCGGGCGGGACCGACACGCATCTGGCGCTGGTCGACCTGACTCCGCTTGGCGTCACCGGTCGCGACGCCGACGAGGCGCTCGAGCGTGCGTCGATCACCTGCAACAAGAACGGCATTCCCAACGATCCGCTGCCGCCGGTCAAGACCAGCGGCATCCGCGTCGGCTCCCCGGCCGGCACCACGCGCGGCTTCGGCGCGGGCGAGTTTCGCGAGATCGGCAACATGGTCGCCGACGTGCTCGACGGGCTGCGCCAGAAGGGTGAGCAGGGCGACGCCCAGGTCGAGGCCGCGGTCCGCGAGCGCGTCCGGGCGCTGTGCGCGCGCTTCCCAATCTATCCGGATGCCTGATGCGCTGTCCCTTTTGCGCCAATGAAGACAGTCAGGTGAAGGACAGCCGCCCCACCGAAGACGGGGCGGCGATCCGGCGCCGGCGGCAGTGCGAGGCGTGCGCGGCGCGCTTCACGACCTTCGAGCGCATCCAGTTGCGCGACCTGACGGTGGTGAAGAGCCAGGAGCGGCGCGAGCCGTTCGAGCGCGACAAGCTCATCCGATCGGTCACGCTCGCCGCGCGCAAGCGGCCGGTCACCGCAGCGCAGATCGAGCGGCTGGTCTCGGGCATCCAGCGTCAGCTGGAGACGCTGGGCGACAGCGAAATCCCGTCGCAGCGGATCGGCGAACTGGTGATGGAGGGGCTCAAGGGCCTCGATTCGGTCGCCTATATCCGCTTCGCCTCGGTCTATAAGGATTTCCGCGAGGCGCGCGACTTCGAGGAATTCGCGGGCAATGTCAGCGAGGTCGGCAAGGGGTGAACCCGGTCATCGTCCTGGTCCGGCCCCAGCTTGGCGAGAATATCGGCAAGGCGGCGCGGGCGATGCTCAATTTCGGGCTGACCGAGATGCGGCTGGTGACTCCGCGCGACGGCTGGCCCAATCCGTCGGCAGGCCCGGCGGCGAGCGGCGCGGACATCGTCCTCGAACAGGCGCAGGTCTTCGCTAGCGTGGCCGAGGCGGTCGGCGATTGCGCGCAGGTCTATGCGACCACGGTGCGCAAGCGCGGCGTGACCAAGCCGGTGGTGACGCCCGAGGAGGCAGCGCGCGAGGTTCGGGCCGCGCCGGGACGCTCGGCGATCCTGTTCGGGCCCGAGCGATCGGGGCTGGCGACCGACGATGTCGCGCTTGCACGGAAAATCCTGACCGTGCCGATCAACCCCGAATTCGGATCGCTCAATCTCGCGCAGGCTGTCATCCTCGTCGCCTATGAATGGTCGAAGGGGCAGGGGCTTGCGAGCCCGCCGACGACCCATCTCGAACCTCCGGCGCCGCAAGAAGAGCTTGAGGGGATGATGGCGCAGCTCGAGGGGATGCTCGCCGATACCGGCTATTATTACCCGCTGGATCGCGTGCCGACGATCCGCCGCACGCTGCGCACCCTGCTCACCAAGCCGAGCTGGTCTTCGCAGGAAGTGCGCACCGTGCGGGGGGTGCTCTCTGCGCTGGCGGGCCGGAAACAGCATCGCAGCTGATACCTTCTCGAACTCGCAAACTTATGTTAAAGCGCCCAATTCCGATCTTTGGAGAGTTCTCAATGCGTTTCGTACCGCTGTTCGCTTTGCTTGCACTTTCAACGCCTGCCTTTGCGCAGGAAACCCCGAGCGCTGGCGCGCACCCGCAAGCGGCCAAGCCTGCGGACAAGCCGATCTGCCGTCGCATCAACACCACCGGGACCATCATGGGCGGCAAGAAGGTGTGCCATAGCAAGGCGGAATGGGCGACCATCGACGGCAGTGATGGCAACGATGGCCGCGACAATCGCCGTGCCCAAGGCAATGACGGCCAGTCGCTCAACCGCAACTAAGGCTCAGCTCCGGTCGAACGCCGCGAGTCCGTACGCGATCGAGGCTTTGGCATTTCGGTACAGCCGGGTCCGATCGGGTCTCGCATGGCATTCGCTATGGGCGGCTGCCTGACCGTCCAGCTTGACTCGGGCGTGCCCTGAGTCTAACCGCGCGCCTTCGCAATGGCCCCGCACCCCGGTGAAGCGGCGGCCCTGCCCTCCCTCAAAAGAGACGTAGAGCGATTACCGGGACCAACGTTGTTCGAATTGCACAAGGATTATCCATGTCGAAGCGTCATAGCGCGAAGCACAAGCTCGATCGCCGGATGGGCGAGAATATCTGGGGTCGTCCCAAGAGCCCGGTCAACAAGCGCGAATACGGCCCCGGCCAGCACGGCCAGCGCCGCAAGGGCAAGATGTCGGACTTCGGCATTCAGTTGCGCGCCAAGCAGAAGCTCAAGGGCTATTATGGCGACATCACCGAGAAGCAGTTCAAGAAGAACTATGAAGACGCTTCGCGGATGAAGGGCGATACCAGCCAGAATTTGATCGGCCTGCTCGAGACTCGTCTCGACATGATCGTCTATCGCGCCAAGTTCGCGCCGACGATCTTCGCCGCACGTCAGCTCGTCAACCACGGCCATGTCCGTGTCGGCGGCGAGAAGTGCAACATCGGTTCGCGCCGCATCAAGGTTGGCGAAGAAGTGTCGCTGAGCCCCAAGGCGCAGGAAATGGCGCTGGTGATGGAAGCGCAGAGCCTGGCCGAGCGTGACATTCCCGATTATGTCGTGCCGGACGGCGCTTCCAAGATCACCTTCACGCGCATCCCCACGCTCGACGAAGTGCCCTATCCGGTGAAGATGGAGCCGAACCTGGTCGTCGAATTCTACTCGCGCTGATCCGACTTCCTGCGAACGAATGAGGGCGGTCCCGCGGGGCCGCCCTTTTTCGTTATCCTTCAGGGCTTCGCCGGCAGCCCCATTGCAGTGCGCAGGAAGCGGTCGCTCTGGTCGAGCATCTGGATCCGTGCCTTGTCGTCCTCGAGCTGGTGATCGAGCCCGTCGAATTCCACATAGTCGACCTTCTTGCCCGCGCTGCGCAACCGCGACGCCATCAACCGCGATTCGCCGACGCCGACGTTCAAATCCTTGTCGCCGTGGAACAGCAGCACGGGTGCCTTGATCCGATCGACATTCTGCGCGGGCGAGCCTTCGCGGACATGGGCCCCGCGACCGATGAAGGCGTCGACCTGCTTGTAGTTGGTGAAATTCTCCGATTCCTTGCGCAGCGTTTCCAGATCGGTGACCGGCGCGATCGCGACGATCGCCTTGAACAGATCGGCATCGAGGACCTGCGACTGGAGTGCTGCATAGCCCCCATAGGACCAGCCGACGATGCCGAGCTTACCCGGCGCGGCAATGCCTTGCTTGAGCAGCCAGCGGCCTCCATCGTTGACGTCGCCGACCGCGGTTTGCCACGATTGGAAGCCGTTCTTGCGAAACCAGGCATCGCCATAGCCGGCCGAGCCGCGGAAATTGGGCTGGAGGACCGCGAAGCCCCGCGCCGCATAATATTGCGAGAGCCAGTCGAAACCCCATTCGTCGCGCGCGCCGGGGCCGCCGTGCGGCATCACGATCCCGGGGAGGTTCTTACCATCGCTCCCGGCCGGCAGCGTGAGATAGCCGGGGATCATCGTGCCGTCCGCGGCAGGGAAGGTGATCGGCGTGACCTTGGCGAGGCGGACGCCGCCGAGCTGAGGGCGGACCGGGCTGACCTCGGCCATCTTCTTGGTCTTGCGATCAAGCAGGTAATAATTGCCGGCGTCGCTGTCGCCGCCCGCGAACAGCAGGAGCTTGCTCTCGTCGGCGCTGGCATCGATGAAAGTCACGATCGGCTGGCCTGGAAGTGCCTTCGACAGCGACGTTGCGAGCGCCTTGAGCTCGGGATCGAAGAAGACCCCGCGGCGCTTCTCGGTGGCGTAGGACAGGCCGACGACGCGCTGCTGGCGGCCGATCCGGATCAAACTATCCACGTCGACGACGCCATGCTCGAATACGAGCTCGCGCTTCATGCTCCCGTCCAGCGCGATCCGGTACAGTGCGCTTCGGCCGTTCTGATTGTCATAGCCGTAGACGGCGTTGAGCGCGCGATCGACCGCGAGCGGCACGAAGCCTTTGGTGCCCTGCGGCGTGATCGTGACTTCACTCAGATCCTGCCAGTCTCGGCTGCCGGGCAGGCGATAGGAATAAAGCAGGCGGTTGCCGTCATAGCCGGTGGTCGTGTTGGGCCGGATGCCGAGAATGCGGACTGCGCCATGGCCATCGGTCCAATAGCCGAACGCGTTGCCCTTGGGCTGCTCGACGGTGCTGCGCTTGAGGCTCACGGTGTCCACGCGCTCGACGCCGAGCCCGCCGCTGGTGCGCGCGACGAGGCGGCCGGTAGTCGCCTCGGGCACGAAGGTGCGTTCCATCAGCACGGCGCTTCCCGAATCCTCGGGCAGCCAGTCCAAGATGTCGCCGCCGAACTGCGCGGCGCCGAGCGCTTCCGAATTGGCGCGGGCGGTGAGCTGCTTCAGCCCCGAGCCATCGGCATTGACTGCGACGAGGCGGGTGTAGGCGACCATCGTCGCGCCGGTGAATTCGATGAAGTAGACCGAGCAGATCAGGCGGGCCGGGGTCGACCAGCGGCAATAGCGAAGTTGGTCGGGCTTGCCGCTCGAACTCAGGATCGGTTTAGGCGCAGCGCTGCCGTCGACCGGCGCGACCAAAACTGCGGCGCCGGCGCCGACCGGCGAAATCATCGCGATCTTGCTGCCGTCGGGAGACAGGCTGGCCTGAAGTACGGCCTCCCGCGACCCGAATTTCTGCGCGTCGGCGCTTTGACCGTGGGCCGGTACGGCAACAAGCAGCGATGCGCCAAGCGTCGTGGACCAAATCTTCATCAGAACCCCCCATTCGTCATACGTCGACATTTTTTGACCCCCAGCGTGCCGGAAACAGTCGCCACGGTCGGACAATAGACCGGGGGGCGTTTCCGCCATATTGCATCGCATCTCCTTTCGCGCGAGGGCAAGCGGCTCGCTTGAGCCGAGACAAATGCCGTGCCCACTAGTATGAGCGCCCCTCATGACTTCAGCTCCTCCGCCCGAATGGGCTCCGCACGACGCCGTATGGATCGGCTTTCCGAGCCATCCTGAATTGTGGCTCGACGATCTCGAGCCGGCACGTGCCGAGGTGACGGCCTTCGCGACTGCTGTGCATGCCGAGGGGCGGGGCGAGAAGGTGATCCTGGTCGCGGCGGACGAGGAAGCGGCAGCGGCGGCGCGCAAGCATGCCGGGAGCGTCGCGCGCGTGATCGTCGAACCCTTCGGGGACATCTGGCTGCGCGATACCGGTCCGATCATCGATGGCGCGGGCGTGGCGCACGATTTCGGCTTCAACGGCTGGGGCGGCAAATATGACCTCGAGGGCGACGACGATGTCGGGCTGCGTCTGGCGCGCCGGCAGCATCTTCGCGCCGAGGGGCACGACTGGATCCTGGAGGGGGGCGCGATCGACGGCGACGGCACCGGGCTGGCGGTGACGACCGAGCAATGCCTGCTCAACCACAACCGCAATCCGGGGCTGAGCCGCGCGGAGATCGAAGGGCTGCTCAAGGCGGATTTGGGTTACTGCCGGGTGCTGTGGCTGGGCGACGGCTTGGTCAACGACCATACCGACGGCCATGTCGACAATCTCGCACGCTTCGTCGGCGAGAATAGGCTGCTGATTCCGGAGGCCACCGACAATGATCCCAACTGGCGCATCTATCAGGATGCGGCGCAGCGTGCCGCGCGCTTCGGGGTCGACGTCGTGCGCTTTCCCTCGCCCGGTCGGGTGCTGGGGCCGGACGAGGAGATCGTGCCCGCAAGCTATATGAACTTCTATATCGGCAATGCCGCGGTGGTCGTGCCGCTCTACGGCAAGGAAAATGACGAGGCGGCGATGGCCGCGCTGGGCGAACTCTTCCCGGGCCGGGCTATTGTCGGCCAGCGCGCCGATCATATCTTGACCGGCGGCGGCAGTTTCCACTGCATCAGCCAGCAGATCCCGCGGCGCCAGGAAATCCAATGACCCAGATCACCGTCGCGGCGCTCCAGCTCGCCTTCACCAGCGATATCGATGTCAACATCAAGGCGGTTTCCGAATTGGTGCGCGAGGCCGCGGGCCGGGGCGCGCAGGTCGTGTTGCCGCCCGAACTGTTCGAGGGCGAATATTTCTGCCGCGTCGAGGATGAGGGCCTGTTCGCCAATGCCAAGCCGGTGGGCGAGCATAAGGCGGTGCTGGCGATGCAGCGGCTGGCGAGCGAGCTGGCCATTCATATCCCGACCAGCTTCTTCGAGGCCGACGGTCCGCATCATTATAACAGCCTGGCCATGATCGGCCCCGACGGCGCGGTCGAGGGCGTCTATCGCAAGAGCCACATTCCCGACGGCCCGGGCTATGAGGAGAAATTCTATTTTCGCCCGGGCAATAGCGGCTTCAAGGTGTGGAACGGCCCCGGCGCGCGGATCGGCGTGGGGGTGTGCTGGGACCAATGGTATCCCGAGACGGCGCGGGCGATGATGCTGATGGGGGCGGAAATCCTCTTCTACCCCACCGCGATCGGATCCGAGCCGCATGACGATTCGCTCGACACCGCGCGGCTGTGGCGGCGGGCGATGGTGGGGCATGCGGTCTCGAACGTCGTGCCGATCGTCGCCGCCAACCGCGTCGGCACAGAAGGTTTAAAAGACGGTGTGGGCCAGACCTTCTACGGCACAAGTTTCATCACCGACGAGCGCGGCGACATCCTGGCCGAGCTCGACCGCGAGGAGACCGGGGTCATCGTTGCGACGCTGGACCTCGATCGGGTCAAGCGCCACCGTGCCGCCTTCGGCTTCTTTCGCGACCGGCGGCCCGATCTGTACGGACGACTGGTCCAGGATATCTAGGAGCCGCGCGATGGACGAGCCCGAGCCCCCCGAGACGAGCAAGCTGACACGATCGAAGCAGCGCTGGGCGAGCGAGGGCAAGTTCCTCACCGGCCATGCCGCGCGGCCCGAGGAGGATCGGCTGCCGCCCGGGCAGCATCTCGTCCGCGACTGGCCGGTGCTCGATCTCGGCCGCCAGCCCGACATCGCCCGCGAACGCTGGCGGCTCGAAGTGAATGGCAGGGTCGAACGGCCGGCGTCGCTCGACTGGGCGGGGCTGATGGCGCTTCCGCAGAGTCGGGTGACCAGCGACATCCACTGCGTCACCACCTGGTCGCGCTACGACAATGACTGGCAGGGCGTGCTGACCCGCGACCTGCTCGATCATGTCCATCCGCGCGACGAGGCGGTGGCGGTGATGCTGCACGGCTATGACGGCTATACCACCAACGTGCCGCTCGCCGATTTCGCCGCGCCGAATGCCATGCTCGTCCATGGCTGGCAGGGTCAGCCGCTGGCCCGCGAGCATGGCGGGCCGGTACGGCTGGTGATCCCGCACCTCTATTTCTGGAAGAGCGCCAAGTGGGTCAGCGGCATCGAGTTTCTGGGCGCCGACAAGCCCGGCTTCTGGGAGGTCAACGGCTATCATATGCGCGGTGACCCCTGGGCCGAGGAACGCTATAGCTAGCGTCGCCTCTCGTGCCTGCGGCCGATCCAGTCACTGGTCTTGATCGGCAGGTCGCAGCCCTGTTTCGCATAGACCATGCCCAGATACTGGTTCGCGGGCGGCTCCTCGCCGAGCTTGCGCAGGATAAGCGGCCTTTCTGACTTCACATTTTCCGGGCTGAATCTGGCGCAGGGCGTAACTTCCTCGACCGCCGGGGCGAGCGGATCGGGATCGGTCAATCCCGGCAAGAATGCGAGCGCGAGCAGCAAGCTGTGCATGAGGACCTCCTTCACGGACGGCCAAGCATAGCATATCGCCGGGCGCTTATCGAGCGTCGCGCAGCGCCACCGCCCGCGCGAACACCGCCTCGAACATCTCGGAGGTCAGCCGGTTGGTGTTCTGGTTGTAGCGCGAGCAGTGATAGCTATCGATCAGGATGCGACCGCTGGGCACGCGGTGCTCCGCCAAATGCGCGAACTGGCATTTGGGCAGGCGCCCGCCCATCGCCTTGACCGCCGACTGGTGGGCGATCTGGCCGAGCGCGATGACGATGGGCGCGACCAGTTGCCCGGCCAGGAACGGGCGGCATGTGTGGATCTCGACGGGGATCGGTTTGTTGGCCGGGGGGAGGCAGCGGACCGCATTGAGGATGACGACGCCTTTGGGTTCGCCGGCTTCGGCCAGGCCGAACTTTTCCAGCGTCGCGAATAACAGGTCGCCCGATGCGTCGCCGGTGAAGGCACGGCCGGTGCGGTTCGCGCCGAGCCGGCCGGGGGCGAGGCCGACGATCGCGATCGGTGCGTCGAGGTCCCCCAGCGCGGGCACGGGCGCGTTCCACCAATCGGGATGTTCGGCGCGCAAGGCGGTGCGCAGCGCGACGAGGCGCGGACAGAGCGGGCAATCGCGCGGCGGTTCGGTGGACGGGATCATCGCCACGCGATAGGCCCGGCGGCGTGGAAACGACAAGCTATGCCATCGCGCTCGGATCGAACCGGCGCGGCCGCCACGGCGCGCCCGAGGCAGAGATCGCCGCAGCGCTTGCCGCGCTGGGCGGGGTTCAGGCCGTCTCGCCGATGCTGCGCACCGCGCCGCTGGGCCCCTCGCGCCGCCGTTTCGCAAACGCCGTAGCGATCGTCGAGAGTCGCGAATCGCCGCCCGAACTGCTTCGCCGCCTCAAATGCATCGAGCGGCGCTTCGGGCGACGGCGCGGGCAGCTGTGGAGCGCCCGCGTGATCGACCTCGACATCATCCTGTGGTCGGGCGGGAGCTGGGGCGCGCGCGATCTGGTGGTGCCGCATGCGCTGTTCCGCGAGAGAGCATTCGTGCTTGTCCCGCTGACCCGGATCGCGGCCGAATGGCGCGATCCGGTTACCGGTCGCACGGTGCGGCAATTGCTCGCGCGGTTGACCCGCCCGGTGCCCGCCCCTAGGTGAGCCGCCTTGGTGTGGGTCCGTAGCTCAGTTGGTAGAGCAAGCGACTTTTAATCGAGAGGTCCCGGGTTCGAGCCCCGGCGGACCCACCATTTCTCGATTCCTACTACCGTTGTCATCCGGCGACGGTTGCGGCCCGGGCGCTCGCGGGCCAGACTGGCCCGATGCATGAAGTACCCGATTCCATCGAGCCGCTGGTATCCCTGAACCCGAGGCGCAGGCCATCGCTGCGCGTCCCCTGGCCGATGGTGTTCGCGGCCGCGATCGCATTGATCTTCGCCGTGATGATCTGGTTCGGGATGGAAGTCCGCGAGGGCGACGGCGCCGATCTCGACCGCGAGATCATGCTGGCGATGCGCGTGCCCGGCCATCCCGAGCAGCCGATCGGTCCGGCCTGGCTGCCCTCCGCAGTGCGCGACGTGACGGCGTTGGGAAGCAGCACGGTGCTCACCTTCGTGGTGGCGGCGACCTGCCTGTTCCTGGCGATGCGGGGCCGGATGCGGAGTGCGCTGCTGGTCCTGGCGGCGACGATCCTGGGTTCGTCCGCGGTCACGGTGGTGAAGGCGCTGGTGGCGCGGACACGTCCCGATCTGTTCGAGAAACTGATGGCGGAGGCGTCGCACAGCTTCCCCAGCGGCCATGCCGCGAACAGCGCGATCGTCTATCTCACCATCGCGACCTTGCTATTCCCCGTAGTGCAGGAACGCTCGGTGCGTGCATTCCTGTTGGGGGCCGCGCTGGCGCTGGTGGGGGCGATCGGCGTGAGCCGGGTCTATCTGGGTGTGCACTGGCCGAGCGATGTCGCCGCGGGCTGGGCGTTCGGGTCGATCTGGGCCCTGCTGTGGTGGCAGATCGAGTTGCGGGTGATCCGCCGGGCGCCCTAGCGCTCGGCTAGTTTTCGCTCCCAGGCGAGCGCATCCTGGACGATGCCGTCGAGATCGTCGTGCTTCGGCCGCCAGGGGAGGGCGGCGAGGATCGCGCTGTTGTCCGCCACCAGCGCATCGGGGTCACCGGCGCGGCGGCCCTCGAACTTGCGGACGATCTGGCGATTGGTGACGCGATCGACCGCGTCGAGCACCTGCAGCACCGAGAAGCCGCGGCCATAGCCGGCATTCAGCGTGTGGCTCTCGTCCGGTTTGGCGATCAGCAGGTCGAGCGCGTCGACATGCGCCGCCGCTAGATCGGTGACGTGGATATAGTCGCGTACCCCGGTGCCGTCCGCGGTTGCGAAGTCGGTTCCGAAGACCGAGACGGCATCGCGCTTGCCGGTGGCGGCTTCAACCGCGACCTTGATCAGGTGGGTGGCGCCAGCGGTCGACTGGCCGCTGCGACCCTGCGGATCGGCGCCGGCGACGTTGAAGTAGCGCAGCGCGCAATAGTTGATCGGATGCGCCGCGGCGACGTCGCGCAGCATATGCTCCGTCATCAGCTTCGACATGCCATAGGGATTGATCGGCACTTTCGGCGAATCTTCGCGCACCGGCACCACTTCGGGAATGCCATAGGTGGCGGCGGTGGAGGAGAAGATGAAATGCTTAACGCCGGTGGCGACCGCGCTTTCGAGCAGCGCGCGGCTGGCGACGGTGTTGTTGCGATAATATTTGAGCGGATCGCTGACCGATTCGGGCACCACCACCGATCCGGCGAAGTGCATCACCGCGACCACGTCATTGTCCCGCATCGCCTGGCGGACGGCGGCGTCGTCCTCGATGTTGGCGACGACCAGGGTCGCGCGGGCGTCGACCGCCCAGTCGAAGCCGGTGACGAGATTGTCGACGACGACGACCTTCCAGCCCGCATCGAGCAGCGCCAGCACCGCATGGCTGCCGATATAGCCTGCGCCGCCCGTCACCAGCACCGAACCGTCCCGCATCCACCGTCTCCGCATTGTCCTTGGCTCGCTCAAACCTATCTTGGGGGCACAAGCAAGGAGTTCGACATGGCTATCGAAACCGCAACGATCGCGGGCGGATGTTTCTGGTGCACCGAGGCGGTGTTCAACGACGTGATCGGCGTCACCAAGGTGGAGAGCGGCTATATCGGCGGCACCGTCGCCAATCCGACCTACAAGCAGGTCTGCGGCGGCGCGACCGGCCATGCCGAGGCGATTCGCCTGACCTTCGACAGCGACGTGATCAGCTATGCCGATCTGCTCGACGTGTTCCTGGGGACGCATGATCCGACGCAGCTCAACCGGCAGGGCAACGATGTCGGCACGCAATATCGTTCGGCGATCTTCCCACATGACGCGGCGCAGGAAGCCGAGGCGCGGGCCGCGATTGAGCGCGCCGGGGCGGACTGGCCCGCGCCGATCGTCACGACGATCGAGCCGCTGACCGAATGGTATCCGGCCGAGGATTATCATCAGGAATATTGGCAGGGCGAGGGGCAGCGGAACCCGTACTGCCTGGCGGTGATCCCGCCCAAGCTCCGGAAACTTCGGAAGAGCTTTGCCAATCGGCTGAAGGAAGGGGCCGCCGCTTAACGATGTGCGGCGCGGCGGAGGCGATCGTTGATCGCCACGCCGATGCCGACGTTCGGGATCGGGGCGATGGCGATTGCCGGGGCGGGGGATGCGTCGGCGCGGTGGAGGGCTGCGAAGAGGTTGGCGGCGCCTTCGGTTAGGTTGGCGGTGGCGGAGAGGGTTTCGTTGCCGGGGATTGGGCCGAAGCCGATTAGGTACTCGCCGGTCTCCGTTTGGGTGGCGTTGAGGCGGAGCGGCTTGCTCGGGGCGTAGTGGCTGTCGAGTTGGCCGGGCGCTGTTATCCCCCCCGGCGAAGGCCGGGGTCCAGAATCGGAGGACGTGGTAACTGGGCCCCGGCCTTCGCCGGGGTGGAGTTGTGCTTTGGTCAACGGGCCCGGCCGCAAAATCCGTTCTCCCTGTACGATGGTTGACTCCAACCCCGCCAGGGTCGGCCCATCGTCGATCACCAGAGGTATCCGCCCTGCCAAACTCGCCGCCACATGCTCGGCGCGGGTCGGGCTGATGCCTCCGCTGGCGTTGGCGGAGGGGGCGGCGAGGGGCTTGCCCGTCGCCGCGAGCAGGGCCTGCATCGCGCGGTGGGCGGGGACGCGGATGGCGATGGTCGGGAGGCCGGCGGTGACCAACGAGGCGATCCCCGAGTCCGGCCGCAGCGGCAGCACCAGCGTCAGCGGGCCGGGCCAGAAGCGCTCGGCCAACGAGCGCGCCGTTTCGTCGAACTCCGCGATCAACTCCGCCGCCGCGAGATCGGGAACATGGACGATCAGCGGATTGAAGCTCGGTCGGCCCTTGGCTTCGTAAATCCCCGCCACTGCGCGCGAATCGGTGGCGTCCGCGGCCAGGCCGTAAACCGTCTCGGTGGGCACCGCGACGCAGCCGCCGGCGCGGATCAGCGCGGCCGCCTCGGCGATCGCGGCCTCGCCGTAGGGTAAGATGCGGGGATTTGTCGGGCTCACCCCAGGGGGGCTATAGCGCTTGGCAAAGAGCGACAAGAGAGGTTTCCGATGTTCACCCCCGCCACCGCCGAGCAGCGCTTCGTGCTCGACCATATCGTCCGCCTGCACGAGATCAGCGAAGAGGCGACGCCCGATCTGGTCGAGGCGGTGCTGGACGGCGCGGGGCAGTTTGCGGCGGGCGAATGGGCGCCGCTCGATCGAATCGGCGACCAGGTCGGCGCGCAGTGGAGCGATGCGGGCGTCACTTTGCCCGAGGGCTATGCCGCGGCCTACCGCGCTTATGTCGAGGGCGGCTGGGGGACGATCGGATCGCCCGCGGAATATGGCGGGCAGGGGCTGCCGGTCAGCCTCTCGATCGCGGTGCTCGAGACGTTGGGCACCGCGAACATGGGCTTCGCGCTGGCGCCGATCCTCACCGTTGGCACCATCGAGGCATTGGTCCACCACGGTTCGCCCGAGCAGCAGGCGCTGTATCTGCCGCATCTCGCCACCGGCGACTGGACGGGGACGATGAACCTGACCGAGCCGCAGGCGGGCAGCGATGTCGGCGCGCTCAAGACCAAGGCCGAGCCGGTCGGCGACGGCAGCTTCCGGATCAAGGGCACCAAGATCTACATCTCGTTCGGCGACCATGACCTGGCCGACAATATCGTCCATCTGGTGCTGGCCCGCACCCCCGATGCGCCCGCGGGCACCAAGGGGCTCTCGCTGTTCCTGGTGCCCAAGTTCCGGCTCAATGCCGATGGCACGCCGGGTGCTTTCAACGACATCAAGGTCGTCTCGATCGAGCATAAGATGGGGCTGCACGCCTCGCCGACCTGCGTGCTCTCCTTCGGCGACCATGACGATTGCATCGGCGAGCTGGTCGGCCCCGAATTTGGCGGGATCCGGGCGATGTTCACGATGATGAACAATGCGCGGCTCAACGTCGGCCTGCAGGGCGTGCAGGTCGCCGAGCGGGCGACGCAGCGCGCGGTGGCCTATGCCCGCGAGCGCATCCAGGGGGTGCGGGGCGGCAAGCCGGTGGCGATCGTCGAGCATCCCGATGTGCGCCGCATGCTGCTGCGGATGAAGGCGCAGACCCAGGCGGCGCGGGCTTTGGTCTATTATGCGTTCGGCCAGCTCGATCGCGGGCTGGCGGGCGATGCGGCGGCCAAGGCGCGGGTCGAGCTGCTGACGCCGCTGGCCAAGGCGCATGGCACCGATCTGGGCAACGAAGTCGCTTCGCTGGGAGTCCAGGTCCATGGCGGGATGGGCTATATCGAGGAGACCGGCGCGGCGCAGCATTTCCGCGATGCGCGGATCACGCCGATCTATGAGGGCACCAACGGCATCCAGGCGGCCGATCTGGTCGGGCGGAAACTCTCGGGCGACAATGGCGGGACCTTGCTCGGGCTGCTCGCGCAGATGCGCGGGGATGCCGAGGATGACGGGCTGATCCGGCTGATCGACGCCTGTGAGGAGGTCGCGCGCAACCTGCTCGGCGTCGACACGGACGGCCGGCTCGCGGCGAGCTATCCCTTCCTGACGATGCTCTCGGTCGCGACTTGCGGCTGGCTGATGGAGCATCAGGGGCGCGTTGCGGTTCGATCCGAGGGGGATGCGGCGTTTTTGGCGATGAAGGCGGCGGCGGCGCGCTTCTATGTCGAGCAGATCGTGCCCGAGGCGATGGGGTTGAAGGCCGCGGCGATGGCGAAGGCGGATGTGCTGTATGCGATCGATGCGGCGGCATTTGCGGCCTGAGGGGGCTTAGCTTCGCACTTTTCACGCGTTTTGTGACAAAAAATTGCGTGGTTGGGTTGTTTCGTTGCGCTTGGCTGGGGGGTGGTTCGACGGTGCAAAGAGCGGACGCGTGCTGAGTCGCGGCAAGCGTATCAGGCGGAATCCTACTTTGGTAGCGTCGGTCGATGTGGGGCGGAAAAGGGGAGGCGGAGCGTGACGGCGGCCCCAACGCTGATCCGGACGAGCTTAATCATCAACATCGGCTCGCTCCTTATGGGACGATGACTTGACCAATCTAGCGCGGCAAGAAGAGCCCTTTGATGCAATCGTCGCTGCGGACGGCGATCTGGACGTGGCTCTTCTTGCGAAATCCGCTGCCTTTGTAGAGGCGACCGCCCTCCGTGAACATCCCTCGAACGGTGTCGAAGGGCTCGATCGTGCGCGCTTCCGCCGGCACCGCGTCGAGCACGCTGTGCAAATGCCTCAAGACCGCACAATCCAGATAGCGCAGGACGCGATCCGCATTCGGCTCGCCCTTCGCGCTCCTGTTCTCCGGCATCGGCAAGCCCGACCGGCGTTGGATCTCCATGAACGATTGATAGGCGGCACTGACCAGTTTCAGGTCGTCACGGGAAACCAGATCGAGACAATGCCTTAGATCGATAACGGCGCCGACCACGGCTGCGGTGGAATAATGGCCGATGCCAACCTTCCACTGGGCCCATTCCAAGGCGCGTTGCGGATCGGATTCCCAGAAATAGGCGCCCGGGCCGAGCCAGTCATAATCGCGGTCGCTTTGCAGGAGCGAGATATCGCCGCTGATCGCCCTGGAAGCCGTCGCCTTGTCGCAGCCGTGATAGCCGAGTACGAACGAGGTAGCGAGCCGGCTCAAGCGGCTGCAGTTTCCTTCTTGCCGCCGCCAAACTCGGCGCGCAGCTTACCCTTCTTGGTGTAAATGCCTTCGTTGATCAGCGTCTCACGAGCAGTAGCCTTGGACACGGTCGCGCGCTTGGTTTCTTCCTCAAGCATTTTGAGAATCCCAGCGTTGCGCTGCGCATGCGTCATGGGGTTCGGCCTCCTTTTGCCGGGAACCTTCAACCGTTTCAGCGCATATTTGGATGCGGATGAACGTGCGATTGAACGTTGCGAAATTGATGCGGTAAAAATTGCTCTGCTGCAATTGCGATGATTGCATATTCGTTAATGCAGTTTGCGCCCCTATCGGGCGAAATCTAGGAGTGCACGGTCGCGGAGCCTCGTCTGCGGTAAGTTTTGTGTCCCGGAACCGGTGGTGCCCCAGGTGTCCGCGGAGCCCCCAGAACCGTGCGGTTTGCGCCCTTTACCGCTTCACTGGATACGGGCCTCTTGGGCCAGTCTGGGTAATGCGGGGTCCAGCATGCCTAGGTATAACTGACTCGCGAATATACGGCACTTGGGCCATTTTATCGAACAATGAGTGAAGCAGGTCGCCCTGCTCATCGCCTGCCTCGTGGTTCTCCTGCACTCGTTGCCGAAGGTAGTACACAAACGTCGGCTCGATTATGTGAAGCATTTCACGAGTGGGCTGCCACTCCAGAAGAGTTTTTGCCATTCTTTTCTGGTGCGAGGATAGTGCTTTCAAAGCGGAATTTATCGAGGCGATTGGTATCGCCTCTTTGGTGCTAAGCTGGTTAATGCGCTCCACTAACTCAGATTTCGACAAAGAGAACTTTATTGGGTCCATGACAAATGCGCTTAATATCATACCATATGTGTCGTGCTTTCTGGCACGACTTCTCGGGCCCTCGACTAGGCGTTCGTAGTCTCTCTCAAATCCGGAATAAAACTCTTTAGCGACGTTTCGGACATTTTCTTTGATATGAGTAGGGTGATAGTTTTTTCGGACATCATTCGATGATCTACTTAGATCTAAACGAGAAGCGAAATCGAAGCAAATCTGCTGAGTAATTATAGGAACGCCTACGGATTCAGTGGCGACATATTGGCGAATGGCTTCGCCATTTTTAATCCCTAAATAATCAAATCCCACCTTAACAATCTTTGCTAGATCATCACTTCGCCACTGGCCCAAATCAAGAACTCTTGTTCGGCCAGATAAATCGGCATTTGCAGAGAACAGTTCGTTCGAATGATGTGCCGTGCTGAAAACTAAAACAGAAATACCCTCATCAACGAACGATTTCCACTGCTGGAATATCTCGCGCTTGACCTCAACATCCAAATAATGAAAATCTTCCACAATTAACTGCAAAGGCATTTCTTTTAAAAGCGGTATCAAATGGGATGCCGACAGCTCTGCTTGAGCAAAGTGACGCTTGTTTGATATATTTCCGTCTGCTCCCAACTTTAGGTTCAACGTCGGCATGATAGTAGAAAGCCATTTCCACCCACTCTCCCCCGACGTGCCAATACTAGCTTCAGTTCTAAGGCCCCATGCATTGCCTCGCTCAGCCAGCCGGGAGAAATCCAGGCGCTCAAGTGCGGTTGCCCAAAAATTTCTGTGGTCAAGCTTTCCTGAGCAACGAATTACGAGGGGCTCACGCTTTAGAGTAGGAACAACTTGCTGATACAAGCTGGTTTTACCAAGCTTCGAGGGACCAGTAAGCATGCAGATTTGACCTGGCGTCTGAAGAGAGGCGGTCAGTTTTCGTTCAGGCGCTCCATCGTCCCGTTCGATATATGTAACAGTAGGCTTGCCCACTGTAGGAAACACCTCGTTCAGAACTAGCCGGGACATCTGTTTTACTCCGCCGCAATCCCAGCCTTCGAGAACATATCCCCACCCAAATCCGCGGCATCCTCATTCGCCACCGGCAAGACCTTCGCCTTCTGCCGCTTGTCGAACGAGTCCCAAACCTCGTTCCAGGCCCCCCGCGTGGCCCCCTTTGAATATTCGGTCGCGCGCTGTTCGAAGAAGTTGGCGTGCTCCACCCCGTTGAGCAAAGGCGCGAGCCAGGGGAGGGGGTGTTCCTCGATCATGTAGATCGGCTTCAGCCCCAATTGGCCCAGCCGCCAATCGGCGATGTAGCGGATATACTTCTTGATCTCCTTCGGGGTCATGCCGGTCACCGGGCCATGCTCGAAGGCGAGATCGATGAAGGCGTCTTCCATGCGGACCGTCGTCTGGCACATGTCCATGATGTCGGACTTGACCGATTTGGTGAGGCAGTCGCGCTCCTTGCAGAAGGCGTGGAACAGGCGGATGATGCCTTCGCAGTGCAGGCTCTCGTCGCGGACCGACCAGCTGACGATCTGGCCCATGCCCTTCATCTTGTTGAAGCGCGGGAAGTTCATCAGCATCGCGAAGCTGGCGAAGAGCTGGAGCCCCTCGGTGAAGCCGCCGAACATCGCCAGCGTCTTGGCGATATCCTCGTCGGTGTCGACGCCGAAGGTGCCGAGATAGTCGTGCTTGTCCTTCATCTCGGCATATTCGAGGAACATGCCATATTCGCTCTCGGGCATGCCGATCGTGTCGAGCAGATGGCTGTAGGCGGCGATGTGGACCGTCTCCATGTTGGAGAAGGCCGCGAGCATCATCTTGACCTCGACCGGCTTGAACACGCGGCCATATTTCTCGTGGTAGCAATCCTGCACCTCGATATCGGCCTGGGTGAAGAAGCGGAAGATCTGGGTGAGCAGATTGCGCTCATGATCGGTGAGCTTCTGCGCCCAATCGCGGCAATCCTCGCCCAAGGGCACTTCCTCGGGCATCCAGTGGATCTGCTGCTGGCGCTTCCAGAACTCGTACGCCCAGGGATATTCGAACGGCTTGTAGGTCTTGCGGGCTTCGGTGAGGGACATGGGGGTTACTCCGAGACGAACTGAAATAAGAGGAAGGCGGCGACCGTACAGACAGCTGCGCCCATGATGCGATAGAGAAGGAAGGTGCCGTTGCCGGGCTCAGCTGGGCGCGCGCCGATCACGCGATATTTCCAGAGTTCAAGCGCCGCGAAGCGTCGTGGCGCGAATAGCATGGCCAGACCTTGCATCGCCAACAACGCGGCAAAAACGAGAAGCGCGATTTTCATGCCGCCAACACCAGACTGCCTACAGTCGCGAAGCTGCCCAGCATCAGGCCGAGCGCCGCCAGCATCATGCCGGCGATTCGCAGCGCGTAGAGCGCGGGCTCGCCCTCAGGCACGCTTAGCAGCGCCCGCGCGGCGGCGGGCTTCACCAGCAAGGTGAGCCCCGCGGCGCCCGCGGCGGTGGCCACGCCGGCCATGATGGCGAGGTCGAGCCTCATTGGTCGATGATCGTCCCGCGGTCGCGGCGTTCGCGGACGATGCGGTCGCGGTAGATTACCTTGCGCCCGCCGCCATGCGCGCCGACGCCAAATACGCAGATGCCGAGGAAATAGCCGAAATCATACCAGCCGCCATTGTTGGGCACGGCATAGACCGCAACGTCGGGGATGAGCAGCGATAGGAACCAGGCCACCGGGAAGATGAAGCCGTGCCACAGGCCGAACAGGAAGCCGGGGGCTTGCGGCGAGACGCCGCTCGAGACCTGGGTGGCGCAGGCGGCGAGCAGGGTGAGCGCGGCGAGCGCGAGCGGGGTGCGGATCGGCGTCATGCGGCTATCCTTATGTATGCGTGACTCGATGCATTCACTGCTGCATCGTTTCGCGTGCGGGTGCGTTTAGCGCCCGGACCCACCAACGGAGAATGATCATGGCCGACGCAAGCGCAATCCAGGAACATATGGAAGTCATCGGCGCCGACGGCGTGCATGTCGGCACCGTCGACAAGGTCGAGGGCGACCGCATCAAGCTGACCAAGAAGGATTCGGGCGCCGAAGTGGTCGAGGGCGAGGGATCGCATAGCGGGCACCACCATTATATCTCGCTCGGCCTGGTCGCCGATGTCGAGGGCGACCAGGTTCGGCTGAGCGCTACCGGCGCGAATGCGGTGTTGTTCGAGGAGGAAGAAAACGAGGGCTGACGTCGACTTTCCCTCTCCCGTTGGGAGAGGGAGGGAGGCGCGTAGCGCCGGAAGGGTGAGGGCAGTGTCGTTCATGCGATGCTGCCCTTTTCCATTTTTGGATTAAGCACAGCCGCGACAGCCGCGATCGCACCGTCCAGGCTCTGCATCACATCCGCATTCGTAAAGCGGATCACGCGATAGCCTTCGTTCTGGACGAAGCGCGTGCGGGCGGCGTCGCGTTCGGCCGTATCGGCATGCGTATCGCCATCCACTTCGATCACCAGCTTTTCCGAGAAACAGAGGATGTCGGCGTAGAAGGGGCCGACCGGCGCCTGGTGGCGCCATTTGTAGGTGGGGAAAGCTTCGCGCAGCGCCCTCAGCAACCGCCGTTCGGGCTCAGGCGCCTCGCGGCGGAGTTGCCGCGCGCGCGGTACCGTTCCGATCGGCTGGTTTGCATAGAGGCGCATTTGTCCTCACCCTTCCGGCGCTACGCGCCTCCCTCCCTCTCCCAAAGGGAGAGGGAATTAGCTCACTGGCACGCCAGGCATTCGTCATAATCCTTCGACTCGACTTCGATCTGGCGCAGGTCGATCGTGTTGTCGGCTTCCACGCCGCCGGCGAAGCCCGCGCGCTGGATGCTCTTCGAGCGGAGGTAATACAGCGACTTCACGCCCAGCTCCCAGGCGCGGAAGTGGAGCATCAGCAGGTCCCATTTCTCGACGTCGGCCGGGATGAACAGGTTCAGCGACTGGGCCTGGTCGATATAGGGCGCGCGGTCGCCGGCGAGCTCGAGGATCCAGCGCTGGTCGATCTCGAACGAGGTCTTGTAGCAATCCTTTTCCTCCTGGCTGAGGAAATCGAGATGCTGGACCGAGCCGGCCTGCTCGAGGATCGTGTTCCAGACCGCGTCCGAGTTCTTGCTCTTCTCGATCAGCAGCTTTTCCAGATAGGGATTCTTGATCGAGAAGCTGCCCGAGAGCGTCTTGTGGGTGTAGATGTTAGCCGGGATCGGTTCGATGCAGGCGCTGGTGCCGCCGCAGATGATGCTGATGCTCGCGGTGGGGGCGATCGCCATCTTGCAGCTGAAGCGCTCCATCACGCCCATGTCGGCGGCGTCGGGGCAGGGGCCGCGCTCGACCGCGAGCTGCATCGACGCTTCGTCGACCTGGCCCTTGATCTGCTTGAACATGCGCAGGTTCCACGATTTGGCCATCGCCCCTTCGAAGGCGATGCCGCGCGCCTGGAGGAAGGAGTGGAAGCCCATCACGCCGAGGCCGACCGAACGCTCGCGGCTGGCGGAATAGGCGGCCTTCTCCATGCCGGGCTCGGCGCGCTCGATGAAGTCCTGGAGGACATTGTCGAGGAAGCGCATGACGTCCTCGACGAAGCCCTTCTCGTCCTTCCACTGGTCCCAGGTCTCGAGGTTGAGGCTCGACAGGCAGCAGACCGCAGTGCGCTCGTTGCCGAGATGGTCCTTGCCGGTGGGCAGGGTGATCTCCGAGCACAGGTTCGAGGTCGAGACCTTGAGGCCCAGATCGCGGTGATGCTTGGGCATGTTCGAATTCACATGATCGGCGAAGACGATATAGGGCTCGCCGGTCGCCAGCCGCGTCTCGACCAGCTTCTGGAAGAGGCCGCGGGCATCGACCTTGCCGCGCTCGCTGCCGTCCTTGGGGCTCTTGAGCACCCATTCCTCGCCGTTGCGCACGGCTTCCATGAAGGCGTCGGGGATGAGCACGCCGTGGTGGAGGTTGAGCGCCTTGCGGTTGAAGTCGCCCGAGGGTTTGCGGATTTCGAGGAATTCCTCGATCTCGGGGTGCGAGATGTCGAGATAGCAGGCGGCCGAACCGCGGCGCAGGCTCCCCTGGCTGATCGCGAGGGTCAGCGAATCCATGACGCGGACGAAGGGGATGATGCCGCTGGTCTTGCCGTTGAGGCCGACGGGTTCGCCGATGCCGCGGACATTGCCCCAATAGGTGCCGATGCCGCCGCCGCGCGAGGCGAGCCAGACATTCTCGTTCCAGGTGTCGACGATGCCGCCCAGGCTGTCCGGCACCGAATTGAGGAAGCAGGAAATGGGCAGGCCGCGCCCGGTGCCGCCGTTCGACAGGATCGGGGTGGCGGGCATGAACCACAGACGCGAGATATAGTCGTAGATGCGCTGGGCGTGCGCCTGATCGTCCGAATAAGCCGAGGCGACGCGCACGAACAGGTCCTGGAAATTCTCGCCCGGCAGCAGATAGCGGTCGCGCAGCGTTTCCTTGCCGAAATCGGTGAGCAGGGCGTCGCGCGAATGATCGACCTCGACCGCATAGAGCTGGACGTCGACGCGGTGCGAATCCTTGGCCTTGGCGGACTTGGGGGCCGTGACGGCTGCTTCGGTGATGGTTTCGCTCACGCTGTTCTCGGTGTCCCTGAATTCCATGACTCTCGCCCCTACTGACCCATATCGGCCCCCATACCGGGAGGCGCTCGGTTCGACTCGGGGCGACAAGCCGATGGTAGCATCGGCGCGGCGCGGCCACGAGAACAAAAAGTGACCGTCGCCCGCTTGCAAAGCATGGCAAAACCTGACTCGCATATGGAGATGCGAGGTCAATTCTACCAGTGCTTGAGCCTGCCCCTCATTGCAACCACTACAGATTGTGCCATTCCGAGTCCGGGCACAAGACGGTAAATCACTTAGTCACCGCTCGGTTCGTCGCTAAAATGAATCGTTTCGCGGATGGCCCAAAGCCGCGACGCACGGACTTCCAACGGGTTCGGGGAACGCAAGGGAACGGAGCGCGAACTGCAAATAAATTGGCGTGGGGGAATCTGTGGACACTATGGCTTGTGTCCGGTGCCAATCCAAAGCCCCGATATGGGCGCACAAAGATTCGCATGCTTCAATTCCCACCGATCCGATGCATGATCAGCGCGATCCGGGAGGCCGCCCATGTCCGACTTCGCTCCGCCACCGTTTTCCGAACTCGTCCGCGTTTCGGCGCGGATCGGCTGGCTGAGCTTCGGTGGGCCGGCGGGCCAGATCGCGCTGATGCACCGCGAGCTGGTCGACGAGCGCAAATGGATCAGCGAGGCGCATTTCCTCCACGCGCTCAATTTCTGCCATCTGCTGCCGGGGCCCGAGGCGCAGCAGCTCGCTACCTATATCGGCTGGAAGCTGCACGGCGTGCGCGGCGGGCTGGCGGCGGGGCTGCTGTTCGTTGTGCCGGGCGCGCTGGTGATGCTGGCGCTGGCGGCGGCCTATATCAGCGCGGCGCAGCTCGGCTGGTTCGCGGCGCTGTTCCTGGGGGTTAAGGCGGCGGTGATCGCGATCGTCCTGCAGGCGCTGCTGCGCGTCGGCGGGCGGGCGCTGACGACCAATTTCAAGCGCGGAATCGCGCTGGTCGCCTTCCTGGCGCTGTTCCTGTTTTCCGCACCCTTTCCGCTGGTGGTGCTGGGGGCGGGGGTGATCGGCGCGCTTGCGCCGGCGGAATGGCTGGGGGTGAAGGACGGGCGGAGCGAGCCGCCGGGGCCGCGGCCGCGCTTGTGGAAGACCCTGGCCACGGTGATCGCCTGGGGCGCGGTGTGGGCGGCGCCGATGCTGCTGGTGCTGCTGCTGTTGGGGCGCGAGCATGTGTTGTGGGAGATTGGCATCTTCTTCTCGCAGCTGGCGGTGGTCACCTTCGGCGGCGCCTATGCGGTGCTGGCCTATATGGCGCAGGAGGCGGTGCAGACGCATGGCTGGCTGAGCGCGGGCGAGATGGCCGACGGGCTGGGGCTGGCCGAGACGACGCCGGGACCGCTGATCCTGGTGACGCAATTCGTCGGCTTCCTGGCCGGGTGGCGCGAGGGCGGCGTGCTGGGCAGCTGGGGCGGCGGCATCGCCGGCGCGGCTTTGACCACCTGGGTGACCTTCGCGCCCTGTTTCCTGTGGATCTTCGCCTTCGCGCCGTGGATCGACCGGCTGCAATCGGCGACCCGGCTCAAGGGCGGGCTGGCGGCGCTGACCGCGGCGGTGGTCGGCGTGATCGCCAATCTCTCCGTCTGGTTCGCGATCCATGTGCTGTTCGCGCGGGTCGACGAGCTGCGCGCCGGGCCGCTGCGGGTGGGGGTGCCCGACTGGGCGAGCTTCGAGTGGCGTGCGGGATTGCTGGCGGCGGTCGCAGGCGTGCTGCTGATGCGCTTCAATCTGAGCGTGCTGACGGTGTTGGCGATCGCCGCGGCGGGCGGACTGGCGCTTTCATTCGTGGCTTGAGCGGAAAGCGCGCTTTGGTAATGCTGGGCACCTGAGCGAGGGGGCACGGCATGCGACATTTGGGATTTCTGGTACTGTTGCTGACGACCGCGCCGGCGGCGGCGCAGAATGGGGTGGCCCGGGAAATGCCGGCCGCCGCCGCCGCCGTGAGCGAGAAATCGATCGACGAACTGCGCGCGATGATCGCCTCGGGCGCATCGTCGAGCGAGCAGCTGACCAAAGCCTATCTCGATCGGATTGCGCTGCTCGACCGCAGCGGCCCGATGCTGCGTTCGGTGATCGCCACCTCGCCCGACGCGCTGGAGCAGGCGCGCGCGAGCGATGCGCGGCGCAGGGCGGGCAAGCCGCTCGGGCCGCTCGACGGCGTGCCGGTGCTGATCAAGGACAATATCGAGACGAAGGAGCTGCCGACCACCGCGGGCAGCCTGGCGCTCAAGGACAATCACACCAGGCGCGACGCGCCCGTGGTGGCGCTGCTGCGTGCGCAGGGCGCGGTGATCCTCGGCAAGACCAACCTTTCCGAATGGGCGAACATCCGATCGAGCAAGTCGATGAGCGGCTGGAGCGTGGTGGGCGGGCTGGTGCGCAATCCCTATGCGCTCGATCGCTCGTCCTGCGGCTCTTCGAGCGGATCGGGCGCGGCGGTGGCGGCGAGCCTGGCGGCGGTCGCGGTGGGGACCGAGACCGACGGATCGGTGGTGTGCCCCGCGGCGATGAACGGGCTGGTGGGGCTGAAGCCGACGATCGGGCTGGTCAGCCGCACGCATGTCGTGCCGATCAGTCATAGCCAGGATACGCCGGGGCCGATGGGGCGCAGCGTCAAGGATGTGGCGTTGCTGTTTTCGGGGATGATCGGGGCCGATCCGGCGGATGCGACGACGGCGGCGGCGGACAGGCATCGCCGCGACTATGCCGCGGGGCTTTCGGCCGAGGGCTTGAAGGGCATGCGAATCGGCTATTGGCGGCCCGAGATGGCCGACGATCTGGGCGTGGCGTTCGACGCCGCGCTGGCGCAGCTGCGCGCCGCCGGGGCGACCGTGGTCGAGGTGAAGATGCCCAAGCTCGACGGGCTGGGGGACGCCGAGTTCCTGGTGCTCAAGGCGGAATTGAAGGCCGATCTGGACGCCTATCTGGCGACCACCCCGGCGAGCGTGAAGACGCGGACGCTGGCGCAGGTGATCGCGTTCAACGACGCCAACAAGGCGGCGGAAATGCCCTTTTTCGGGCAGGAAATCTTCCTCGACGCCGAAAAGACCAAGGGGCTCGCCGATCCCGACTATAAGGCGGCGCGCGAGAAATCGCTGCGGCTGGCGAAGCAGGGGCTCGATGAGATGATGAAGGCTGCCGGCGCGCAAATCCTGGTGACGCCGACCTATGGCACGCCCTGGCTGAGCGATCCGGCGCATGGCGACCAGTTCAGCGGCCCGTCGGCGAGCGAGCTGCCGGCGGTGTCGGGCTATCCGCATCTGACCGTGCCGATGGGGCTGGTCGACGGTCTTCCCGCCGGCCTGTCGTTCATCGGCGCGGCATTTTCGGACGGGCTGCTGCTGCGCGCGGGCTATGCCTATGAGCAGCAGGCCAAGGCACGGGTGGCGCCGAGCTTCGCGCCGACGATCGCGGTGGATCTGGGGCCGCGGGGGATCCGCTAGCCGGCGCTTAGCGTGCGAAGCGGCCGGCGACGCGCGCCTGCCACAGCACGAACAGCGGGACCACGCCCAGTTCGACGCACAGCGCCATGATATGCGTGTTCGAGGGCGGGCCGATGTCGATCAGCGACCAGAGCCGGCATAGCCCGCCGACGATCGGGAAGATGGCGAGCAGGCGCATGCGGGCGCCCTTTTGCTCGATGTCGGGCACGCAGCTGAGGAACAGCAGCGACATCGCCAGCAGCAGCCCCGAAAGATAGCGGAAATGGCTATCGAGATCGCGGCTCGCGCCGTCGCCGCGGAGCCATTCCGGGCCCGCGGCGATCCCCATCACCGATCCCATCAGCGGAAAGACCAGTACGACCGCGACGATCGCGATCTGGAGCAGGCGCTTCTCGAGCGCGGGGCTCATTTCTTGTCGAGCTCGAGCAGTTCCTGGCGGACGTGGATCGCGCCGAGCGACATGCGGACCTCGAACAGGAAATAGACGAGTCCGACCATCAGCAGCAGCATGGCGACGACGAAGGCGACCGCGACCACTGCACCGACATGGAGCGCGAACAGCCGCGAGACGAACATCAGCGCCACCACGAAGCAGGTCGCCAGCGCGCTCGCGACGCACAGGAAGATCGCCATGTTGATCACCGAGATGCGGCGATCGATCAGGCGCAGCTCCCAGACGTGGCGATCATGCTCGGGACCGGTGGAGCGGGGATGGAGCTGTTCGAGCCCGCGCGCGCGATCGACGATGCGCGCCAGCCGGCCGACCATGACGTTGAGGATCGCACCGATCCCGGCCAGCAGGAAGACCGGCGCGATCGCGGTCTGGATCGTTTCCGATACCGTGGAGAGATAGGGACCCATCAAGGCGCATCTATGCGGGAGTCTGGGGTGCGAGGTCAAACCGCTTGGTAACCGATTTGCGATACTGGAGGCCGGATGACCAAGCCAATGCCGCTCGATAGCTTTACGCGCCTGCCGCCCGCCGTGGCGGTGGACTGTGTCGACGGGCTCGCGGCGAGCCTGGACAGCGTGGCGGCGCGTGCGGCGCCGTCGCACCGGTTCCTGCGCTACGGCTGGTATGAGGCGGCGCTCAAGGCCTATGGCGGCGCGGCGCGGACGCTGACCGTGGCCCGCGAAGGCGAGGCGATGGCGGCGATGCCGATCGTGGCGGTGGGGCCGGCGCGACTCGGCCTGGCGGCGGTGCCGGGCAGCTATTGGCCGTTCCGCAGCTTTCCGGTGCGCAGCGATGCCGGACTCGAAGTCGGCGAAGCGCTGCTGGCGCGGCTGGGGCGCGAGGCGCGGGTGCTGCGGCTGGGGCCGGTCTATGACGGGGATCCGGGGCTCGAACTGCTCAAGGCCGCGGCGAAGGCCAAGGGCTGGGCGCTGATCGACCGCTATATGGCCGAAAGCTACCTGCTCGATATCGACGCGCTGCGGGCGGAGGGCGGCTGGCCGCGCAACTCGACGCTGCGCAAGAACCGCTTCCACGAAAAGCATCTCGCGAGCCATGGCGCGCTCGACTGGGGGTTCGTGTCGGGCGCGGCGTGGAACGCGGAAAGCTTCGATGCATTGGCGGCGATCGAGGAGAAGAGCTGGATCGCGGCGAAGACCGACGGATCGGACGCCAAGTTCACCCGCACCGGCCATGGCGCCTTCTGGCGCGCGGCGGCCGCGGATCCGGTGGTGGCGGAAATGATGTGGGCGGCGCTGCTGCGCGTCGACGGCGAGCCCGCGGCTTTCTCGTTCGATCTCAATGCGGGCGCGCTGAAATATGCGGTCGCCAACAGCTACGACCCCGCCTTCGCCAAGCATTCGCCGGGCAAATTGCTATATTATCGCAATCTGGTGCGCGGCATCGAGGACGGCATCGCCAGCGTCGACTGGGGCGCGGGGGACAGCGGCTATAAGAGCGTGATCGGCGCGACACGGGGCCCCGCGATCCGCGACTGGCTGTTCGTGCGACCGGGGGTGTCGGCGATCGCGGCAAAAGCGCTGGGCGGCCTGTGGCGGCGCGGCGGGCGCGCGCCGACCGAATAGCCGCGCCCGGCGGAACCGAAGGCCTTCGCCGGGCATGATGCCGGATGAGGATTGCCACCTATAACGTCAACGGCGTCAACGGCCGGCTGCCGGTGCTGCTGCGCTGGCTGGAAGAGACGCAGCCCGATGTCGTGTGCCTGCAGGAGCTGAAGGCGCCCGACGAGAAATTCCCGGAGAAAGCGATTCGCGACGCGGGGTACGGCGCGATCTGGCACGGGCAGAAGAGCTGGAACGGGGTGGCGATGCTGGCGCGCGGCTGCGACCCGGTCGAAACCCGGCGCGGGCTGCCGGGCGATCCCGACCCGAGCCAGAGCCGCTATATCGAGGCGGCGGTGGAAGGCGTGCTGATCGCCGGGCTCTATCTGCCCAACGGCAATCCCCGGCCGGGCCCCAAGTTCGACTATAAGCGCGCCTGGTTCGATGCGCTGATCGCGCATGCCGGGACGCTGTTCGCGATGGGCGCGCCGGTGGTGATCGCGGGGGACTATAATGTGATGCCGACCGAGCTGGACGTCTACAAGCCGGAGCGCTGGGGGGAAGACGCCTTGTTCGCGCCCGAGATTCGCGCCGCCTTCGGGCAAATGATGGATCAGGGCTGGACCGATGCGCTACGCGCGCTGCATCCGGGCGAGACGATCTACACCTTCTGGGATTATTTCCGGAACGCCTATACCCGCAACGCCGGGATGCGGATCGATCATCTGCTACTCAACGCGCCCGCCGCCAAACGGCTGGCCGCCGCGGACGTCGATCACTTCGTCCGCGGCTGGGAAAAGAGCAGCGACCATGCGCCGGTGTGGGTGGAACTCGGCTAGCGCCTAGGCCGCCGCGGCGGTCTCGGGCGGGGCCATTTCCAGTGCGGGAGCGTCGAGCTTCTCGGCGAGGCGGCGATAGGTTGCCAGCGCCTGGCCGACGACCTGGTCCATATTATAATAGCGATAGGTGGCGAGCCGCCCGACGAAGGTCACGTTGGATTCGGCCAGCGCGAGCGCTTCGTAGCGCTTGAACAGCGCCTGATTCTCCTCGCGCGGGATCGGATAATAAGGATCGCCTTCCGCGGCCGGATATTCGTAGGTCAGGCTGGTGCTTGATGCTTCCTGGCCGGTCATATGCTTATATTCGGTGACGCGAGTGTAAGCGACCGACTCCTGCGGATAGTTCACCACCGCGACATCCTGGAACTTCGCCTGGTCGACATTGCGATGCTCGAAGCGCAGCGAACGATAGGGCAGCTTGCCGTAGCGATGGTCGAAATATTCGTCGATCGGGCCGGTGAAGACCAGATGCGCGTGCGGATAGGCCGAGCGTACGTCGAGATAGTCGACGCCGAGCAGCAGATCGATATTGGGATGATCGAGCATCCGCTCGAACATGCGCGTATAGCCCTCCGCCGGCATCTGCTGGAAGGTATCGGTGAAATAGCGGTCGTCGATATTGGTGCGGGTGGGGACGCGCGCGGTAACCGACTTGTCGAGCTCGCTCGGATCCATCCCCCATTGCTTGCGGGTATAGCCCTGGAAGAAGGTCTCGTAGAGCTCGCGGCCGACTGCCGAGATCACCACGTCCGCCGAGGTGCGCACGACGTCGACCGGCTCGGCGCGATCCGCCAGGAAGGCGGCTGCATCCTCGTCGGTCTTCAGGTTCGCATCGTAGAGCAGATTGAGCGTGGTTCGGTTGATCGGCATCGGCACAAGCTTGCCGTCGCCGACATCGGCGAGCACGCGATGCTCGTAGGCGCGCCACTCGGTGAACTGCGAGAGATAATCGACGATCTGCGCCGAATTGGTGTGGAAGATGTGCGGGCCATATTTGTGGATGAGGATGCCGGCCTCATCGAGATGATCGAAGGCGTTGCCACCGATATGGGGTCGCCGATCGACCACCAGCACCTTCTTGTTCGACTGCGACGCCAGCCGCTCGGCCATCACCGCGCCCGCGAAGCCGGCGCCGACGATCATCACGTCATAGCGCTGCGGCGCTTCGGTCGGCCAGCGGGTGGGCGAGACGATCGGCTGGACGCGGCTTGCCTCGGCAATGACATTCTCGACCAGATCGGCCATCCGGCCCTGGGTGCGATCCCAGCTGCCCTCGGCGAGCAGCGCATCGACTTCGGGCCACCAATCCCGGCTGCGCGATTGGGCGAGCGCCGCATCGCAAGCGGCGATGAAGGCAGGGGTGTCGCCGGCGATGTGGACCGCGCCGACATCGCCATAATGGCGGATCACGTCCTTGATCGGCGTCGATACGACCGGGCGTCCGGCAGCCAGATATTCGGGCGTCTTGGTGGGGCTGATGAAACGCGTCGCCTCGTTGATCGCGAAGGGCATCAACGCGACGTCCCAGCCGCGCAGATAGTCGGGCAGCTCGGCATATTGCTTGCCGCCGAGGAAATGGAGGTTGGCGCGCTGGGGCAGGTCGGCCTCGCTGATCTTCACAACGGGACCCACGATCACGATCGACCAATCGGGGCGCGCATCGGCGATGGCGGCCAGCAATTGGAGGTCCATCCGCTCGTCGACGACGCCGTAGAAGCCGAAGCGGGGGCGGGGCAGCGCGATCTGGTCGACCGGCTCGCTGCCCGCCTTGCGCGCGGCTGCGAAATGCGCGGTCTCCACGCTGGAGGGGAAGGGGTGGATGTTCGGGTGGCGGTCGCGCTTCGCCTCATAGAGGCTGTAGCCGCCGGTGAAGACGAGGTCGGCACGCTCGAACAGCCGCGTCTCGAGCGGGATCAGCTCGGGCGGGGCGTTCTTGAAATTGGCGAGCTCGTCCATGCAATCATAGACGACGCAGTCACTGAGGACATGCTCCGAAAACGGCAGCATCATCGGCGTATAATACCAGCGGATCAGCGGCGCCCTGGTGCCTTCAAGCGCCTGATCGAGCAGCCGGCGAAGCGTCGACTCGTCGCTCGCGCGGTCATCCTCCGCGCGCAGATGCGGCACCAGTACTACGACGCCGGTATCCGGGCAGATCGAGACGTGCAGCCGCGGCGCATCGGCGCCCTCGACCAGGATCTGCTCTTCCCAATACAGGACGCGGCCGGTCCGCGCGAAGCGGCTCATCACATGTTGCGGCCGTTGAAAAACGAAGTTCCAGCGCAGATGGCTGAAGCAGATCAGCGTCGCCTCGGCACCGCGGATCGAATGAAATGACGCTGCCGAAGAAAGACGCTGCATATTCGAGACCTTGCTGCTGGATGAACCAGAGGAACGAGCCCATTAGTTCGCGGTTCCGACACGCAGTTGAGTAATAACCTGGATTAGCTCGATTTTCCGAAACCAAGCGCGACTGGTTTCGTTTGAATTGCGCGGCATGGTGTCGCGACTGGGAGCTTGGGTTCGATGGAGCTTTGGGGCGGCATCGAATGCACGGTCAATCGCGTCGGCGATGGCTGGCAGGACCAGAGCCGGCTCACCGGTCACCAGAACCGGCTGTCCGATATCGACCTGTTGGCGGATCTGGGCCTCGAGGCAATTCGCTATCCGGTGCTGTGGGAGCGGACCGCGCCCGATCGGCCCGATGCGCAGGATTGGTCCTGGATCGATCCGCGCCTGGCGCGGCTGCGCGCGCGGGGCCTGCGCATGATCGCCGGGCTGATCCACCATGGCAGCGGTCCGGCTTACACCGACTTGCTCGATCCCGGCTTCGCGCCCGGGCTGGCACGGCATGCCCAGGCCGTGGCGGAGCGCTTTCCCTGGATCGAGGATTGGACCCCGGTCAACGAGCCGGTGACGACGGCGCGCTTCTCGGCGCTCTATGGCCTGTGGCATCCGCATCGCCGCGACGAGGGCGCCTTCTGGCTCGCTCTGCTCAACCAGATCGACGCCACCCGACTGTCAATGCGCGCGATCCGGCTGGTGAACCCTGCCGCGCAGCTGATCGCGACCGACGATCTGGGGCGCAGCTATGCGACTGCGCCTTTGCGCGAGCAGGCCGGCTTCGACAATATCCGGCGCTGGGCGGGATGGGACCTGCTGTGCGGGAAGATCACGCCGCATCACCCGCTGTTCGCTAGGATCGCTGCCTTCGGTCTCGACGACCGGCTGCGCGCTATCGCCGACGATCCGTGCCCGCCCGACATTATCGGGGTGAACCATTATCTCACCAGCGACCGCTTCCTCGATCACCGGACGGGCCGCTATCCCGGCATCGGCAGCGGCGGCAACGGCCGCGACCGCTATGTCGATATCGAGGCGATCCGCGTGCTCGATCCGCCGCCCCAGGGGCTCGAAGGCGCGCTGCGCGAGGCATGGCAGCGCTACCGCATCCCGCTCGCCGTCACCGAAGCGCATAATGGCTGCACGCGCGAAGAGCAGATGCGCTGGATGGCGCGCGCCTGGGACGTGGGCATGGCGCTTGCGGGCGAGGGAGTCGATGTTCGTGCGGTAACGAGCTGGGCGCTGCTGGGGAGCAGCGGCTGGAACACCCTGCTCACCGCGCCCGGACGCTATGAGGCCGGCGCGTTCGACGTCAGCAGCGGCGCGCCGCGGCCGACTGCAATTGCGCCGCTGCTGAACGCCCTTGCGCAAGACGGGCCGCGGCCCGAGGCGGCGAAGCGAGAGGGCTGGTGGGAACGGCCCGCGCGGCTGCTGCATGGCCGCGTCGCTTTGCCCCTGCCGATCCAGCACCGGCTTCGCCTAGGCGATGCCCCGGCCGCGCCGATCCTGATTTGCGGCGCGAGCGGGACGCTGGGTCGGGCGCTGGCGCAGGCGTGCCGGCAGCGCAACCTGGCTTTTGTCCTTACCGACCGCGCCGGGCTGGCGCTCGACGATGTTGCGAGCATCGAGCGGGCGCTGGACCGGCATCGACCCTGGGCGGTGCTCAATGCGGCGGGATGGGTGCGCGTCGACGATGCCGAGGCGCACGAGGTCGAATGCTTCGCGGCGAACGCGATCGGCGCGGCGGATCTTGCCCGCGCCTGCGATGCGCGCGGGATCGCCACGGTGAGCTTCTCGAGCGACCTGGTCTTCGACGGCGCCGCCGGGCGGGCCTATCATGAGGAGGACGCGGCGCGTCCGCTCAACGCCTATGGCCGCAGCAAGCGCGCGGCCGAGCAGAGGATCGGCGCACTTGCGGGCGATCATCTGATCGTTCGGACCGCGGCATTCTTCTCGCCCTTCGATCCGCATAATTTCGCCTGGGGCGTGGTCGAGACGCTGCGCGGCGGCAACCGCTTCCAGGCCGCGGAAGATCAGATCGTCTCGCCCACCTTCGTGCCGCATCTCGCCGACGCCGTGCTCGATCTGGCGATCGACCGCGCGAAGGGAATCTGGCATTTGAGCAACGGCGTGCCCGTCAGCTGGAGCGATTTCGCATGCGCGATCGCCACGGCGCGGGGGCTCGACGCCGGGTTGATCGACCCGGTTCCGGGAGCCAGCCTGGGCCTCCGCGCAGCGCGGCCCGCTTATGCCGCCCTCGCGAGCCGGCGCGGTACTCTGCTGCCCCCGCTCGACGAGGCGATCGCCGCCTTCGCGCACGGAATATCCGCGCATCCGGCAGCGCGCGCGGCCGCCTGACCTCGGTTCAGGGCGCGATGCGTACCGGCACGGCCTTGCTCGCGGGGGTCTTCGACGCGCGATCATGGTGCTGGATCGGGATCAGCGGATTGAGCTCGGGATAATAACCGACGATCGTGCCGTCGGGCAGGTCGAAGGGGACGATCTCCAGTCGCTCGATCCGACGGACGTGCCCGTCGCCCGCGTCGCCGACCAGCGCCACCCGTTGCCCCGCGGTCAGCCCGGCGCGTTCGATATCGGCGGGGTTGATGAGGATGACGTCGCGCTTGCCCTCGATGCCGCGCAGGCGATCGCTATAGCCATAGATGGTGGTGTTGAACTGGTCGTTCGAGCGGACGGTGACCAGCCGGTAGCGGCCATCGGCATCGGCGACGTCGGTTGCGGAGAGCATCTCCGGCGCGGTGAACTCGGCCTTGCCGCTCTTGGTCTTCCACACCCGCTCGCGCGCGCTGTTGCCGCGATAGAAGCCGCCCGGCTCGAATATCCGCGCATTCATGTCGTGGAACTGCTCGTGATAGGTCTCGGCGATCAGGTTACGCACCAGGCCATAATCGCCGGTCCACTCCTGCCAGCGCACCTTGGGATTGGGCGGCAATGTCGCCATCGCCATTCCCGCGACGATCGCCATTTCGGATTTGAGATGCTTGCTGGCCGGGGTGCGATGCCCGAGCGAGCCGTGGATGTGGCTGAAACTGTCCTCGATCGTCACCGTCTGCGGGCCGCCGGCCTGCATATCCTTTTCGCTGCGGCCCAGGCAGGGCAGCAGAAACGCGGTCTTGCCGTTGAACAGATGGTTGCGGTTGAGCTTGGTGGCGATCTGCACGGTCAGCCGCATCCGTTCCCATTCGGGTTCGACCCGGCCCAGATCGGGGATGGCGCGCAGGAAATTGCCGCCGAGCCCGATGAACGCCTGGACGCTGCCGTCCAATATGCCTTCGCAGACATCGACCGTGGTCATGCCGGTGTCGCGCGGCGGCTCGAAGCCGAACTGCTCGGCGAACTTGTCGAGCGGCACCAGCTCGGGCTTTTCGGACATGCCGACGGTGCGCTGCCCCTGCACGTTGGAATGGCCGCGCACCGGACAGATTCCCGCGCCGGGGCGGCCGATATGGCCGCGCATCAGCAGCAGGTTGAGCAGCATGGCGATATTCTCGAAGCCATGGACGTGCTGGGTCAGCCCCATGCCATAGACGCCGACGACGCGCTCGGCCTCGACATAGACCTTGCCCGCCGCCTCGATATCGGCGCGGGCCAGCCCCGATTCCTGCTCGATCCGCTCCCAGCTGGTAGCATCCGACTTGACCTGGAATTCCTCGAAGCCGGTGCAATGCTCGGCGATGAAGGCGCGGTCGATCAGCGTGCCGCCGCGCCGCGCGTCCTCGGCGAACACGAATTTGCACAGCCCCATGATCGCGGCGATGTCGCCGCCCGCGCGCACCTGCAGGTAATGCGAGCTGATCTTGGTGCCCTTGCCGCTGAGCATCTGCGCCGGGTTCTGCGGGCTGATGAATTCGATCAGGCCTTTTTCGCGGATGGGGTTGAAGGTCACCACCTTGCAGCCGCGCTCCACCGCCTTTTGCAGCGGATGCAGGAAGCGCGGACTGTTGGTGCCGGTATTCTGGCCGAAGAAGAAGATCGCGTCGCATTCTTCGAAATCGTCGAGCGTGCAGGTGCCTACCGGCGAGCCGATCAACTGCTTGAGCGTCACCGACGTGGTCTCGTGGCACATGTTCGAACTGTCGGGCAGATTGTTGTGCCCATAGAGCCGTGCGAAGAGCGCGTAGAGATAGGTGGTCTCGAGGCTGGCGCGGCCCGAGGCGTAGAAGATCGCCGATTTGGGATCGATCGCCTTGAGCTCGGCGCCGATCGCGGCGAAGGCCTCGTCCCAGCTGCACTCGACATAATGATCGATCGTCGCGTCGTAGCGCATCGGATGGGTGAGGCGGCCCTCATGCTCGAGGTCATGGTCGCTCCAGCCGCGCAATTCCGTGACGCTGTGCCTGGCGAAGAAATCGGGCGTGCAGCGATGCGACGTCAATTCCCACAGCGTCGCCTTGGCGCCGTTCTCGCAGAATTCGAAGGCGTGTGGATGCTTCGGCTTGCCCCAGGCGCAGCTGGTGCACATGAAGCCACCGGTCTTGTTCTGGCTGAGCAGCGTGCCCAGCGCGCCGGGCGTCGGCATTTCGCGCAGCGCGGTCTGGCCCATTCCGCGCACCGACCCCCAGCCGCCGGTCGGGCTCTTATACTCGACTGTCTTCGGCCGATCGGTCATGGCTCACTCCACTGCGCTGGAACCTGCAACCACAACGCGGTTGTGCGAAGGGCGATAGCATGCTCGATCGGGCGGCGTGAACCACGTGCGGTCGGCCTTTTTGATCCGGGGGTCCCTTTGTGTCGACGGGAGTGCAAGAGATGGACGCGGGCGCCGCGCTTCTGCGCTTCGAGCGCGTCGAGGCGGCAGGCGAAGCGACGCCGATCGAGCGGGCGATCGCCAGCGAAGTGCCGATCGCGATCGAATTCAACGGCATCGGCTATGCGGTGCTGATGGCGACGCCGGCCGATCTGGTCGACCTGGCCCATGGCTTCGCGTTGGCGGAACGGCTGATCGATGCGGCGGGCGACGTGCTCGACGCGGAGGCGCATCCGGCCGAGGGGGGCATCCTGCTGCGCGTAACGCTGGCGCAGGGCCGGGCCGATCGCGTGGTCGAGAGGGTGCGCCACCGCGTTTCGGAATCGTCGTGCGGACTGTGCGGCATCGAGAATCTGGAGCAGGCACTGCGGCCGATCCCGCAGGTCTCGGCGGTCTGGCGGGGTGACGACGCGGCGGTGTTTCGCGCGTTCGCGGCGCTCGAGGCGCACCAACCGCTCAATCGCGAGACGCGGGCGGTGCACGGCGCCGCGGCCTGCTCGGCGGATGGGGGGCTTCGGCTGGTGCGCGAGGATGTCGGCCGGCACAATGCGTTCGACAAGCTGGTCGGGGCCATGCTGCGCGCGGGCAAGGGCTGGGAGGGCGGCTTCGCGCTGCTGACCTCGCGCTGCTCGTACGAGCTGGTCGAGAAGGCGGTGCTATCGACGTGCCCGATGCTCGCGACGATTTCGGCGCCGACGACGCTGGCGGTGCAGCGGGCGGCGGACGCCGGTCTGCCGTTGCGGGTATTGGTTCGCGGCGACGCGCTGCTGGCGCCGGTGCGCTAGACATGCGGATCCTCGGCGCGATCCTTGCGGGCGGCCGGTCGCGCCGCTTCGGCAGCGACAAGGCGCTGGCGGTGGTGGACGATGCGATGCTGATCGATCGCGTCCATGCGGCGCTGATGCCGCAGGTGGAGGCGCGGGTGATCTGCGGACGATCGTGGCGCGACTGGCCGAGCCTTGTCGACCGGCCCGAGCCCGGCCTCGGCCCGCTGGGGGGACTGAACGCGGCGCTGCACCATGCGCTGGACCAGGGCATGGACGGGGTGCTGAGCGTGGCCGTGGACATCGATCCGCTGCCCGCGGACCTGCGCGTGCGGCTCGCCGGGGACAGGCCGCGAACCCTGTTGCGGCAGCATGCGCTCGGCTATTGGCCCGCGGCCCTGGCGCCCGCGTTGGACCGGCATATGGCCTCCGGCGCGCGCTCGATCCGCAGCTGGATCGAAGCCTGCGGGGCGGAGCTGCACGACGACGCCGGCCTCGGGCTGCGCAACATCAATCGACCGAGCGACCTCGACGGCGACCGGTGACACGCCCGAGTTGCGGCCTCCCTCAAGCGAAAGCGCCGGGATCAGGCGACTGCAAAGGCACGCCTTGGTGATTACGCCATGCTTGACGGTATCGGCAACGAAGAGCGGAGGCACCCGTGGCGTGCCTCCGCTTCCAACGTGCGTTCAGAGGGTCGTAGTGCGGGCGCGCGAGGCGGAATGTCCGCCATTGCGGTAGAGCACTTCTTGCGCCTGATCGCGATCGGCACCGCCGACACGGGCGGTCACCAGAACACCGCCGCCTTTGAGTCTGTCGCCATAATAAGCGGCATCGTCGTCACCTACGCCATGCTTTTTGAGCGATTCATTGAAGGTTCCTGCGGCCGCACCCGCGACCGCGCCGATGGCCATGGCCTCCGGCGCCACGGAAGCTGCAATCGCGCCCAACGCTGCAAGCGGGCCAACGCCGGGGATGGCAAGCGCTGCGACGCCCAACCCCGCACCGAGTGCGCCGCCGCCGAGAATGCCGCGAAGGATGTTCGTATGCTCCTCGTCCGTGATCTCGCCGCCGCCTTCGCGCGTCGTCATCGTGCCTTTCGATTGAGCGATGAGCGAGAGGTCGGCATCGGTCACGCCTAGTTCGCGCAATTGGGAAACCGCCTGCTGGGCTTCGTCGTTGCTATCGAAGATTGCGGAGATCACGCCGCCACCTTCGGCGCTATGCGAGCCATGGGCACTCATCCCGGCATCTGCTCCCCGATCCATATGACGGCCATTCTGGTCGTCGAATCCGAATGCACTATTCTCGTTGTTGCTCATGGTTTCTCTCCTGGCGGTCGAGGGACGAAGCGAGCAGTTTCTGGCGCTGCTAACGAGCTTGCTCACTTCGATTACGACTCAACTCACCGGGCCGACTTAAGGTTTCGAACGCCAGGATCGAAGCGCGCCCAGGGTGGGATCAAACCCGCGCCTCTTCCCGCAAGGATCGTCGATGCAAACGATGCGAAATCGAAAGCCGATAGGGGCCGGCAGTTGCCCGGATCGTCCCGGCGGCGGCATTTGGAAGTACGATATGAAGGCAAGCCCGAGGCCATGGCGGCGGTGGATGCGGTGGTCACGAGCCAAAGTCGAAATTCGACCAGTGACGTCCGTTGGACGACGGAGTGCCGCGCATGGCGAAACCGTTCTCGGCGATCGACGTTTCGGTTTCCATGAAACATCTGTCCGCCTCTTCGACTGCTATTCTGGCCGTTACCCTTGCCGCGGCTGCATGCTCTTCGGGTCCTGATGAGCCTAGCGCGGCGGCCCCCACGCCAGGCGCGACGGACGTTTTGCGCACCGCCCCTGCCCCTGCTGCGCCCCCGAACCCCCTCTCTAACCGAGCAGCGGACGCTCCTGGCCCAGTCTCGCCTGCAGCCACTCCGGCGAAGCTGCTTGCGCTCGAGGGTCTCGGCAATCTTCGAATCGGGCAGCCCGTGCCTGAGAATGGCCCGTGGAGGGAGCGTGGCGCCCAGACGTCCGACGCATGTCGCACCGTCAGTTCGCCCGAATATCCCGGCGTTTACGCCATCGTCTCCGAAGGCAAGGTGCAGCGGATTACGGTTGGCAAGCGATCCGACGTGAAGCTGGCAGAGGGGGTTGGCGCGGGCGCGAGCGAAAAGGACGTGAAGAAGTGGTTCGCTGGCTTCCGCGAGGAGCCCCACAAATATGAGGACGCGCCTGCCAAATATCTGACGGCGCCAAACGCGGCCGCCGGCGGACCCGCGCTTCGCTTCGAGATCGGACGTGACGGTGAAGTGAGTCTCATACACGTAGGTACGATGCCGGTGCTCGCTTACGTCGAAGGATGCGCCTGATACTCCCGACGAACCCGGTCCGTCGCACTTTGCCCACCTACGGGCGTATCGTTCTCGACGGTCCGGCTTTCGGTCATCTAGGAGGGAGCCGATCCCGAGCGCTCCGGCACTAAGGGTGCGCCAAGGCCGGGCGGGGGACCGTCCGGCCTTTTGGCGAATAGCGCTCGGCCGGCGCATTTCTGACACGGCTGCGCTCCTTGGCTGCGACCGCGAACGGGGCTTCTTCTTCGTCGGAGCCGGCAAGCGTTCCAGCATCAGGGGCCGTCGTCGCGACCATCTTGACCCGTGCAGTGGCATCGCGATTTGGCAGGCTTACTCAACGCTAATAAGACAGACCGGATCGCCGGCTAGAAGATCTACGGCGCTGATGGTCTTGAGGCCTGAGCGCCCTAGTCGGTCAGGGTCGGTGTCAGGCGGGCAGTGGCGGGGTCTTCTCCGATACCTGTACGCCACCTAACAAGGCCTTCGATCGCTGCTCGCGGCGCCGGTTTATGATTGTTGCACTAGGAAGAATGCTCTGATTTAGTATCCGAATATGCGACTCGCCTGTGTCTTCCGCCATAAAGCTGGCCGCTGGGTGTGGAACAGGGGCATATATTTCAGCGCCTGCGTCCGGTGCGATCGGCCGCTAATCCGTTCCCAGGACAGCCGGTGGTACCCCTTGCCCAAAGGCCATGTGGTAGCATGGAAGGCGAAAGGCGCTCACACCTGCTCGAGCAAGGATGTGATCAGCCTCGCACGGAAGCAAATGCCTTTGCTGCATAGACTGGGTCCCCCTCCGCCCGTCAGTGGCTACATTCTGGATTAGGATCGCTAATCGGTATCCATCGGGCAGGGGTCTTCGGATCGTCACACCCGCACATATCGGAAATACCACACTTCGCGTCCCTGCCGCCGCGCCTTGCGCTCGTAGCGCGTCTCGGGCCAGTCGGCCGGGCGTTCGAGGAAGTCGGCGGGGACCTTTGCCTGCCAGTCGAAGTCGCGGCGGCCGTTCATCACCATCATCGACCAGCGGCAATAGGTCGGGTCGTCGGTGCCCAGGCGGAATTCGCAGCCGGGCTTGAGCTTGGCGGCGATGACGTCGAGCGGGCCGGGATTGACCATGCGCCGCTTGGCATGTCGTGCCTTGCGCCAGGGATCGGGGTGGAGGAGGTAGAGGCGATCCAGGCTGGCGTCGGGCAGCCGCTCGAGCACGGTCAGCGCGTCGCCCATGTGGAGGCGGATATTGTCAAGGCCATCGTCGCGGACATGGTTGAGCGCGCCGACGACCCCGTTGAGGAAGGGCTCGCAGCCGATGAATCCGTGATCGGGGCGGGCCGCGGCCTGGCCCGCGAGATGCTCGCCCGCGCCGAAGCCGATTTCGAGCTCGAGCGGGCGATCGTCGCCGAACAGCGTCTGCGCGTCGAGCGGTCCGTCTTCGGGGATGCTGATCTGCGGCAGCAGCTCCTCGACGAGCGCGGACTGGCCGAGGCGCAATTTGTGGCCCTGGCGGCGACCGTAGAGGCGGCGGATCGTGGCGGGATCGGACATAAGCGGGGCGGGTAGCGCAGCCGGGCGGCGCTGTGAACCGCGTTCAGTCCTTCAGCGGCTGTTCGGCCTTTATCCCCTTGTCGCTGATCGACCAGAGCCGTTTGTCGCTGGTGCCGACCACGAGCTGTACGCGTGCCGCCAATGCGCTGAACACGTGGATCTCGGTCGGGATCGGATCGAGGACATGACTGACGAACATGATTCCGCGGCGTTGCGCCGCGGTCGGCCGCTGCATTTCCAGGCAGCTATTGGCGAAGCCGCGTATGGTCGGAGCGCTGGAATCGGGGCCGACTTCGATCCGGTAATGGCCGCCGAACGGGAAGCTTTCGAGCGCGCTTTGCGGGGTAAGCATATAGACCAGCGTCGGGGCGCCAGGGGCGGTGGGCGGCAGGACGACGCTGTTGACCCGGGCGCGGGTGCATAGCTTCGGGCCGGATGCGAGCCAGGCGGCCGTCGCCTTGTCGCGCGCCGCGATCAGCGCCCGCCGCTGCGGCGAGAGGGTGCGATCGTCACCGGGTCCGAACAGCTTGGCGCTGGCCAGCCGGCTGCCCCTGAACCGCGCACTGTAGACTGCGTGCGGCTCGGCCTTGTCCTGGTCGTAGAAGATCAGCTCGGGCGCCTCGGCGGGTCCGTCGACGATCCAGCCTCCGACCGTCTTTTCCGGCTGCTTGACCTTCTGCAGCATGTCGTCGGTGCCGTGCCAGGCGGCCTGGTCATAAGCGTAGAGCAGTTTGCCGCGCGCGAAGGCGAGATCCAGCATCGTTTGCTCGCCCGGGGCAAGCTGCGCGGCTGCGGGCGCCGATGCGAGAATGAGGGGCGCGAGCCAGCGGATCATTTCAGCGCATCCGGGTGGAGCTGGACGTCCCGCTTCTTGCCCCAGCTAGTGACCATGGAATCGTAGCGCCCCTGCTTGATGATATCGATGACCTGTTGCGGGGCGGGCAGGCGATCGACCGCCGGGAAATTGATATGCCGCGCCAGTTCGATCATCCCGATCGACCAGCTCGGCTTGCTGTCGCGCTTCATGTCCTTGGCCAGGATCGCGCTGGCCAGATTGGGCCCCACGCGAACGCCGCGGCCGGCATCGTTGATGGCGATCAGATAGCTGCTGGCGGAGGCGTCGGGGCGATACACCGCCCCTGCCTCGACCAAGGCGGGATCGCGGCACCAGCTTGCCGGCGCGGCCGGGCGTTTGACGGGGTCGTCCTTGGCGCCCTCGGCAGTCGCCATCAGCGCGGCCATCAGGGCCGATCCGCTATCCTGCTTCGCCGGGTTGGCCTTGCCTGCGAAGATGAGCGGGGTCGCGCAGGGCTCGATCGGCACGGCTGCGGGCGCGGCGCCGATCTTGTCCGGCCAGGTGAGGGCGGCGAGCACCGCTTGCACGCGCGGGGCAAGCTGTTCAGGCGCCAACGTGGCGGAGGAATAGCGCACCTTGACCAGCCACTCGCCCATCGGCAGCAACGCGACCCCGGTGCTGCGAAATCTGCCCTGGGTGGCGTAGGTCGTCGCGAGCCCGCTCGCGGTGGATTGGCCCGGCGGCACGAACGCCATCGCGCCGGGAAGCCGCGTAACGCTGCCATAGACATCGGCGCGCGTCTCGATCGCCACGCGCGCGCGATCGAACCATACAGGCACCGCGCCCAGGACGAAGCGATAGACATAGACGCTGATCGCCTCCTTGTTGTCGGGGCTGTCCCAAAGGGCGACGACATCGAGCTGGTCGGGCGCATTCTCGATCAGGCGGGTCATCCTGAAACCGAGCAATTCGCCGGGGAGGCGCAATTTGCTGTGCTGGTGCTCGAACGCCTTGCCGGTGATCGGCAGATTGCGCGGTTGGGCCTGCGCGATCGCCGGAATGGCGATCGTCAGCAACATGCCGGCTGCCAGTGCTGCGAATCCCCGATGCATGCGGCACTCCCCATCCGATGGCGGGAAGACTGACAGCGGGGAACGGCCACCGCAAGCGGCGAACCTTTGCGCCGCTCGCTGGTTATCCCCGGCATGAAACCTATAAAGGCTCCGCCCGGGGCGCAGCACGCCGGCACGATCGAGCGGACCGACGCGGCGCTGGCGACCGCCGCCGCGCGATATCGCAAGCATCCCGTGGTGCGCACGCTCGGCACGGTCGCCGAGATCGCCGACCAGCCGCCGCTGATCAGCCTCTGCGTCGGCACGATTGCCGCCGGAGCGTTGCTGCGCCGGCCGCGGCTCCTGCGCGCCGGGCTGCGCATGCTGGCGAGCGAGATGGTGGCGACCGGCGCGAAGGCGGTGGTCAAGCGCTACGTCAATCGGACGCGCCCGAACAAGGCGATCGAGGATGGCCGCTATGCGCTGCATGCCGACTTGAAGGGCAGCAAGGACGAGGGGCCCTGGAACAGCTTCCCCTCGGGGCATACTGCGGGGGCAGTTTCGGTTGGACGGGCGTTCGTGCGCGAATATCCGGGCGCGGCGCCGGCGGTGGGCCTGGCAGTCGCCTTCGTCGCGGCGATCCAGCCGTTCATCGGCGCGCATTATCCGAGCGACGTCGCAGCGGGCGCGGTGGTCGGGCTGGGGTCCGAAGCCCTGGTCGACGCAGTTGCCGGTGTGCGGCTTTGAGCCCCGAGGCGATCGCGGAGCTTGAGCGGGCGATGCACGAAGCGGCCGAACGTGACGATTTCGAGGCGGCGGCGGCGCTGCGCAATCGGCTGGCGGTGGTGCGGGCAGGCGGCGGCGATCCGGCTGCCGACGAAGGCGATTTCGCCGGGCTCAAGCGGCAGCAGCCTGGAGCGATGGGGATCGGCACGCAGCACCCCAAGCCGGCGCCGCCTGCGGGCTGGAAGAAGCCGGTCAAGCCGAGCCCGATGACCGCAAATACGGCGCGGCGCGGGAAGCGCTAGGCGATCGGCTCGAAGCGGATCGTGCGCCGATCGGTATCGACGGCCGACAGGCGGACCTGCAGGCTATCGCCGGGCGCCATGCCGTTCACGTCCACGCGCGCCGTGATCGGCAGGCTGCACAATTGGATGCGCGCGCCGCGATCGTCGAGATCGGTGACCGTGGCCGCGAAGGCAGTGCCAACCTTGCCGGTCAGCATCACCGCCTCCGCCAGATCGATCACCGCGCGCTCGATCTGCCCCGCGCGAGCGTCGGCGCGCGCCATTACCTTGGGCAGGCGCTCGAACGCCTGGGTCACGGGATCCGGCACTGCCCGCCCGTTGGCGACGGCCAGCGCGGCCTGGACGACATAGCGATCGGCGAGGCGGCGGAGCGGCGCGGTTGCCTGCGCATAGGTCGCGGCCATCGCCGAATGCCATGGAGTCACGCCGGCGCGATAGGGCGTGTAGGAGGCGCCGCGCCCCGCCCGGCGGATCGCGAGCATGAACGCCGCCTCGACCGGCACCGCCGCATCGAGCTTGCGTTCATATTGTTCGAGCGTTGCCGCCTCGGGCCAATCGAGCCCGAAGGCGCGGGCGGTGAAGCGGAGGCGGCGCACTGCCGCCGCGTCGGGCTCGGCCATCACGCGGAACAACCCGGTGGCATTCGCCTGCAGCGCCTGCGCCACGGCAAGATTGGTCGCGAGCGAGAGGGCGGCGTTGTGCGCCTCGGAGGCGAGCCTGGGGCGGAAGACGAGCGCGTATTGGCCCTCGCCGGTGGACGCGACTTCCTGTTCGGGCGGATCGACCCGCGCGGCGCCGCGCCGGTCTTCCGCCGCTTGCATGCGGCGCGCTAGCTCGGCGAAGTCGGGCGGAAGATCGCTTTCGCGCACGCCGTCATAAGCGAGCTTCGCGCGGCTGCGGACTATAGCGCGTTCGGCGCCGTCGAGGCTGGCGGCGCCGTCGGGCGCGACCCGGACAGCGAAGATGACCGCAGGGCGTGGTCCGTCGGGGAGCAGGCTCGCGGCGCCTTCGGCCAGTATCGGTGGGTGGAGCCCCGCCTTGCCATCGGGCAGATAGAGCGTCTCGCCCCGCCGCCAGGCCTCGGCGTCGATCGCGCCACCTTCGTCGACGAACCAGGCGACGTCGGCGATGGCGTAATGGAGGATCAGGTCGGCGCCCGATCGCTCGATCGCGAAGGCCTGGTCGAGATCGGTCGATGACGCGGGATCGAGCGTGACGAAGGGCAGGGCGGTCCGGTCGACATGGTCGGTCAGGGGGCGGCGTGCCGTCTCCGCGGCCTCGGCGAGGACGTCGGCGGGGAAGCTTTCGGGGACCTGATATTCGCGACGGATCGCGGATAGCCCGCGAGCCAGGGCCTGGGTGGGATCAGCTAGGGTGCGCATCGCCTTGTCCTAGGCCTGCGGCGGAAGCGCGACCACAGAAAAGGGCCGGGGATCGCTCCCCGGCCCTTTGCAAGTCGCTGTTCGCTGGATCAGGCCAGAGCGGCCTTGAGATCGTCGACCAAGTCGGTCTTCTCCCAGGGGAAATAGTCGCCCTCGGGCTTGCGGCCGAAATGGCCGTAGGCCGCGGTCTTCTGGTAGATCGGCTTGTTGAGCGCCAGGTGCGTGCGGATCGCGCGCGGGGTCAGGCCGCCGAGCTTCTCGATCGCCATGATGGCTTCTTCGATCTTGTCGTCGCCGACGCTGCCGGTGCCGTGGGTGTCGACATAGAGCGACAGCGGCTTGGAGACGCCGATCGCATAAGCGAGCTGGATCGTGCAGCGCTGGGCGAGGCCCGCGGCGACGATGTTCTTCGCCAGATAGCGGGTGATATACGCTGCCGAGCGATCGACCTTCGTCGGATCCTTGCCCGAGAATGCGCCGCCGCCGTGGGGGGCGGCACCACCATAAGTGTCGACGATGATCTTGCGCCCGGTCAGGCCGGCGTCGCCGTCGGGGCCGCCAATCTCGAAGCTGCCGGTCGGGTTGATGTGATATTCGGTCTCGCCCGAGAAAAGCTCGGCGGGGAGGACGCTCGCGACCACCTTCTTCACATAAGCGTGAAGCTCGGCTTCCTTGTCGCCCTCGTCATAGCCCTTGCCGTGCTGGGTCGAGACGACGATCGCGGTGCAGGCGACCGCCTTGCTGCCTTCGTAGCGCAGCGTCACCTGGCTCTTGGCGTCGGGCTCGAGGAAGGGGGCTGCGCCCGAATGGCGGTCGGCGGCCATCTGCTCGAGGATCTTGTGGCTGTAATAGAGCGTGGCGGGCATCAGATCGGGGGTATCGTCGGCGGCATAGCCGAACATGATGCCCTGATCGCCGGCGCCTTCATCCTTGTTGCCGCCGGCATCGACGCCCTGCGCGATGTGCGCCGACTGCGGATGCAGGTTGTTCTCGAAGCGCAAAGTCTCCCAGTGGAAGCCTTCCTGCTCATAGCCGATGCGCTTGACGGTGGCGCGGACGGTCTGCTCGACTTCGTCCTTCACGCCCGGCGCCCAATTGCCGGCCTCGTCCATGATCCCCTTGCCGCGGATCTCGCCGGCCAGGACCACGAGCTGGGTGGTGGTGAGCGTCTCGCAGGCGATGCGCGCCTCGGGATCCTTGCTCAGGAACAGATCGACGATCGCGTCGCTAATCTGGTCGGAGACCTTGTCGGGATGGCCTTCGGAGACCGACTCGGACGTGAAGAGATAATTGGAACGCATGATTTTCCTCTAGGCAGGTGGGAGGAAAGCAGGCCGTTGCCATGCCATATAAAGCTTTCCTTATATCGCCCTAGCTTGCGAGACGGCGAAAGGCAAATGCCAAGGCGAGCAGCGCGCCGGCGACCAGGAAGGCGAGCCAGTTGCCGAGCCGCGCGAAGAGCGTCGGCGGGAGCGGCTCGGGGAGGGGGAGTTCGATCGCCCCCGCCTGACCGAGCGGGATCGAAGCCAGCACGCGGCCCTGCGCGTCGATCACAGCGGAAATTCCGGTCGGCGTCGAGCGGAGGACGGGAAGCCCCTCCTCGATCGCGCGCAGCCGTGCCTGCGCCAGATGCTGCGGCGGGCCCCAGCGGCCGAACCAGGCGTCGTTCGAAGGGTTGAACAGGAATGCCGGGCGATTGGCGCGGTCGACGACCTGGCCGGAGAAGACGATCTCGTAGCAGACCTGGATGCCGGCATTGCCGAAGCCCTTGAGCGGCAGGCCGCGTGGGCCGGGGCCGGAGATGAAGTCGACGTCGCCCATCACCAGTCGGGCGAGGCCGAGCGGGGCGAGCAAGGTCCGCATCGGTAGGTATTCGCCGTAAGGGACGAGATGCGCCTTGTCGTAGCGGGGGCCGAGCGTGGCGCTGATGTCGAGCGGCCAGACCGAATTGCCGGCGCCGGCGAGTTCGCCCTTGGCGTCGAAGAACAAGGCCGTGCCGCTGATCAGCGCGACGTCCTGCGGTCCCAGCAGCGCGGCGATGCGCGCGCGGACCCAGCGCGGATCGCCGCGCGCGTAGAAGCGGGGATCGGGATAGCCGTCCTCGACATAATAGTTCACCAACCCCTCGGGCCAGACGATCAGCCGCGGCGTGGCGCCGGGCCGGCCGCTGAGCTCGAGCAGCTTGACCAGCACCTGCTCGGGATAATCGACATCGCCGACGGCTTCCTGCCCGATATTGGGCTGGACGACTCGGACCAGCGGCTGCGCGGGGGCGGGGGTAGGCGCGCTCAACGGACTGGTCAGCAGCCCGAGCGCAAGCAACAAAGGAGCGCCGATCAGGATCGGGCGATAGGTGCGCCGTGCCGCGAGCGTGAGCAGGCCCGCGGCGAAGACGGCCACGCCCGACAGCGCATAGGTGCCGATCCACGCGGCGATCCCGGTGATCGGGGTCGGCAGCCACAGCACCCCCAGCGGGTTCCACGGATAGCCGGTGAACAGCACCCCGCGCAGATATTCGGTGACGATCCAGGCGGCCGACGCGGTCAGAATGAAGGCCATGTCCGGCTGCGGCCGGCGGGCGAGCCGCCAGGCCAGCCCCATCGCGACGGCGGGGTAAATCGCCAGATACAGCGCCAGCAGCGCCACCGCGGCATAGCCGAGCGCGGGCGGCATCTTGTCCTGATAGTCGAAGGCGTGCTGGATCCAGTTGTTGCCGACGGTGAAATGGCCGACCCCGAAAACCCAGCCGCGCAGCAGCGCCGATTTCAGCGTCGGCGCCGCGTGCACCAACCAGAGCAGGATTGCGAAACATAGCAAGGCGACCGGCCACCATTCGAGCGGGGCGAAACCGGTGGCGGACAGCAGGCCCGTGGCGAGCGCAATGAGGAGGGGGCGGAAAGACATTGCGAGGCTCTACACAATCCTCCCCGGCACGGGGAGGGGGACCAGCGAAGCTGGTGGAGGGGGCGCGCCGCAGACCAACTGCTCGCGGAAAGCCCCCTCCACCACGCGACTTTGTCGCGCGGTCCCCCTCCCCGTGCCGGGGAGGATAGGCTAAAGCTCACCCATGACCCTGCGCCCCTTCCACCTCGCTTTTCCTGTCCACGATCTCGCCGCCGCGCGCGCTTTCTATGGCGGGGTGCTCGGCTGCCCGGAGGGGCGATCGTCGGACCAGTGGATCGACTTCGATTTCTTCGGACATCAGATCGTGGCGCATCTGGACCCTGCGGCCAAGCCGGTGGCGGTCGCCAACGAAGTAGACGGGCATCACGTGCCCGTCCCGCATTTCGGCGTGGTGCTGACGATGCCCGACTGGGAGGCGCTCGCCGCGCGGGTCGAGGCGGCGGGGGTTCGCTTCGGGATCGCGCCTCATGTCCGCTTCAAGGGCCAGGTCGGCGAACAGGCGACGATGTTCTTTCTCGACCCCAGTGGCAACGCTCTCGAGTTCAAGGCGTTTGGGGACGATGCATTACTGTTCGCACGCTGATGGCTGAGCCGATAACCGTCGATATCCCGCACAAGCTCGGCCGCGAAGCCGTGCGCGCGCGGCTGGCCGGGGGCGTCGGCAAGCTGGCCGACATGTTCCCCGGTGGGGGCCATGTCGAGCAGCGTTGGGAGGGCGATGTCCTCCACTTCACCGTCAGTGCGATGGGACAGACGATCGCGAGCCGCCTCGAGGTGTTCGAGGACCGGGTCCACGCCGTGGTCGATCTGCCGCCGATGCTGGCGCTGTTTGCGGCGAAGATCCGCGAGAAGCTGAAGACCAAGGCGACGACGCTGCTGAAATAATCAGCGCGCCTCGCTCACCCGCCAGATCACATTGCCGACATCGTCCGCGACCAGCAGTCCGCCGCGCGCATCGGTGATCACGCCCACCGGGCGACCGCGCGTCGTCTTGCCGTCGGGCGAGAGGAAACCGGCGAGCACATCGATCGGCTTGGCCTGGCGCTCGGGGAAGCCGTTGTCCGCGAAGGGGACGTAGACGACCTTGTAGCCCGATTTGGGCTCGCGGTTCCAGGATCCGTGCAGCCCGATGAAGGCGCCCTTGGCGAAGCGATCGCCCAGTTGCGCGTCGGCAGCGAAGGTCAGCCCGAGCGGGGCGACATGCGCGCCGAGCGCGAAATCGGGGCGCTTGCTATATTCGCGCAAATCGGGCCGCTGGGGGCTGACGCGCTTGTCGACATAGCCGCCCCAATAATTCCACGGCCAGCCATAGAAAGCGCCGAAATCGACCTGGGTCAGATAGTCGGGCGGCATGTCCGAGCCGAGCATGTCGCGCTCGTTGACCACGGTCCACAGCGCGCCGGTGACCGGCTCGAACGCCATCCCGTTCGGGTTGCGCAGGCCCCAGGCGAAGACCCGCGCCGATTTGTTGTCGGGATTGACCTGCAGGATCAGCGCCCGGCTCTTCACGCCCTGCGCGACCGAGCCGCCGTCATAAAGCGGGCCTTCGACATCGAGGCCGTTCTCGGCGATGTTCGAGGCCGAGCCGACGCTGACATAGAGGCTTTTGCCGTCGGGCGCGGCGACGACGTTGCGCGCCCAGTGATTGCCGCCGCCTGGCAAGTCGATGATCTTTTCGGGCGCGGCGCTGATCCTGGTCTGGCCCGGGGTGAAGGGATAGCGGACCAGCGCGTCGGTGTTGGCGATGTAGAGCCAGTTGCCGACGAGCGCCATTCCGGTGGGCGAATTCAGCCCGGTGAGCAGCGCCGAGCGCTGGTCGGCGACGCCGTCATTGTCGGTATCGCGCAGCAAGGTGATGCGGTTGGCCGAGGGCGCGGTCGCGCCGGCGCGGCTCAACAGCAGGCCCATGACCCAGCCGGTGATCCCGCCACCCTCGCGCGGCGGGGAATTGGTCTCGGCGACCAGCACGTCGCCATTGGGCAGGCGATAGAGCCAGCGCGGATGATCGAGCTTGTCCGCAAAGGGTGCGACCTGGAGCCCGGCGGCGGGGGTGGGCTTGGCGCCGCCTTCCCAGCCGATCGGCTTCGCAATCCCGATCGTCGGAAAACCCTCGTCGCGCGGCGGGGTAAGTTGCGGCGCGCGGCCGGTGACGGCCTGCTCGCTCAGCTGCGCCCGATCGGGCCGGGCGAACAGCCACCAGGCGGCTGCCGCAAGCGCGACCAGCAGGGCCAGGAGTATGAGGATCCGCTTCAGCATGGTGTCACTCTTCGGGCTCGGCCAGCTTTTCCGGCGGGTGGAGGCGCAGGCGGGTGACCTTGCGCGAATCGGCGGCGACGACTTCGAGCGTCCAGCCGCTGTCATGCTTCAGGCATTCGCCGACCTGGGGAACATGGCCGGCGAGCACGAAGGCAAGGCCACCCAGCGTATCGATATCCTCGTCGACTTCGCCCAGCCGGGGATCGACCGTCTCGGCGACGTCTTCGAGCTCGGCGCGGGCATCGGCATCCCAGCCGCCGCCTTCGATCGGAACGAGCATCGCCATCGGCGCATCGTCATGCTCGTCCTCGATCTCGCCGACGATCTCCTCGATCAGATCCTCGATCGTGATCAGCCCCTCGGTGCCCGAATATTCGTCGAGCACGATCGCCAGATGGGTGCGCGAACCGCGCATCTGGGCGAGCAGATCGAGCGCGCCCATCGATTGCGGGACATAGAGCGGCTGGCGCATCATCTCGGCGATGCTCGGCGGGTGCGGCGCATTCTTGGCGAGGATCGCGAAGACATCCTTGATATGGACCATGCCGATCACCGTATCGAGCGCATCGCGATAGACCGGCAGGCGGCTATGCCCCGCCTCGGCGAAGAGCTGGACGAGATCGTCGAAGCTGGTCTGTTCTTCCACCGCGATGATGTCCGCACGCGGAACGCCGACGTCGCCGGCATCGCGCTCGCCGAAATGCAGAAGATTCTTGAGCATCTGCCGCTCGATCGGGGCCAGGTCGCCCGCGGGGCCCTTGACGCCATCCTCCTCATGCTCGTCGATCGCCTCTTCCAGGCGGTCGCGCAGCGTCTCTTCCTGATCGTCGCCGAACAGCAAGGTGCGGATTCCCCGCCATATCCCGCCGTCCTGACTAGAGTCGCCGTTACCGGTGCTACTGGGGCCGTCGGCCATCTTGCGTATCAGTCCTCGCGAACAGGATAGGGGTCGTGCAGCCCGAGCGAGGCGAGCGCGGCGCGCTCCATCTCCTCCATCGCCTCGGCCTCGCCGTCCCCCATATGGTCATATCCTAACAGATGCAGCACGCCGTGGACAATCAGATGCGTGGCATGATCCTCGACGCTGATGCCGCGCTCTGCCGCCTCCGCGACGCAGACGCCGTGCGCCAGGACGATATCGCCCAGGATCACTTCGCCGTCGTCGCTATGCTGCGTAACGGTGTCGAGCAGATCCGGTTGCACCATCGGGAAGGACAGGACGTTGGTCGGCTTGTCCTTCTGGCGATATTGGCGATTGAGCGTCTGGACTTCGTCGTCCGAAGTCAGGCGGACGGCGATCTCGATCGCGGTGGGCGATGTCAGCCATTCGGCGAAGGGGGATTGCTCCAGCGCCGCGGTGGCGGCGCGGAGGGCTAGGGGCTCCCACTCGCCTTCCGGCCAGGGGGCTTCGGGCAGGGCGGCGACGTCAAGCACCGGACCAAGCCATGTCGGTCTGCTCGAAATCATTGCCCTTGTAGAGCAAGCGCGCGCCGTGCGCCTTGGCGCAGGCATAGGCAAAACAATCGCCCATATTGAGTCCTGCGGGATGGCGTTGCTTGCCGAAGGTTGCGTATGCCTGGATCGCAAGGCGGCTCTCGGTATCGCTCACCGGTACGATCCGAATAGCGAAGCTGGCGGAAAGTTCATCTACCTTGGCCTCGGCTTCGTTGATATCGAATTTACGCACGCGGGCAAGATTCACGACGGTTTCCCAGCGCGCGACGCCCGACCAGATTCGATCCACATCCCGATCAAGCTCGTCCGTGAACCAGTCTTTCTCGGGTTCATCGAGAAGCATGGCCACCATCGCTGACGCATCGACGAACAGCGTCACAGGTCGCCGGACAATTCATCGAAGAAAGCCTTGTCCGCCTTCAACCCGGTTGGCGGCGGCAGAGGATTATTCCGGTGAAACTCAGCGAGAATTTCCCGCGCGGAGCGTCGCACCGGAGCAGCTGCGGCCTGTGCTTCGTCAAGCTTGCCCTGGACGGCGACGCGTACCGCCTCGGTCTTGGTCGTACCCATCGTCTGCGCCAGTTCCTCGACGAGTGCCGCAGTACGGCTATCCTTGATGAACAATGATGCCATTTCTACCTCCTCGGGATATCCCGATATAGGCTAGGATATCCCGCCGTTCAACTCCCCGGCCCCTCATAGGCATTGACGATCCGCCCGACGATCGGGTGCCGCACCACGTCGCCGACGCCGAAGCGGACGATCGAGATGCCCTCCACGCCGTCGAGCCGGCCCACCGCATCGTTCAGCCCGGAGGTGGGCGGCCCGCCGGGCAGATCGGTCTGGTTCGGATCGCCGCAGATCACCATCCGGCTGTTCTGGCCGAAGCGGGTGAGGAACATCTTCATCTGCGCGGGCGTGGTGTTCTGCGCCTCGTCGAGGATCACGAAGGCGTCGGCCAGCGTGCGGCCGCGCATGAAGGCGATCGGCGCGATCTCGATCTCCCCGCTGGCGATGCGGCGCTCGACCTGCTCGGCGGGCAGGCAATCGTAGAGCGCGTCGTAGATCGGGCGGAGATAGGGATCGACCTTCTCCTTCATGTCGCCGGGCAGGAAGCCCAATCGCTCGCCGGCCTCGACCGCGGGGCGCGACAGGATCAGCCGCTGGACGCTGCCGGTGATCAGCTGGGCGACTGCCTGGGCGACCGCGAGATAGGTCTTGCCGGTGCCCGCCGGTCCGAGCGCGAAGATCATGTCGTTGGAGACCAGCTCGCGCATATAATGGACCTGCGCCGCCGAGCGCGGCACGATCGTCTTCTTGCGCGTCCGGATCATGATCGCGGGCGGAGCACCCCCGCCGCCCGGCAGATCGGCCTTGACGATGCCGGTGAACATCGGCTCGCTCGACATGGCGATCACCGCCTCGATCAGGCCGGTGTCGATCACCTCGCCGCGGATCACCCGGGCGTGGAGTTCCTGGAGCACTTCGCGGGCATGCGCCACGGCTTCCGCAGAACCCTCGATCTGCACGCGCTGGCCGCGTGCATGGATATAGACGCCCAGCCGCTCCTCCAATGCGAGCAGATTGCTGTCGAACTCGCCGAAGAGCTGCGGCAGGAGCTGGGGTTTGTCGAAATTGACTTCGGCGCGCGAACGCTCGCCGGACTGGGCTTGAACAGGCTTGCGGCTCATGCGGCTCCTGGGGGCTGGGGTCGGGCACAGTCGCCCGAGATGGGCTGCATTCGTAACGTTTGAAAAATGGGAGATGCGCGGCCCGGAGAGGCGAAACCGAGGCGGGTGCGTGGGGTTCCGTGGCGCATGTGCAGATGCGAGATTGGCAGAGCATTCCCTCCAAGGACAGCGAAATCGGCTGTCCCGGCGAGAAAGTGAACCGGCGGATACAGCTCAGGCGGCGGCGCGGATCCGCTCTATCCCGGCGAGCGAATTGGGGTCGGCGCGGACGATCTCCACTTCGACCATATCCCCGACTTGCGCGTCGGTGATCAGATGGACCGATTGCAGCCAGGGGGATTTGCCGAGCATCTGGCCGGGCAGCTTGCCGGTGCGTTCGATCAGCACGTCGCAACTGCGCCCCGCAGTCGCGGCGTTGAACGCGGCCTGATCGCGCGCGATCGCCGCCTGGAGTCGCTGGAGGCGTTCGTCCATGACCTCCGCCGGCACGAAGCCGTCGGTCATCTCGGCCGCCGGCGTGCCGGGGCGGGGGCTATATTTGAAGCTGTACGCCTGAGCGTAGCCGACCTGGGCGATCAGGGTCAGCGTGTCTTCGAAATCCGCTTCCGTTTCACCCGGAAAGCCGACGATGAAGTCGCCCGAAAGCGCGATGTCGGGGCGTGCGGCGCGGACCCGGTCGAGCAGGCGAAGATAGGAATCGCGGCTGTGGCTGCGGTTCATTGCCTTCAGGATGCGGTCGCTGCCCGACTGCACCGGCAAATGGAGATAGGGCATCAGCTTGCCGACCTCGGCATGCGCGCGGATCAGGCCCTCGCGCATGTCGTTGGGGTGGCTGGTGGTGTAGCGGATGCGGGCGAGGCCCTCGATCCCGTCGAGCGCGGCGATCAGCCCGTGGAGGCCGCGGCCCTCGGCATCGTCCCATGCATTGACGTTCTGGCCAAGCAAGGTGAGCTCGCGCGCGCCGGCGTCGACCAAGGCCTTCGCCTCGTCGACGATGGCGTCGAACGGGCGGCTGACTTCGGCGCCTCGCGTGTAGGGCACGACGCAATAGGTGCAGAATTTGTCGCAGCCTTCCTGGACCGTCAGGAAGGCCGAGGGGCTGACTTTTCGGCGCGACGGCAGCGCGCCGAACTTGCTGATCGCGGGCATATCGGTGTCGAGCGCCGATTCGCCGCGCACGGCCTTGCCGACCAGATCGGGCAAATTGTGATAGGATTGCGGGCCGACGACCACGTCGACCTTGGCCCGGCGGACGATCTCCGCGCCCTCGGCTTGTGCCACGCAGCCGGCCACCGCGATCATCGGGGTGCGGCCATGCTTCCTGAGACGCCCGATATCCGAATAGACCTTTTCGGTGGCCTTCTCGCGGATGTGACATGTGTTGAGCACGACGAGATCGGCGGCATTGGCGTCGTCGGTGGCGGTCAGGCCCTGCGCGGCCATCAGCTCGCCCATGCGCTCGCCGTCATAGACGTTCATCTGGCAGCCGAACGATTTGACGTGGAAGGTCTTTGGAGTGGGTTTCATTTGGTGGGGGCTATAGCCGGCTTGATCCTCCCCTGAAAGGGGAGGGGGACCACGCGTAGCGTGGTGGAGGGGGCGTGCCTCCACGGTTTCGCTCGCGGTTAGCCCCCTCCATTTGCCTTCGGCTGGTCCCCCTCCCCGTTCCGGGGAGGATTTTTATACCCGATCCCCTCTTCGGCGAAGGCGAAGGGGCGCAAGGGGTGGCCGAGCGTCGCGACCAGCGCCGCCTCGATCCGCCGCCGGCTTTCCGCGGCGATCGCCTTCCGCCCGGGGAAGTCGGACGGCAGGAAGGGTTCGAGATAATGGACCTTCAGCGCGAAGCTGCCGCGGCGGGAGAGGATTCGCCTGGCGTTATCCACGCCGCGTTCCTGGCCGATCCAGCCGATCTCCTCGCCCGCATCGCCATAATCGAGGAGCACCGGCTGGACCATCACCCCAGGCGGCGGCGGTTCGAGCACGCGGAGCATCGGCGTCTTGAAGGGCAGCAGCGACTTGCCGTCGGTGGTGGTGCCTTCGGGGAAGATCGTGATCGCCCAAGCATCCTCGAGCGCATCGCGCAGCTGGTTGATCTGGTCGGCCACGCCCAGCCGGTTCTCGCGCTTGACGTATACGGTCCGGTTGAGCCCGGCGAGCCAGCCCACCACCGGCGCGGTGCCGATCTCCGCCTTGGCGACGAACGCGGTGCCGCTGGCGCCGCCCAGCGCCAATATGTCGATCCAGCTGAGATGGTTGGAGACGTAGAAGACGTCGCGGCGCAGCGGCGTCCCGATCTTGGTCACCCGCGCACCGACGATCCGTGCGGCGGTGCCCAGGAAGTGGCGTGGCCAGGGGGAGGGGAGGCGGAACAGGCGCCACAGATAATGGAGCGGCACGAACAGCAGGACGGCGCCCACCAGCATCGCGACGCGGGACCAGAGCCGGAACTGCTCCGCCAAGTTCAGCGGCGCGGACACGCCGCCCGCCGCCTCAGCGCGCTTTCGTGCGGCCGCCGGGTCCAACGCGGATCAGACCTTCCGGTCGAGCGAAACGCCGTAAAGCTCCATGCGATGATCGACGAGGCGGAAGCCGAGCCGCTCCGCGATCTGTTTCTGGAGCAGCTCGAGTTCGGGATCGACGAACTCGATCACGCGGCCGGTTTCGACGTCGATCAGATGATCGTGATGCGCCTCGGGCGCCGGCTCGTAGCGCGCGCGGCCATCGCCGAAATCGTGCCGGTCTAGAATGCCTGCCTCTTCGAACAGCCGGACGGTGCGATAGACCGTGGCGATCGAGATGCCCGGATCGATTGCCGAGGCGCGTTCATACACTTTCTCGACATCGGGATGATCCTCTGCATCGGAAAGCACGCGCGCGATCACCTTGCGCTGTTCGGTGATGCGCAGTCCCTTTTCGTGGCAGAGCGCTTCGAGATCAATCTTGCGGGGCATGGCGCCGATGTAACCGCATTGCCCGTCAGGGGAAAGGGAGCAAACAGCAAAACGCCGGCCTGGGCGCTAGCCCGGCCGGCGTCTGCAAAACCGCAATATGCGGTGTCGGGCTCAGCCCTTGCGGCGCTTGGTGCCGAGGCCGATCTTCTTGGCGAGCGTGCGACGCTGCTCGGCATAGTTGGGCGCGACCATCGGATAGTCTGCGGGCAGGTTCCACTTGGCGCGATACTGCTCGGGGGTCATCTGATAATGAGTCATCAGGTGGCGCTTGAGCATCTTGAGCTTCTTGCCGTCTTCGAGGCAGACGATGAAGTCCGGCTTCACCGAAGAACGGATCGAGACCGCAGGCTCCTGCTTCACTTCCGGCTCGACAGCGGCCTCACCGAGTCCCGCGAGCGCGCCGTGCACGTTTGCGATGAGCTGCGGAAGATCCGAAACAGCAACGCTATTGTTGCTGACATGTGCAGCTACAATATCCGCGGTGAGCGAGATGAGCGTCTCTTCAACGTCTGACGAAATGTTCATGGTATCCCTTTCGACCCAATTTTCTATGGGCAACTATATATGGTGCCCTGGCGTGCGCTATCGTACCTTCGCCCAGCAAAGGCAAGGCAGTTAACTTTAATCTAAATAATATTTGCGGCGAGATCGCGCGCGTAGGTATGCGCATCGAAAGCCTGGCCCGACTTGCCTCTATAGTAATTTCGGCGCTCGCCGACCTTTATGAAGCCTTCGGTGCTGTATAACCGCACTGCATCGTTGTCCGCCCGGACTTCGAGGTGCAATCGAGAGACTCCGCGACCTTCCGCTTCGGCGATGACAGCGCGCAGCAATGCTCCGCCGACTCCGCGGCCGCGCGCCTTGGGGTGGGTGGCGATCAGCAGCAACTCGGCCTCTTCTCCGGTAGATCGCGCGAGAGCGAAGCCCGCATCGGTGCCGTCGAGGCTCGCGACGATCAGCCAGACGCCGGGGAGCGACAGCATCCCCAGGCATTGCGCGCTGGTCCATGCCTCGCCGTAGCGAGGGTCGAAGGCGTCGAGCATGATCTTGCTGATCTCGCTCAGATCCTGCGCGCCGCCCTCGCGGATTTCGGTCAGATGAAGCGCGGCGCTCATGCCAGCCCGCGCTCCGCCAGCGTCTTCGCATCGGGCGCTCGTCCATAGATCGGGCGGGGCGGCAGCGCAGCGAAGGCGGGGGGGAGAAGCGCCGCGTCGGCCGCATCGGGCAGCGTCTCGCAGAACGCCCCGCCGGGATCCACCGCCGCGAGGCGGTGGACGCCGCTGCCGATCGCCTGCCGGTTGCCGAGCTTCGCCAGCGCAGCCGCAGGGCCCAGCGATAGAAAAGGCCCGTCTTCCTTCAGCGGCGAGGAGGTGAACAGCTGCATGAAGACCTCACCGTGCCCCCCTTCGAGCACCACCGCAAGCGCGGCGCGGCCCGGATCGGCGGCGAAACCCGCTGCCGCGAGCAAGGCGAGCGACGAATAGCCCTGGACGCTGCTGCCCCAGCCGATCGCCAGTCCGCGCGCGGCCGCGAGCCCGACGCGCACGCCGGTGAAGCTGCCCGGTCCCACGTCGACGAGGATATGCTCCGCGCGACCCTGGCCGGGCAGGGCGCCGATCATCGGGATCAGCAGTTCGGCATGGCCGCGCTCGACCACGTCGTGCCGGTGCGCCACGACCTTGCCGTCCTGCAGCAGCGCCACCGAACAGGCCGCGGTCGCGGTCTCGATCACCAGCGTCGTCGTCACGGAAGGCAGAGTTCAGACAATGCGATTGAACCGTTCGAATTCGGGACGCGGCAGCCGATCGAAGACGGTGGCGGGATCGCCATAGCCGAGCGTCGAGATGAAGTTGGATTTCACATTCGGCTGGTCGGCGAAGAAAGCCGCATCGACCTTGGCATTGTCGAAGCCCGACATCGGCCCGGTGTCGAATCCCAGCGCGCGCGCAGCCAGGATGAAATAGCCGCCCTGCAGCGTCGAATTGCGGAAAGCGTGGGTGTAGCGCACTTCGTCGTCGGCGAACCAGTCCTTGGCGGTCGGCGCGTGCGGGAAGAGCCAGGGGAGATGCTCGTTGAAGGCCAGGTCCATCGCAACGATCACGGTGGCGGGCGCCTTGCGGATCTTCTCGCCATTGGTGCCGCTGGAAAGCGCGGCCAGCTTGTCCTTCTGCTCCTGGCTCAGAAGCCAGACGAAGCGCGCGGCCTGCTGGTTGGCCGAGGTCGGCCCCATCTTCACCAGATCGTAGATCCGGCGGATATCGGCCTCCGTGACCGGCTGGTCGGTATAGCCGTTATAGGTACGCGCAGTACGAAAGATCGTATCGAGCCCCGCCTCATCCAGGGGTTCGCCCATATATTCTATCCTTTTCAGCGATGCGCGTCAGACCGCGCGAACCTCGGTCACTTCGGGAACATAATATTTGAGCAGTTGCTCGATCCCGTTCTTGAGCGTCGCGCTCGACGAGGGACAGCCGGCGCAGGCGCCCTGCATCTGGAGATAGACCTTGCCGGCATCGAAGCCGCGATAGACGATATCGCCGCCATCATTGGCGACCGCGGGGCGGATGCGGGTCTCGATCAGCTCGCGGATCTGCGCGACGATATCGGCATCCTCGGGATTGTCGCCATAATCGCCGGCTTCCGGGGGCACGGCGATGCCCGCCGCCGATCCGGGGCGGAACAGCGGCATGTTCGCCGAGAAATGATCGAGCAGGATGCCGAGCACGTCGGGCTTGAGCATCGGCCATTCGACGCCGGGGGCGGCGGTGACCGAGATGAAGTCGCGGCCGAAGAACACGCCGGTCACGTCGCCCAGCCCGAACAACGCATCGGCGAGCGGGGACGCCTCGGCCTCCTCGGGTGTCGCGAAGTCGCGCGTGCCCATGTCCATCACGGCGCGGCCGGGGAGGAATTTGAGCGTCGCCGGGTTGGGCGTCGGTTCGGTCTCGATCAGCATGGGTGGCATGTGGCGCTTAGCGGCGCGCGGATCAAGCATCGCTGCGCGGAGACGACGTTGGGCGGCGTTGGAGGATCCTGCCGCTTTCCACCGTCATCCCCGCGCAGGCGGGGATCCAGAGCCACGATGGAAGCGATCGGCGCACAACAGCATCTCCGGCAAACGCGCGCTCGATCGATGGCATGTCGTGAACTACCCTGGCTCCGCCTGCGCCGGGATCACGAAGGCTCGGGGAGGTGAGTCGCCTCAGCCCTGCGCCGCGTCATCCTGGTTGGTCGCGTCGGTCACATTCTGGTCGTGGCCGCTCTTGTCGCTGAAGAAAGCGGCGGCGAACAGCCCGCAGCCGAGCAGGGTCGAGATGAATACGCCGCCGACCGTCGCCAGGATCATCGACAGGTAAAGCGGCCCGAACAGCGACAGATACCATAAGGCGCCGGCAACCATCAGCACGCCGCACAAGGCGATCACGATCAGCATGCGCCGGAAATCGGACCATGCCTTTTCACGTACGCTGTTCATTATCGATTCCCTGGAACGGGGCGACAGATGCCCGCCCCCATCTCGGTCCTCCGGTAGCCCGGTTCAACTGGACAGATTGTCCCGCGTACATCTGCCGTACATCTGCGCGAAAGGTGAAAGCTGGCATGCGCGGCCGTTCACGACTAGATCGGAACCCATGCTTCGTTTCCTGCGGCTGCCGCTCCTCGCTTCCTTTGCCCTTGCAACCCTTGCCCCGACGGTCTCCGCCCAGGCGCAGACCGCGCCGCGCCCGGTCCAGACCGCGGACGATCCGTGGCTCTACAAGGGCAGCGACCTCGTCCATGACGATGAGTGGAAGTTCGGACGGCTGCCCAACGGCGTGCGCTATGCGGTGCGCAAGAATGGCGTGCCGCCGGGCCAGGTCTCGGTTCGGGTACGGATCGATGCGGGCTCGCTCCACGAGCAGGATAGCGAGCGCGGCTTTGCGCATCTTCTCGAGCATCTTTCATTCCGCGGTTCGGTGCATGTACCCGACGGCGAATCGAAGCGCGTCTGGCAGCGGCTGGGGGTGACCTTCGGGTCGGACAGCAATGCCAGCACCACCTTCACCCAGACCGTCTACAAGCTCGATCTGCCGATGGCTTCGCCCGCGGGGCTCGAGGAAAGCTTCAAGATCCTTTCGGGGATGATGACCGGTCCCGCGATCACCAAGGCGGCGCTCGACGCCGAACGCCCGGTCGTGCTCGCCGAGCAGCGCGAGCAGCCGGGGCCGCAGGTCAAGATGCAGGATGCGATGCTCGACCTGATCTTCGCCGGCCAGCCGGTGGCGAATCGCGAGCCGATCGGCACCACCGCGACGCTGAACGGCGCGACTGCCGAGAGCGTGAAGGCGTTCCACGATCGCTGGTATCGCCCCGAGCGCGCCGTCGTCGTGGTCATCGGCGATGCCGATCCGGCGATGCTGGAGGCGCTGGTCCAGAAGCATTTCGCCGACTGGAAGGGCAACGGCGCGGCGCCGAAGGACCCCGATTTCGGCAAGCCCGCCGCAAACCATGCGGTCGCCGCGAGCATCACCGAGCCTGCCCTCCAGCAGGTGGCGATGATGTCGATCGTGCGCCCCTGGACGGTATTTTCTGACACGGTGATCTTCAACCAGAAGCGCATGGTCGATCTGGTCGCCATCCGGATCATCAACCGGCGGCTGGAGACGCGCGCGCGCGCCGGCGGCAGCTTCATCGCGGCAGGCGCCGACCTGAGCGATATTGCCCGCTCGGCCAACGTCACCACCGTCCAGGTGCTGCCGACGGGCGACTGGGCCACCGCGCTGCGCGACGTGCGCGGGGTGATCGCCGACGCGCAGGCGACTCCGCCCACCCAGGCCGAGATCGACCGCGAACTGGCGGAGATTGAATCGTCGATGAAGCAGCGCGTCGCGACTGCCCCGGTGGAAGCCGGCATGAAGATCGCCGACGATCTGGTCGAGGCGGTCGACATCAACGAGACGGTGACGACGCCCGAGGCGAGCTACGATATCTTCAAGGGCGCGGTGAGCGCGAAGATGTTCACGCCCGATACCGTCCAGGCGGCATCGAAGCGCGTGTTCGAGGGCGTGGCGGTGCGGGCGCTGGTCAACAGCCACACGTCCGATCCGCAATTGCTCGCCAAGGTGACCGCGGCGCTGACCGCCGACGTGTCCGGCAGCGGCGCCAAGCGCAACGTGCTGGGCGACGTCAGCTTCGATCAGCTGCCAAGGATCGGCGCGCCGGGCGTTGTGGCGAGCCGCACGCCGATCCTGCCCGAGCTCGAGGTGGAGAAGGTCGTCTACGCCAACGGCGTGACGCTGCTGATGCGCAAGGACGCGTCCGAAGTCGGCAAGGTCTATGTCAACGTCCGCTTCGGCGGCGGGCTCAACGCGATTCCGTCGCGCGATACGCCGGCCTGGGCCGGGCCGATGGCGCTCGTCTCGGGCGGCATCGGCAAGCTGGGCCAGGAAGAGCTCGACGCGCTGATCGGCCGGCGGCAGATCGGCTTCGGCTTCGATGTCGACGACGATGCCTTCCGCTTTACCGGCCAGACCAACAAGGACGACCTCGCCGACCAGCTCAAGCTGTTCGCGGCCAAGCTGGCGGCGCCGGCCTGGGATCCGAACCCGGTGATCCGCGCCAAGGCAGGCGTGCTTTCGGGCTATGCGGGCCTCTCCGCCTCGCCGGACGCCGTGCTCGGCCGCGATCTCGAGCGGCTGCTCCATTCGGGCGATCCGCGCTGGGGCATTCCGTCGCGCGCGGTGATCGAGGGGACCACCCCCGCCTCGTTCCGCAAATTCTGGGAGCCCTTGCTCGCCAGCGGCCCCATCGAAGTGATGGTCTTCGGCGACATGGACAGCGAAGCCACCGTCAAGGCGGTGGGCGACACCTTCGGCGCGCTCAAGCCGCGCGCCGCGAGCAAGACGCCGGCAGCCGCGGTCAGCTTCCCCGCGCACAACGCCAAGCCCGTGGTCCGCACGCATACCGGCAAGCCCGATCAGGCCGCGGCAGTCATCGCCTGGCCGACCGGCGGCGGCAGCGCCGGCATCACCGAGAGCCGCAAGCTCGACGTGCTGGCGGCGGTGTTCCGCGATCGTCTGATCGATCAGCTGCGCAGCCAGGCGGGGATCAGCTATTCGCCCAACCTCGCCAGCGATTGGCCGCTGGGTATGGCGAGCGGCGGCAAGCTGATCGCGCTCGGCATGGTGCCGCCCGACAAGACCGACTTCTTCTTCACGCTGGCCCGCGGCATCGCCGCAGACATGATCGCCAAGCCGATCGACGCCGACGAGCTCAACCGCGCGCTGACGCCGATCAAGCAGCAGCTCATCCGCCAGTCGAGCGGCAACATGTTCTGGATGCGCCAGGTGGAAGGCGGCAGCGGAGACCCGGCGCGGATCGCCGCGGTGGAAACGCTGCCCCGCGACGTGGCCTTGACGACTCCCTTGGAGATACAGGCGCTGGCGGCGAAATATCTGCGGCCGGATAGGGACTGGACGATGGTGGTGGTGCCGGAGAAGAAATGATCTTCCAAGCCCCCTTGAAGGGGGGTTGCGACGGCTCAGTACAGCGCGTCGAGCCTCTCGCCATAGGCCTGCTTGAGCACGTGCCGGCGGATCTTCAGGCTCGGGGTCAGCTGTTCGTTCTCGATCGTGAACGGTCCGTCGGCGATGATGAATTTCCGCACCCGCTCGATCACCGATAGATCCTTGTTCACCCGCTCGACCGCCGCGGCCAGCGCCGCGCGGTAATCGGGGTCGTATGCGAGCCGCTTGAAATCGCAGCGCGCGCCGCCGCGCGCGCACCATTCCTGGGTCCATTCGGGATCGGGGACGATCACCGCGGTCATGTAGGGCCGCTTGTCGCCGGAGATCATCGCCTGGACGATCTCGGGCTGGAGCGTCAGCATCCCCTCCACCTTCTGCGGCGCGACATTGTCGCCCTTGTCGTTGACGATGATATCCTTCTTGCGGTCGGTGATCTGGATGCGGCCCTTGTCATCGATCAGGCCGATATCGCCGGTGTGGAGCCAACCGTCCTTGAGCACCCGCAAGGTCTCGGCCTCGTTGCGCCAATAGCCGTGCATCACCAGCTCGCCGCGCACCAATATCTCGCCGTCGGCGGCGATCCTGACTTCGACTCCTTCCATCGGCGGGCCGACCGTGTCCATCTTGAGCCCGACCCTGGGGCGGTTGCAGGAGATGACCGGCGCGGATTCGGTCTGGCCATAGCCCTGGAGGAAAGTGAGCCCGAGCGACTGGAAGAAGATGCCGACTTCGGGATTGAGCGGCGCCCCGCCCGAGACCATCGCCTTGATCCGCCCGCCGAACTTCTTCGAGATCTTGGGCATCAGCGTCGCCTTCAGGATCAAATCCATCGGCCGATCGCGCAGCGGCACGCCGCCGGCCGCCTTCTTCGCGCCGATCGCGATCGCGCGCTCGAGCAGATAGGCGGAAAGCTTGCCCTGCTTCTCGACGGTCTTGGTGATCCGCGTGCGCAGCACTTCGAACAGCCGCGGCACCACGACCATCATCGTCGGGCGGACTTCCTCGATGTTGGAGGCGAGCTTCTCGAGCCCTTCGGAATAATAGATTTCCGCGCCCAGCCCGATCGGGAAGAACTGGCCGCCGGTATGCTCATAGGCATGGCTGAGCGGCAGGAAGCTGAGGAACACCTCGTCGTCCCAGCCGAAATCCTCGGAGATGATCGTGCAGCAGCCCTCGACATTGTGGAGGATCGCGCCGTGATGCTGCATCACCCCGCGCGGCGAGCCGCCGGTGCCGCTCGTGTAGATGATGCAGGCCAGATCCTCGCGCTTGAAGGTCGCGCGCGCCGCGGCATCGGCGGCGTCGCTGGCGTGGCGGGCGATCAGCTCGTTCCAGTCGTGATATTCGATGCTGCCTTGCTGCTGGCCGATCCGGACCTCGTCGATCCCGATCACCATCCGCGCCGAGGAAGAGCGGATCGCGGCAGGGAGCAGGGTCTTGATCAGCTTGGCGTTGGAGACGACGATCGCGCAGGCGCCCGAATTCTCGATGATATGCTGGTGATCGCGCTCGGTATTGGTGGTGTAGGTTGGCACGGTCACGCAGCCCGCGGCCATGATCGCCAGATCCGTGATGCAGAATTCGGGGCGATTCTCGGAGACGAGCATCACCCGATCGCCGTCCTTCAGCCCCATCGCGCGGAACGCCGCGGCGAGGCTGGCGACCTTGCGCGCCGCCTCCGCCCAGCTGGTCGGCTGCCATGCCCCCCCGGCCTTGTGCCACAAGAAGGGCGCGTCGCCTTTTTCGCGCGCGCGCGTGAAGAACATCTGGACGAGATTGTCGAACCGTTCGAGCTTACGCATTCCTCTTCCCTTTCAGGCGCTGCTTGTGCAGCGTCCCTTCATTCCGATGGCCGGTTCGGCACCGCGCCGACCCGGCGAATCGCCTCGATTCGTCCGTCCTGATGCATCGCCACGCCTTCGCTGCGCGGATCGGCCGCGCCGGCCCAGCGGCCGCCCGTCAGCTCCACCGCATTGGCCTTGAGACCCATCGGCGCCGATTGCACCTTCTCACCCAGCGCCTGCAGCGCCGGGAGCATCGCGTCGAGCTGGGTGCCCTTCTCGGCGGTTGCGCCGGGGCCGGGGGCATAGAGCAAGCCGAGCGCGACGGCGTCCTGCGCGGTCAGCTTCCAGTCGATCACGCCGATCAGCGCCTTGGCGACCTGCGCGATGATCGTCGATCCGCCCGCCGCGCCGATCGCGATCCGCACCTTGCCGTCGGGGCCATAGACGATCGTCGGCGCCATCGAGCTGCGCGGACGCTTGCCACCCTCGACGCGATTGGCGACCAGATAGCCGTCCTTCTCGGGCGCCTTGTCGAAATCGGTGAGCTCGTTGTTGAGCATGATCCCGTCGACCGACAGGCCCGAGCCCCAGGGCCCCTCGATCGTGGTGGTCACCTGCGCGACATTGCCCGCACCGTCCGCGACCGAGAGCGAGGTCGTGCCCGGCACTTCGCTGGGGGTGACCCGGATGCGCGCCGGTGCGCCGGCGGGGGTGCCGGCGGCGACCCGCGCCATCGTCGCGGCGGGATCGATCAGCGCCGAGCGCCCGGCGATGTAGCGCGGCGCCAGCAGGCCCTTCAGCGGCACCGCGACGAAATCGGGATCCCCCAGATAGAGGTCGCGATCGGCATAAGCGAGGCGCGACGATTCGGCGAACAGATGCCAGGCGGTCGGCGAATCCTTGCCGAGCCGGGCCATGTCGAACCGCTCGAGCTGCTTGAGGATCAGCAGGACGGTGATGCCGCCCGAAGACGGCGGGCCCATCGAGCAGATCTTGTGCCGGCGGTAGCTGCCGCAAAGCACGGGTCGTTCCTTCGCGTCATAGGCGGCGAGATCGCCCAGCGTCATCCGCGAGGGGTTGCGCGCCGCGCCGTTGACCGCGGCGACGAGCTTTTGCGCCTGCGGGCCGACATAGAAACTGTCGGGGCCGAGCCGCGCGACACGATCCAGCATAGCCGCCTGCTCGGGATTTCGGACCTGAGCGCCTACGGCAAGCGGCTTGCCATCGGGTCCGAAGAAGATCGCGCGGGCGCCGGCATCGATGTGGCGCGCAAACTGGACCAGCGAATTGCCGAGCCGCGGCGACACTTCGAAGCCGTCGCGCGCGAGCCGGACGGCGGGCTCGAACAAGGTGGCCCAAGGAAGCTTGCCCTGGCTGCGGTGCGCCAATGCCATGGCGCGGAGCGTGCCGGGAACGCCCACGCTGCGGCCGCCGGCGACTGCGTCCATATGCCCCATCGGCCTGCCGTCGGGGCCGAAGAACCAGCGCCCGTCGGCCGCCATCGGCGCGGCTTCGCGGCCGTCGATCGTGGTCGTGCGCTTTCGCTTGGCATCATATTGGATGAAGAAGGCGCCGCCGCCGATGCCGGCGCTCTGCGGCTCGACGACGTTGAGCGCGAGCATCGTTGCGATCGCCGCATCGGTGGCGCTGCCGCCCTTGCGGAGTATTTCCACCCCCGCCGCTGCGGCACGGGGATCCGCGGCGCTGACGATGCCCTGCGCCTGCGCGGCGAAGGGCAGGAAAAGAGCGACGAGCAGCGCGACCATTTTCTTCATTGCTACAGCCGTAGCGAGCTTTGGAGCCGCGGCAAAGACGCAACGTCAGGCCCTCGCGATGCCCTCGACGATCGCGCGCACCAGCCCCGGGCCGCGATAGATCAGCGCGCTATAGACCTGCACCAGACTTGCGCCCGCCTCCAGCCGCGCGCGCGCCTCGTCGGCGCTGTCGATGCCGCCGGCGGAGATCAGCGGCAGTGCCCCGCCCGACGCGGCGCGCGCCTCGGCCAGCTTGGCGCGCGCCAGCACGGCAAGCGGCGCGCCCGAAAGTCCGCCGGCTTCGCGCGCGTGCGGCGACCGCAGGCTCGCGGGCCGCGAAAGCGTGGTGTTGGAGACGATCAGCGCGTCGACCCGGTTGTCGATCGCGGCGCGGATCGCACCTTCCATTCCGGCCCGATCGAGGTCCGGCGCGACCTTCAGAAACAGCGGGCGCCGCGTGCCCGCGGCCGATCGCGCGGCGTCGCAGGCCGCGAGGAGCTCGTCGAGCGCCGGTCGCGACTGGAGATCGCGCAGGCCGGGCGTGTTCGGCGAGCTGACATTGATCGTGATATAATCGGCATGCACCGCTGCCTTGGCGACCCCCAGCGCATAATCGGCGACTCGATCCGTCGACTCCTTATTGGCGCCGACATTGATGCCGAGGATGCCGGGGCGCCGCTTCAGCCCGACGATTCGCGCGAGCGCGGCGTCGATGCCGTGATTGTTGAACCCCATCCGGTTGACGATCGCTGCATCCTCGGCGAGGCGGAACAGCCGTGGCTTGGGGTTCCCCGGCTGGGGCAGGGGGGTGAGCGTCCCCACCTCGACCGCGCCGAAGCCGAGGCCGAACATGCCCGGGATCGCCTCGGCATCCTTGTCGAGCCCGGCGGCAAGCCCGACCGGGTTGGGAAAATCCAGTCCGGCGAGCCGGACTCGCTGCGACGGGTCCGTTTCGGAGTCGATGCCGAACGGCGCGCCGATTCTGCCCCAGGCGCGCAGCGCTGCGATCGCGGCGCGGTGCGCGGTTTCGGCATCGAGCGCGAAAAGTGCGGAACGGATCGGATAGGCCATCGGGGCATCGCCTTCGCACCACCGCGCGGCTGCGTCAAAGCAGCCATGTCGAATCCGTCCAATACTCCGCTCAACTCTTTGGCGTAAGACGACTTTGCGACCCGAGGGGTTTCCGCTCAATGGGGGGAACCTTTCCACTGGCCCGGCCGGGTAACTGGCCGGGCCTCTTTTTGTCCTCGCCTGCCTTCGACTATGGGCTTACCATGGGTCCAACGAGGGCGGGGGTACTCGAAGTCCATGCGCAGCAACGTCAATTGCAGGGCCAGACCGGATTCGGACGATCCCGATGCGCCGTCGCTCCCGACGATCGAGCTGAGGCATGCGACCGGGCGGCTGCTGCCCCACGTCGAATCATATTATCTGTTCCGCGGCGACGGACCTGAATATTTCGGTCTTGAGCGAGTCAATCTGGGCCAGATCCGCTTCCTGATTCGCGGCGAGGGCGAGATGACCTTTCCCGACGGTCATCGCGAGGCGTTGAAGCCGATCATGGTCGCGGGCCCCGGCAGCGCGGCAGCGAGCTATCGCATCGGCGGTTGCTTCCTGTGCTTCGGGGTGGTGCTGCGCGCGATCGGCTGGAAGGCGCTCATCGGCATTCCCGCGCACAAGGTGACCGACCATATCATGGATGGCGAACGGCTGTTCTGCGACCAGGCGCCGCAGGCGTTGGAGCGGATGCGCGGGATGGAGAGTCTCGACGACATGATCGCGGTCATCGCCCCGCTTCTGATCATGCGGCAGGAGGAAGTGAATCCGGTGCCGCCGCTTCATTTCCCTTTCCTGCGCGCGGTGCGCGAATGGGCGGCGAGCGAGGATCCGACGATCGATGCGCTCTATGCCGCGGTCGGCGCCGGAAACGGGCTCGGCGAGCGGCAGGTGCAGCGGCTGTGCCTCGAATATTTCGGCGGATCCCCGACCACGCTCAAGCGCAAGTTCCGCGCGATCCGGGCGGCGATGAAGCTCTATCAGGGCGCGAACCTGAGCGAGGTGCTGGAGCCCTTCGCCGATCAATCGCACATGATCAACGAAGTCCGCCACTTCACCGGCTACACGCCGACCTCGCTGCGCGGCAGCAACGATCCCACGCTCGCCTTCACGCTGCACAACGAAACGCTTCATTTCCTGCCCGAAGTTCTGCCCGAACCGGTTGACCTGAGAGGCAAGGGAGCCCATTTGCAATCGGACTGAATTTGTCCGATTGGGATCATGCGTCTTTCGAGCCTTGCCGATTATGCCGTGGTTATGATGGCCGCCGCCGCGCGCCATTGCGGCGTGGCGTGTCGGCTCAACGCGACGCTGCTCGCCGAAGAGACCGGGCTGCCGTTGCCGACCGTGCAGAAATTGGTCAGCAGGCTTTCGGCCGCGGGGTTGCTTGAAAGCGCGCGCGGCACCGGCGGGGGCTTCCGCCTCAGCCGGCCACCGGCGGCCATCTCGATGGCCGATATCGTCGAGGCGATCGAGGGGCCGATCGCGCTGACGACCTGCGTCGATGCCGGCCGGCACGATTGCGCGGTCGACGGCACCTGCCGGGTCAAGCCGCATTGGGATGCGGTCAACGGCGCGGTTCGCGGCGCGCTTGCGGGGGTCAGCCTCGCGAGTCTCAATGGGCCCACCGCTTCCGCGGAGGGGGCCGCTCAACGCCCGTTCATCTCGGATACGGCAATGCAAAGGGAGGGCGGGGTTGCGTTGCACCCGGCCCGTACGGGATAATATGGCCACCAGGAATGCTGAGGCGCTTGCCGCCGCGAACAAGAAATATGAATGGGGTTTCAGCTCGGATATCGAGCAGGAATTCGCCCCCAAAGGGCTGAGCGAAGATACGGTCCGCTATATCTCGGCCAAGAAGAGCGAGCCCGAATGGATGCTCGACTGGCGGCTGAAGGCGTTTCGCGTCTGGCAGACGATGGAGCTGCCCGATTGGGCCAAGCTCAAGATCCCGGCGATCGATTATCAGGACGCATTCTACTACGCCGAGCCCAAGGTGAAGAAGACGATCGGCTCCTTGGACGAGCTCGATCCAGAGATCCTGCGCGTCTATGAGAAGCTCGGCATTCCGATCGAGGAGCAAAAGGTGCTCGCCGGCGTCGAGGGCGCACGGAAGGTCGCGGTCGACGCGGTGTTCGACTCGGTTTCGGTGGCCACGACGTTCCGCAAGGAGCTCGAATCGGCGGGCGTGATCTTCCGCTCGATCAGCGAGGCGATCCGCGAATATCCCGATCTGGTGCGCAAATATCTCGGCAAGGTCGTGCCGGTGCGCGACAATTTCTTCTCTGCGCTCAACGCCGCGGTCTTCAGCGACGGCACTTTCGTCTACATTCCCGAAGGCGTTCGCTGCCCGATGGAGCTCAGCACCTATTTCCGGATCAATGCCGAGAATACGGGGCAGTTCGAACGCACGCTGATCGTCGCCGACAAGGGGTCCTACGTCTCCTATCTCGAAGGCTGCACCGCGCCGATGCGCGACGAGAACCAGCTCCACGCCGCGGTGGTCGAGCTGATCGCATTGGACGATGCCGAGATCAAATATTCGACCGTCCAGAACTGGTATCCCGGCGACGAGAACGGCCTGGGCGGCATCTTCAACTTCGTCACCAAGCGCGCCTTGTGCGCGGGGACGAATTCGAAGGTCAGCTGGACCCAGGTCGAGACCGGCAGCGCGATCACCTGGAAATATCCCAGCTGCATCCTGCAGGGCGACGGCTCGGTCGGCGAATTCTATTCGGTCGCGGTGACCAACGGCATGCAGCAGGCCGATACCGGCACCAAGATGCTCCACATCGGCAAGAACACCCGCTCGACGATCGTTTCCAAAGGCATCTCGGCGGGCCGCTCGGACAACACCTATCGCGGCAAGGTGCTGGTGAACGCCAATGCCGAGAATGTCCGCAACTTCACCCAGTGCGACAGCCTGTTGCTCGGCGATCAATGCGGCGCGCATACCGTGCCCTATATCGAAGTGAAGAACCCGACCGCGCAGATCGAGCATGAGGCGACCACCTCGAAGATCAGCGAAGACCAGATGTTCTACGCGATGCAGCGCGGGCTCGATTCGGAGGCCGCGGTGGCGCTGATCGTCAACGGCTTCGCCCGCGAAGTGCTCAAGCAGCTGCCGATGGAATTCGCGGTCGAGGCGCAGAAACTGCTCGGCATCAGCCTCGAGGGGAGCGTGGGGTGATCCTGCCGCTGCTCCTTCTTCTCGCGCAGGACATGCCCGCCACGCAGGCGGTCGAAGAGCAGGATATCGTCGTGCGCGCGACCTATGGCCTGACCACGATGCTGTTCGACAAGGGCGGCGACGGCAAGCTGCGCAATTGCCGCATCATGGTTTCCAGCGGCAGTTCGCGGCGCGACACCGCGGCGTGCGAGGCGACTCCGGTCTGCTATGCGGCGACTGCGGAGAAAGTGCCCGATTGCGTCGCCCTGACGGCGATCGCGCCCGGCGTGCCGCCGCCTTCACCGGCGAAGGGCACGGAAGCGGTGTTCGACATGCCCGGCCTCGCCCAGCCCAAGCCGGCAGACCCCGCGGCGATCGGCCCCAGCATCGACCAGGACGAAAGCCGCGAAACCGCGCGCCAGCGCGTCAAGCTGCCGCCTTTGCCCAAGGCCCCCTCCAGCGGCGCCGTGATCCGGATCAACAATGGCGCGGATGACTGACCCCGCCGCGCGAAAGGTAAGTATATGAGTATCGCATTGGTAATGGCAGTCCTGCTGCAGACGGTGAATGTCAGCGGCGGCGTCGCGGTGAACGACGTGCCGCAGATCGGCATCGCCACCCGCCATGCCCGCTGCATCGTCCGCCGCGTCGGCGTGGCGCCCGAAGCGGAGGCCGCGCGCACTTCCGCGGTCAACGCCGCGGTGCGCGAATGCCGCAGCTATATCGAGGCCAATTTCGCGCAGGGCCGGGTCAAGGTGGGCGACCGCGTCGTCAATGCCCGCTGGTGGCGGCGGATGCAGGACGTGCTCGATTCGGTCGAGCAGGACGTCGCCGCCGCGATCGTCACGCCCAAGCAGTATAAGATCATCTGGCAGCTGCCCGATGGCGGCCGCGTCGACGCCTATGACGCGTCCGACCCGCTGACCACGGTGCGGCTGCTCACCGTTCCGCTCTGAAAGACCGACATGCTCAACATTCGCGACCTTCATGCCGAAATCGACGGCAAGGAAATCCTCAAGGGCCTGAGCCTCACCGTCAACGCCGGCGAGATCCATGCGATCATGGGTCCCAACGGCGCCGGCAAGTCGACGCTCGGCTATGTGCTCGGCGGCCGGCCGGGCTATGAGCCGACCGGCGGCTCGGTGACCTTCGGCGGCGTCGACCTGCTCGAACTGGCGCCGCACGAGCGCTCCGCGGCGGGGCTGTTCCTCGGCTTCCAATATCCGGTCGAGATACCGGGCGTGTCGAACGTCCAGTTCCTGCGCGAGGCGCTCAATGCGCAGCGCCGCGGGCGGGGCGAGGCGCCGCTCTCGGGCGCCGAGTTCCTGAAGCTTGCCCGCGCCCAGGCCGATGCGCTGGGGATGGACCAGGAAATGCTCAAGCGGCCGGTCAATGTCGGTTTCTCGGGCGGCGAGAAGAAGCGCAACGAAATGGTCCAGATGGGGATCATCGGCCCGAAGCTGGCGATCCTCGACGAGACCGACTCCGGGCTCGACATCGATGCGCTGAAAGCCGTCGGCGACGGCATCAACCGCATCATGCGCGCGCCGGACAAGGCGGTGATCCTGATCACCCATTACCAGCGGCTGCTCGACTATGTGCGGCCCGATTTCGTCCATGTGCTGAGCGACGGACGCATCACGCGCACCGGCGGCGCCGAGCTGGCGCACGAGCTCGAGCGCGAAGGCTATGGCGCGGTGGCGGCGTGAGCGGGATGAATTTTATCCTCCCCGGCACGGGGAGGGGGACCGCCAGCGCAGCTGGTGGTGGAGGGGGCTCTCCGCGAGCACATCCCCTGCGGCCCGCCCCCTCCACCATGCTGCGCATGGTCCCCCTCCCCGTACCGGGGAGGATCGAATGACAGTGCTCGATCTTCCTTCGCCGCGCTCGGAAGAGTGGCGTTGGGCGGATATGCAGGCGCTGCGCGCGGCTGCTGCTGCGGAACCGCGTACGACAGTAAGCAGTCCCGGCGAACTGTTCCTCGACATCGAAGGTCCCCGCTTGCTGTTCGTCGACGGCATGTTCGAGCCCGCGCATAGCCGCCCCGGCCCGATCGAAGTGGCGCAGATCGATCCCCAGACTGCGCACCCGCTCGGCCAGCGCGCGGTGGGCGAAGGCTGGTCGCTGCGGCTCGATCGCGCGGAAGCCGTAACGCATATCCAGATCGTCCACATCGGCTCGGGCGGCGAGAATCATGTTCCCGCGCGGATCCTGCTCGCCGACGATGCGGTCGCGTCGATCGTCGAAACCTATGCAGGCTCGGGCTGGGCCAATCGCTTCACCAGGATTTCGCTCGGCACCGGCGCGCGGCTGATGCGCTCGGTGCGGCTGCTGCAGGACGATGGCTTCGTCTCGATCCGCGACGAGGCCGAGATTGGCGAGGCCGCGAGCCTGGTGTCGATCTTCCTCGGCGCGGGCGGGATGGGCAGCCGGATCGACGGAGCCTTGACGCTGACCGGCAAGGGCGCATTCGCAGAAATGGGCGGGGCGCTGCTTACCCGTGGGAGCCAGCGGCAGGAAGCCGCGGTCGCGGTGCGGCATGAGGCAATCGAAGGCAGTTCGCGCCAGACGTGGCGCGCGGTCGCCGCCGATCGCTCGGTCGCGAGCCTGGCGGCGCGGGTCGAGGTGGCGCGCCACGCGCAGCAGACCGACGGCGAGCAATCGCTGCGCGGGCTGCTGTTGGATCGGGGCGCGACGGTGAATCTGAAGCCCGAACTCGAAATCTTCGCCGACGACGTGAAATGCGCGCATGGCGCGACGGTGGGCGAACTGGATCGCAATGCGCTCTTCTACCTGGAGAGCCGCGGGATTGCCGAAGCGCGGGCCAAGGCGCTGTTGACGCGGGCCTTCGTCGCCGACGCGCTGTCGCGGATCGGCGAGGATGCCGTGCGCGAGGCGTTCGAGGCGGATGCAGACAAGTGGCTGGGGGCGGCGCTGTGAGTGCGGACGGAAATATCCTCCCCGGTACGGGGAGGGGGACCGCCGCCGAAGGCGGTGGTGGAGGGGGCGTGCCTCAAAGTATGTCGCCGGCGGAGAGCCCCCTCCACCAGCCTGCGGCTGGTCCCCCTCCCCGTACCGGGGAGGATAACAAGGCAGCCCTCGACCTCGTCGCCGATTTCCCCGCCATCCCCGTCGGCTGGGCCTATCTCGATACCGCCGCGACCGCGCAAAAGCCGCGCCCAGTGATCGATGCGATCACCCGCGGCTATGCCGAGACCTATGCCACCGTCCACCGCGGCGTCTATCAGCGCTCGGCCGACATGACGCTGGCCTATGAAGCCGCGCGCCGCCGGGTCGCGACCTTCATCGGCGGCACGCCCGAGGAAGTGGTCTTCGTCCGCGGCGCGACCGAGGGGATCAACCTCGTCGTGCAGTGCTGGGCCGGCACGCAGCTGAAGGCGGGCGACCGCATCCTGCTTTCCACGCTCGAGCATCATTCGAACATCGTGCCGTGGCAGATGGTCGCCGAGCGCATCGGCGCCGAGATCGACGTGATCCCGCTCACCGAAGACCATCGCATCGATCTCGACGCGATGGCGGCGATGCTCACCGATCGGCACAAGCTCGTCGCGCTTGCGCATGTCTCCAACGTGCTCGGCTCGCAGCTCGATTGCCGCCGCGCCGCCGATCTGGCGCACGGCATAGGCGCGAAGATCCTGCTCGATGGCTGCCAGGCGGTGCCGCGGATGCCGGTCGACATGGCCGCGCTCGATTGCGACTTCTATGTCTTCTCGGGGCACAAGCTCTACGGCCCTACGGGGATCGGCGTGCTGTGGGGTCGCAGCGCATTGCTCGAAGCGATGCCGCCCTATCAGGGCGGCGGATCGATGATCGATCGCGTGACGTTCGCCAGGACCACCTATGCCCCGCCACCGGGGCGGTTCGAAGCCGGGACGCCGCACATCGTGGGCGTGGTCGGGCTGCACGCGGCGATCGACTATGTCGAGGGCATCGGGCTCGAACGCATCCATGCGCATGAGACCGCTCTGGTAACCCAGGCGCGCGACGCGCTGTCGCAGCTCAACAGCGTGCGGGTCTATGGCCCCGCCGACAGCGCCGGGATCGTCAGCTTCGCGGTCGAGGGGGTGCATCCGCACGACGTCGCCACCATCTTGGACGAGGGCAATGTCGCGATCCGCGCAGGCCATCATTGCGCGCAGCCGCTGATGGACGCGCTCGGGGTGCCGGCGACGGCGCGGGCGAGCTTCGGGGTCTACAATAACGCAGCCGATATCGCGGCTTTGGTGAAGGGCGTGGAACGCGTGACGAGGATATTCGGATGAACGAGGAGCGCAGGATCGAAGTCGAACAGGTCGACGCCGTCGAGCCGCCGCCCAAGGCGCGGGTTCCGGTCGAGGATGTCCAGCAGACGTTCGAGCGCAAGCGGGACTATCTGGCCGGCTTCCTGGCGCAGAAGCCCGAGCCCGATCCCGCCGGCGGCCCCGGCGGCGAAGTCTATGAGGCGATCGTCACCGCGCTAAAGGAAATCTACGATCCCGAGATTCCGGTGAACATTTATGATCTCGGGCTGATCTACGGCGTCGAGGTCACTGACGACGGCCATGCGGTGGTCAATATGACGCTGACGACGCCGCACTGCCCGGTGGCGGAAACGATGCCAGCGGAAGTCGAGCTGCGCGTGGGATCGGTGCCCGGCGTCGGGCATGCCGAAGTCAATCTGGTGTGGGATCCGCCCTGGGATCCGCAGAAGATGACCGACGATGCGAAGCTTGAATTGGGGATGCTGTAATTAATCAAGAAGCCCCTCGCCTTCAGGGGAGGGGTTGGGGGTGGGGGGATGTCTCACAGAGACTGAGCCCGCGGATAGACCCCACCCCAACCCCTCCCCTAAAGGGGAGGGGCTTGAAGGAAGAAGAGATGACCGAAACCAAGACCCGCAGTCGCCCCGCCGCGCTCAACCTCACCGAGCGCGCATACGCCCGCATCGCCGCGTTGATGGCACAGGCGCCCGAGGGCGTGATCGGGGTTAAGCTGTCGACGCCGAAGCGCGGCTGTTCGGGGCTGGCTTATTCGGTCGACTATGTCACCGAAGCCAAGCCGTTCGACGAAAAGATCGATACTCCGGGCGGCACCTTGTTCGTCGACGGCGCGTCGGTGCTTTACCTCGTCGGATCGACGATGGGCTGGGTCGAGGATGATTTCACCGCAGGCTTCGTCTTCAACAATCCCAACGCCAAGGGCGCCTGCGGCTGCGGCGAGAGCTTCACGGTTTAAGCTTTCCTACAGGCACCCCAATGTGCCAAGTTGCCGATATGTTCTATTCTGCCAACCAGTTCTTCTGCCCGGTTTGAACGAATATTGCGCTCGGCTGTTCGTTAATTCCCCAATTCGCGAGAAAAGTGCGAAGCTAAGCCGCGAATCGGAACGCAAGGAAATCTGATGCCCGCCCCAATTCCCTATGCCGCCGATCCCCAGCGCTACGAGGGTCGCATGCCCTATCGCCGAACCGGGCGCTCGGGGCTCGATCTTCCGGCGATCAGCCTCGGCCTCTGGCAGAATTTCGGCGGCGCCGACGTCTTTGAGGCCGGCCGCGCGATCCTGCGCCGCGCCTTCGATCGCGGCGTCACCCATTTCGATCTCGCCAACAATTACGGCCCGCCCTACGGCTCGGCCGAGGAGAATTTCGGGCGGGTGCTGGCGACCGATCTCGCCGCGCACCGCGACGAGCTGATCGTCTCGACCAAGGCGGGCTGGGATATGTGGCCGGGGCCCTATGGCGACGTCGGCGGATCGCGGAAGTATCTCATCGCCTCGTGCGACCAGAGCCTAAAGCGGATGGGGCTCGATTATGTCGATATCTTCTATTCGCATCGCGTCGATCCCAAGACCCCGCTGGAGGAGACGATGGGCGCGCTTGCTCACCTCCACCGCCAGGGCAAGGCGCTCTATGTCGGCATCTCGTCCTACTCGCCCGAGCTGACCCGTCGCGCCGCGGCGATCCTGGCCGAGGAGCGCGTGCCGCTGCTGATCCACCAGCCGAGCTATTCGATGCTCAATCGCTGGGTGGAGGACGGCCTGCTCGACACGCTGGACGAGCTCGGCGCGGGCGCCATCGCCTTCTCGCCGCTGGCGCAGGGGATGCTGACCTCCAAATATCTCGACGGCGTGCCGGATGGCGCGCGCGCTTCGAAGGGCGGCTCGCTCAACCAGAAGCTGCTGAGCGACGACAATCTCGCGCGCATCCGTGCGCTCAACGCGATCGCCGAGCTGCGGGGCCAGACGCTCGCGCAGATGGCGATCGCCTGGGTGTTGCGCGATCCGCGCGTCACCTCGGCGCTGGTCGGCGCGCGCACGGTCGAGCAACTCGACGATTCGCTCGATGCGGTGAAGAATCTGGCGTTCACGCCCGAGGAACTGGCCGAGATCGACACGCATGCCACCGAGGGCGCGATCGATCTGTGGAAGGTCTCTTCCTCGCTCGAGGACCTCCCCCAGCGATGAGCGTAGCCTTCCGCCGCGAGAGCGACGAGGAGCATCTCGAACCCAAGTTCGAGCTGCCGCTCCCCGCCGGGCCGAACATGGTCACCGCGCGTGGCTTCGCGATGATCGAAGCCCGGGTCGCCGAGCTCGAAGATGCCATCACGGCCGAGACAGAAGACGCCGCCCGCGAAGACCGCAAACGCCAGCTACGCTATTGGAAGACCCGCCGCGCCACCGCGCGCGTTGCCCCACCGCCCGAGGCGGGCGTGGTCGGCATCGGCGCGCGCGTCCGCATCCGGATGGCCGGCAAGGAAAGGCTGCTCGATATCGTCGGCCATGACGAGGCCGATCCCGCCGCCGATCGAATCGCCTTCTCCGCCCCGCTCGCGCACGCACTGATCGGTGCAGAAGTAAGCGAAAAGGTCGATTTCAACGGCAAGGTCGAGGCGATCGAGGTGCTGGGGAGCGAAGCGATCCCGGATTGAGAGCATGCTTCGGGGAAAAGTGGTGCCCGGGGACGGATTCGAACCGCCGACACTGCGATTTTCAGTCGCATGCTCTACCAACTGAGCTACCCGGGCATCTGGCCGGCGAACGCCGGAGCGGGGCTATTAGTCGCGGTCCGCCGCGCTGTCCAGTGCGCTAAGTGCTTCCGGGTCGACGGATTCGGCCGGCACCCGATAGCCTTCGCCCAGCCAGTTGAGCAGATCGCGATCCTTGCAGCCGCGGCTGCAGAAGGGCGTGTACTCGGGGTTCGTGGGTTCGCTGCACAATGGGCAGGTATCGCGCTTCAACTGATTTGCTCCTTGGCGGACGTGAAGGCCGTCGTGCCGCCCGTGCGCCGGGCAAGTTCGTCGAGCCAGCCGGGCTCCTGCGCCAGGCGACGGGCGATGCGGCTGGTCACCATATGGGTGGCCGGGGGCGGTGGGGGAAGGCGTTCGACGCGGCGGAGCTCGGCGCGCGTCTCGGCGCCGATCGGATCGGCGCGCAGAAGCTCGAGCAGCGAGGGCCGGGTGCGGCGGCGGACGATCTGGAGGAAACCGAAGCCGTTGACGGTGGTGCGCTCGAACGGCTGGGGCAGTGCGGCGTCGATCGCCTCTGCCACCGCCTGGCGTGCCGATTTGCTGGCGAGCGTGGGGAAATCGATCCCGATCGAGCCGGCGATCCCGTGCCGCTCGATCGCGCGCGCAACGGCATGCGCCGCCGCGACCGCGAGCGGCTCGAGCGGCGCGGACCCGTCGACGTCGAACAGGGTCATGGCCGGGGTAGGCGAGACGCGCAGCGCGCCGCCGGCGAAGGCGATCTCGCCGGTCACCGCCTCGTCCAGTACCTCGGACCAGCCGGCTTCCTCCAGCGCGTCTGGCTCATGCGCGCGGAGCTGGCGGACCGGCAGGCCGCTTGCGCTGATCCGCTCGAGCAGCGTCGGTCCGGGAGCCGGCGCGGCGTCCGAGGGCACCGCCTTGGGTAGCTTGGCACGGCCGGGCTCGGAAATCGCCTCGCGGACGATCTTGACCCGCAGCGTCGATCCTTGGGTGATCCCCTTGGGCAGCGGATCGCACAGGGCTTCGCCGCCGCCGTCGAGCGCCACCTTGCCGGTGCCGCGGTCAATCAGCCGCGCGCCGGTCACCGTGCCGACACGGACGCCCACATTTTCCAGTTCGATCCGCGCCTTCCAGATGCTCCCGCGCGAGACCAGGGCGGCGCGCGCCTCGCCGATCCCGGCTTCGTAGAGCCACTCAGCCAAGCGCATATCCGGCGGATTCGAGCAGCGCCCGGGTCTCGAACAGCGGCAATCCGACCACGCCCGAATGGCTGCCCGAGAGGAAACGGACAAACGCCTCGGCCTTGCCCTGGATGGCATAGCCGCCCGCTTTGCCCATGCCTTCGCCGCTGGCGACATACCAGTCGATCTCGGCGTCGCTCAGCCGCTTGAAGGTGACGATCGTGTCGGAGACGCGCGTGCGCGCCTTGCCGTCGAGCCCAATCACGCAGACCGCGGACAGGCAGTGGTGCCGCCGTCCCGAGAGCAAAGCGAGCATGCGGCGCAGGTCCGCTTCATCCTGGGGCTTGGCGAGGATGCGGCGGCCGACTGCGATCGTGGTATCGCCGGCGAGGAGGATCTCCTCGGCTCCGCGCGGAACCGCGTGCGCCTTGTCGATCGCGATGCGCAGCACATAGTCCCGCGGGAGCTCGGCCTTGCGCGGCTCCTCGTCCACATCGGGCGCGGCGATGCGATCGGGCATGGCGCCGATCCGCGTCAGCAAATCGAGCCGCCTGGGCGATGTGGATGCTAGAACGAGCCGCACGGGGCGACCGCTTATTTGAAGCGGTAGGTGATACGGCCTTTGGTCAGGTCGTAGGGCGTGAGCTCGACGAGCACTTCGTCGCCCACCAGCACGCGGATGCGGTTCTTGCGCATCTTGCCGGCGGTGTGGCCCAGGATCTCGTGGTCGTTCTCGAGCTTCACGCGGAACATGGCGTTGGGCAACAGCTCAACGACTTGGCCCCGCATCTCAAGCAGTTCTTCTTTCGCCAAAAATAAGCCTCTCAGGTGAGCGCGCGCAGGAACGGCGGTGCCTTTACTCTGCCGCGCGCAAAAAGGGAAGGCGCGGGAACCAGATCGGCATCCCGCATACTCGAGGCATATAGCGCATCAAGGGCAGCATTTCCATGCCCTACGCTGCAGCCCTTGCCTTTGGCGCCGTCCCTAACTTACACTCTTGTCAGTTGACGGTCGATCAAGGCCGCGGTGGGCAGGAGTGCGGGATGGCAGAGGCATATATCGTCGCGGCGGTGCGTAGCGCGGGCGGACGTCGCAACGGGCGGCTGATGGGCTGGCATCCGGTGGATCTGGCAGCAGCGGTGCTCTCGGAAGTGACCGACCGCAGCGGAGTCGATCCGGCTGCGATCGACGATGTCATCATGGGCTGCGTCGGCCAGGCCGGCGAGCAGGCGCTGCATGTCGGCCGCAACGCGGTGCTCGCCTCGAAGCTGCCCGCCAGCGTCCCCGCGGTGACGATCGATCGCCAGTGTGGCAGCTCGCAGCAGGCGATCCAGTTCGCGGCCCAAGCGGTGATGTCGGGCACGCAGGATGTGGTCATCGCCGCCGGCGTCGAACATATGAGCAGGGTGCCGATGGGCACGTCGGTCGCGGGCGCCAAGCCGTTCAGCGACGCCCAGCTTGCCCGCTTCGGCGTACGCGGGTTCAGCCAGTTCACCGGCGCCGAGATGATCGCGCGCAAATATGGCTATGACCGCGCGCAGCTCGATGCCTATGCGCTCGAAAGCCACCGCCGCGCCGCCGCCGCGGTCGCGCGCGGCGATTTCGACGACGAGATCCTCGCGCTCGACGTCGAGACGGCGGAGGGCAGCCAGCGGCACAGCGTCGATGAAGGCATCCGCTTCGACGCAAGCCTTGAAGGGCTCGGCGCGCTCAAGACGCTGGCGGAGGGCGGCACGATCACCGCGGGCAATGCCAGCCAGATCTGCGACGGTGCGTCCGCCGTGATGATCGTGTCTGAGGCCGCGCTCAAGGCGCATGGCCTCACCCCGCTCGCGCGCATCGTCAACCTCACCGTGACCGCCGGCGATCCGGTGATCATGCTCGAGGAACCGCTATTCGCCACCGATCGCGCGCTCCAGCGCGCAGGCATGAAGATCGGGGAGATCGACCTGTATGAAGTCAACGAGGCCTTCGCCCCGGTGCCGCTCGCCTGGCTTGGCCATGTCGGCGCCGATTCCGATCGGCTCAACGTCAATGGCGGCGCGATCGCGCTCGGCCATCCGCTCGGCGCATCGGGCACCAAGCTGATGACGACGCTGGTCCACGCGCTGCGCAAGCGCGGATTGCGCTATGGCCTCCAGACGATGTGCGAAGGCGGCGGCGTCGCCAACGTCACCATCGTCGAAGCTCTCTGAAGGGACAGGATATGAAGTTCGAAGGCACCGCAGCCGTGATCACCGGCGGCGCATCGGGATTGGGCGCGGCGACGGCGCGGGCATTGGCGGCGGCGGGGGCGAAGGTGGCCTTGTTCGACATGAATGAAGAGAAAGGCGAGGCGCTGGCCGCCGAGCTGGGGGGCATCTTCTGCAAGGTCGATGTCCGCTCGGACGAGGAAGTCGATGCCGCTTTCGCCAAGGCGCGCGAAGCGAACGGGCAGGAGCGGATCCTGGTCAACTGCGCTGGGGTCGGCAATGCCTACAAGACCGTGAGCCGCGATCGCACCACCGGCGAGATCAAGCAATTCCCCGCCGCTGCGTTCGATTGGGTGATACAGGTCAACCTGGTCGGCAGCTTCCGCTGCATCGTCAAGAGCGCCGCGGGGATGCTCACGCTCGACCTTCCCAAGGGCGAGGAGCGCGGGGCGATCGTCAACACCGCCAGCGTCGCCGCCGAGGATGGCCAGATCGGTCAGGCCGCCTATGCCGCGTCGAAGGGCGGGATCGTCGGCATGACGCTGCCGATCGCGCGCGACCTTTCGGGCGAGGGCATACGGGTCAACACGATCCTGCCCGGCATCTTCGACACGCCGCTGATGAACGCCGCGCCGCCGCAGGTGAAGGAGGCGCTCGCCGCCGCGGTGCCCTTCCCCAAGCGGCTCGGCGTGCCCGAGGATTATGCCAGCCTCGCGCTCGAGATGCTGCGCAATCCCTATTTCAACGGCGAGGATGTGCGACTCGACGGCGCGATCCGCATGGCGCCGCGATGAGCTGGCGCGACGATCCCGAGCTGGCGGCGCTGGCCGACAGCGCCGCGCGCTTCTTCGAGCGGGAAGCCCCCCCGGAACGCATCGCCGGCTGGCGCGAGGCGGGGCAGGTCGAGCGCGCTTTCTGGCGGCAGGCGGGGGAAGCGGGGCTGCTCGGCGTCTCGATTCCGGCGGAATATGGCGGCGCGGGGGGCGATTTCCGGCATGACGTGGTGCTGGTCGAACAGGTCGGCAAACATGGTGTCGAGGGCTTCGCGCTCTCGCTGCACAATGTCGTCATCCTGCCTTATGTCCTCGCCCACGGCACCGAGGAGCAGAAACGCCGCTGGCTGCCCAAGCTCTGCTCGGGCGAAAGCGTCTCGGCGATCGCGATGAGCGAGCCGGGCGCCGGCTCCGACCTGCAGGCGATCCGCACCACGGCGATCCGGGACGGCAACGGCTATCGGATCAACGGCGCCAAGACCTTCATCTCGAACGGCCAGATCGCCGATTTCATCATCGTCGTCGCCAAGACCGATCCGGCGGCGGGGGGCAGGGGCGTCTCGCTGCTGGTGGTCGAGACGGCGGAGGCAGAGGGCTTTCGCCGCGGCCAGGCGCTCGACAAGATCGGGCTCGATGCGCAGGACACGTCCGAACTCTTCTTCGACGATGTCTGGGTGCCCGCGGACAATCTGCTGGGCAGTGCCGAGGGCATGGGCTTCCGCCAGCTGATGGCCGAGCTGCCGCGCGAACGGCTGGTCATCGCGGTCTCCAGCGTGGTGACGATGGAGAAGGCGCTGGAGGTCACCACCGCCTATGTCCGCGAGCGCCAGGCGTTCGGGCAGGCGGTGTTCGATTTCCAGAACACCCAGTTCAAGCTCGCCGAATGCAAGGCCAAGGCGGTGGTCGCCAAGGTCTTCGTCGACGATTGCATCGAGCGCCAGCTGGCCGGAACGCTGGATTTGTCCACCGCGGCGATCGCCAAGCTGTGGGTGACCGACAGCGAATGGCAGGTGGTGGACGAATGCCTCCAGCTGCATGGCGGCTATGGCTATATCAACGACTATCCGATCGCGCGGATGTGGCGGAATGCGCGGGTGCAGCGGATCTATGGCGGATCGAACGAGATCATGAAGGTGCTGATCGCGCGGGGGCTTTAGCGGGCGGCTTGTAGGGAGTGGCGCGGTTAGCTTCCCACTTTTCTCGCGTTTTGTGAAAGTTCGTTTCAGGGGTGCGCAGCATTGTTGCGTGCCCGGTTGCGGGCAGTGAGCGGGGATCAGACGATGCGAAAGAGCCGATCCTAGCTTCGCATGTTTGGCGTCAAATTGACAGCAAAAAGAACAAAAAGGGAATATATATTACCTTAAAGTGCAACGATTAGGCTGCGTAGCGCCCATCTTCCAGCTTGCGCAACCGGCCCATGCCGGCGAGCGTATCGAGCACCGGGCCGACGCCCTTGGCGTTGGTGCCCTTGAAGGCGCGGGCGACGTCGTTGGCGGCGATCGGCCGGGCCGCGCGATCGACCACCGCGGCGACCGCGACGAACCGATCGGGCAGGGCTGCCGGCCAGGCGAGGATGTCGGCCGTGGGCTGGACGGTCTCGGGCAGCGCGAGCGTCTTCTGTTCCCTGGGCGCCGAATAGCCGGGCTTCTGGAAATCGGGGCGCAGCCACTTGATCTCGCCCTTGGCTTCTTCGGCCGCGCGGACTTTGTTGAGTGCGACGAGCTCTTCTAGGATCTGCTCGTCGGTCAGGTCGGCGGGCCAGCCATAGGCTTCGGCGACGGCGGCATCGATCGTGTCGTGATACTGGCGGATCAGCGAGACGCAGCCGCGCGACGCCATGTCGCGATCCTTGTCCGACAGCACGGTCCCGGCTTTCTCGGCGGCGCGCAGCGCTTCGAGGACGTTGTAGAGCTTGGTGAGGGTCAGGTCCTCGTGGCGCGCGAGCACGTCTTTGCGGAGCGCGTCGAGCTTCTCGGCGGCGTCACGGATGCGGTCCTTGAGGGCTTCGTCGGTGGTGTCGGGGAAGGGGAAGGGGTCGAAGCAGCGCGATTTATTGTACCGAGGGTCGTTGCCAACACCCAGCCGTCCACCAGCCGCTAGCGCCCAAACAAGGTGGAACTGGCTTGAGAGCACGCCGAGCGCATAGGCGTCGTCCAACCCAAAAGTCACAAGAGCGCTGTCAGGTGCCGTATCGACGGACAAGAACACGAAAAAGCGATGCTTCGCCGTTTCGAGGGTTGCAACATATCGGCGAAGGTCAGCTGTGAATCGCCTGAACAATGGTCTCGGGTGCCCGATCACCCACCAATCCCGCGCGAACTTATCGTTCCGGCTTTGAACTCGTTCTGGCTTAACCGTAGAGATTAGATGATTATAGAGCGCTGGAAATCTGGACTGTACCCACGCTTCGCTATGACCAAAAAAGTCGATCACGAAGACATCCCGCGAACGTTGCGATAGATCGCGACCATTGAGATATGGGCGGACAAACTCTTCGAGGCTCGCATCTGACTCGGTTGCGAAATTGTTCCGTTGCTCCCGGGAGATAACAAAGCCGTCCCCGATGACTTTCATACCGACGCAACAAAGATCTTCACTCGCTCGTAGGGCCTTTGCCGAAGCTACATCAGCACCCACTCTGAAGTCAGCACCAACATATCCGATCTTCGCGATCGGAAGTGTGGCATCGCCATTGGCGACACGCTCGATAAGCGAACCCGACTTTTCACCAGCAGCGATGACGCTCATCGAAATCCGCACAGCTGCGCCGTCGCCTTCATCAACCCAAGGGTGGTCGGCAATCGCGTAGACCAATGAAACGGGCTTGGATTTGCTGGCTAGATGGCGCTCAACAATTCTGCGGTTGTAGGCCTGGGTAATTGAATTGGTGCCGATTAGGCCTGCGCGACGAGCATGGCCCTTTCCAACGATGGCCGCCGCTACGTGCCACCAACGAAGCACAAAATCCGAAGCTTCAGGGATGTCAGACTGCGCTTGCTGGATCGCGTCCACATATGTGTCGCCCAAGATCGCCCGCATACGCTTCGAGCCAATAAACGGTGGGTTCCCAATGATAAAGTCGGCCTTCGGCCACTTCGCCGCTTTCGGATTGACGTAGCGATACACCTCCACCCGCGCCGTTTCGTCAGGCACATTCTTCCCCGTAACCGGGTGAAGCTTCATCGTTTCGCCATCCCAGCGCGTCACCGGTTTGCCGGCCTCATCCCGCTCCAGCTCGCGCTTGTCCCACGTAATCAGCGCATCGCGGTTCTCGATCGTCTTGACGTCGCGCAGCACCGGATCGGGGGGCATACGGTCCTCGCCGTTCACGCGGAAATGCCATTGCAGATAGCCGATCCACAGCACCAGCTGGGCGATGTTGGCGGCGCGCGGATTGATCTCGATCCCCAGGAAGTTCTCGGGCGTGATCGTGTGGCCGCTGATCTCGGCGAGATACTGGTCGTCGCCAAGCTCCTGGAGAAGCTCCAGCACTTCGCCCTCAAGCTCCTTCATCCGCGCCATCGCGACATAAAGGAAATTGCCGGTGCCGCAGGCGGGGTCGAGCACTTTGGTCTGCGCCAGCTTGCCGTGGAAAGTCTCGACGATCTTGCGCGCGCCATCCTTGTCGCCGGCTTCGGCAGCTTCGGTGGCGGCGGCGCGCGCGCCGATCCAGTCCTCGCGCAGCGGCTCCATGATCGTCGGCCCGACCAGCCGCTCGACATAGGCGCGCGGCGTATAATGCGCGCCCAGCTTGGCGCGCTCCTTCACGTCGAGCGCACGCTCGAGCAACGTGCCGAAGATCGCCGGCTCAACCTGACGCCAATCGGCCGAGGCGGCGGCGATCAGCACGTCGATCTCCTCGGGCTCGAGCGGCAGCGCGGCGGTTTCCTTGAAGAGATAGCCGTTGAACTTGCGCACGGTTTCGCCGGCATCGCCGAGCGCGCCGACGAAGCCGCCGGTATCCATCTTCGCCCATAGATCGGCAAGCATCGGCGGCAGGTTCTCGGGCCGGTCGCGCACCTTCTTCAGCAGCGCGCTGAAGCTGTGCTTGGGGATCAGCCCGGTATCTTCGGCGAACATCGTGAACAGCAGCCGCATCAGGAAGGCGGCGGTGCGATCGGGGTTCTGCTCGCGCGCCTCGATCCGCCGCGCCAGCGTGGCGAGATGATCGGCGATCCCGCGCGTGACGCGCGCCGCCTCTGCCGAGGGATCGAGCGCCATCGGGCGATCCCAGATATCGCGCAGCCGTTCGCGCACCTGCTCGTCGCGCAGATCCTCCAGCGTGATGCGAAAGCGGCGGCGATCGGGGAAGGGCGCATAGCCCTTCCCGCTGCGCGCGAAGTCCGAATAGACGTCGATGCAATAGCCGACATCGGTGATCAGCAGGAAGGGCGGCCAGCCATGATCCGCGGGCAGCGCCTTGGCGTAGCCTTCAGCCTGGCCGGCCGCGCGCTGCATCGCGCCGGTCCATTGCCCGGTGCCGCGCTTCGCCATGCCGCGCTTGAAGCGTTCGCCGGCGGTCTGGCCGAAGAAGTCGCGCAGGGAGTCGCCCTGGCCTTTCTCCACCGCCTCGATGTCGGCGGCGCTGCCCTGCTTGGCCTCCAGGATGAAGCTGTCGCGCTTGTAGCAGTCGATCCAGCCGTTCGACGTCGTGCCGTCGATCTCGGTCTTGATGACGTTGCGCTCATAGACATAGTCGTTGGCGGCCGCGTCGGATCGTGTCGGCTGTGGTTCGCGCACGCCGATCAGGGCGCACAGATCGTTGACGAACAGATGCGTGTTGGCACGCTCGTTTCCGCCCGACTTGCTCCACTTTTCGATGAACTCGTCGACGGTCACGCATCCCCCTGGGCCGCAACTCTGCGCATGTCGGGGAGTGGGCGCAAGCGAAACCCCGCCCAAACCGGCGGGCGCCGCTCAGTTCAGCCCGTCCCCTCCAGCCGAAACCGAAACAGCCTGCTCGGCCCATCCTCGGGCAGCACGTACAGATCGCGCCCCTCGATCGCCATGCCTTCGCCGGTGAAGGGGCCGCCGCGGCCCAGGGGGCGGACGGGGCCGATGGCGCCGGTGCGCAGGGTGCGCTTCAGCTGCATCGAGGGCCAGTCGATCCAGTCGAGGGTGCCGCTCCACAGGGTCTGCGATCCGCCCGCGACCAACTGGTCGCCGACGAACTTGATGTCCTGATAGCTGGTGGCGGACGGGTTGCGGACGGTGCGGGGCGGGGCGTCGCGCGACAAGTCGAAGACGTAGAGCAGCTTGCTGTCCCAATTGCCCGCGACGAGCGTGTCGCCCGAGGCCGCGACGCAGCCGAGATGATCGGGGACGTGGATTTTCCGGCGCACCTTCAGGCTTTTGGTGTCGATTTCGACGAGGGTCGCGCTGCTGTTCGGCCTGAGCTCGGCGACGGGGACCCAGATCGAGCCGCCGGACACGGAGATGCCGCCGGGATGGTAGCGCGCGCCGTCGGTGAGATCGAGGCGGCGCAGTTGCGTGCCGCTGGCCCGGTCGAACTCGTGGAGATAGGCCTTGCGGTTCGGCTGGTCGATCGAGGTGACCCAGATGCGGGTGGGCTCGAGCGCGAGGCCCTGGACGTGGAACAGCGCGCCCTCGAGCTGCTGGGTGCCCGCCAGGCTGGCCTGCTCGATCGCGCTGCCCGAGGGATCGGGCGCGGCGGCGACGATGAGGCTGGACAGGCCCAAAAGGAGCGCAGGCAAACTCGATCGGATGGTCTTGCGGATCATCTGGCGGGCCCCGGCGCTTTGCGTGTCCGGATGCCTTGGCAGGCTTATGCGTCAGCGACGCTGCGGGCGCGTGACGCTACTGCGTAGCCGGGGAGTCGCCTTCGTGAAAAACCCCGCCCGGAGAGGCTCCGGACGGGGTTGTTCCTGTGCCCATGGTAGGTGCGCGGATCAGCCGGCGCCGCCGCCTGCCAGCGCCGCTAGCAGCAGCAGGGCGACGATGTTGGTGATCTTGATCATCGGGTTCACCGCGGGGCCCGCGGTGTCCTTATAGGGATCGCCGACGGTGTCGCCGGTCACCGCGGCCTTGTGCGCCTCGCTGCCCTTGCCGCCATGATTGCCGTCCTCGATATATTTCTTGGCATTGTCCCACGCGCCGCCGCCCGAAGTCATCGAGATGGCGACGAACAGGCCCGAGACGATCACCCCGAGCAGCAGCGCGCCGACCGCGGCGAAGCCCTGCGAGCGGCCATAGGCGTCGGCGCTGTCATAGCCGGTCGGCAATATGTCGGGCGCGCCGAAGGTGGCGACCCAGGAGATGGCGAAGAACACCACCACCGGCGCCAGCACCGGCAGCAGCGAGGGGACGATCATCTCCTTGATCGCCGCCCGGGTGACGATGTCGACGGTGTGCGCGTAATTGGGGCGGCTGGTGCCCGCCATGATGCCGGGATTTTCGCGGAACTGGCGCCGGACATCCTCGACCACCGCGCCGGCCGCGCGGCCCACCGCGGTCATCCCCATCGCGCCGAAGAGGTAGGGGAGCAGCGCGCCGAGCAGCAGGCCGACGATCACATAGGGGTTGGAGAGCGAGAAATCGACCGGCTGGGTGAGGCCGAGCTCGACCGAATAATGGTCGAGATCGGTGGTGTAGGCGCCGAACAGGACCAAAGCCGCGAGCGCCGCCGAGCCGATGGCGTACCCCTTGGTGACCGCCTTGGTGGTGTTGCCCACCGCGTCGAGCGCGTCGGTGCGATGGCGGACGTCGTCCGGGAGCCCCGCCATTTCGGCGATGCCGCCGGCATTGTCGGTCACCGGGCCGTAGGCGTCGAGTGCCACGACCATGCCCGCGAGCGCGAGGAGCGAGGTGGCGGCGAAGGCGACGCCGATGATGCCGGCGATCTGATAGGTGGCGATCACCGCGACGACGATCACCAGCGTCGGCAGCGCGGTCGATTCGAGACTGATCGCCAGGCCCTGGATGACGTTGGTGCCGTGGCCGGTCTCGGATGCCTTGGCTATCGAGCGGACCGGGCGGTAATTGGTGCCGGTATAATATTCGGTGATCCACACCAGCAGCCCGGTGACGCCCAGGCCGACCATCATGCACCAGAACAGGTCCATGCCGGTGAAGCTCGGGCCGGCCGCGAGCACCGCGCTGAACGCGTCGGTGCCGGTGGTGTCGCTGATTGCGTCGCTGAGGCCGCTGGGGCCGCCGAGCAGCGCGTTCATGTCGCCGCCCAGCGCATATTGGGTGGCGAAGTAGATTGCGGGGACCGAGAGGCCGACGGTGACCCAGAAGCCCTTGTAGAGCGCGCCCATGATCGACTGGCTCTTGCCGAGGCGGACGAAATAGGTGCCGATGATCGAGGTGATGATGCACACCCCGCCGATGATCAGCGGCAGCGACATCAGCCGCATGAGGGTATCGCTGTCGAGCCCGGTCATCAGCAGCGCGATCGAGACCATCGTGAGGCCGAGCGTGACGACATAGGTTTCGAACAAGTCGGCGGCCATGCCCGCGCAGTCGCCGACATTGTCGCCTACGTTATCGGCGATGACGGCGGGGTTGCGGGGATCGTCCTCGGGGATGCCGGCCTCGACCTTGCCGACCAGATCGGCGCCGACATCGGCCGCCTTGGTGAAGATGCCGCCGCCCAGCCGCGCGAAGATCGAGATGAGCGACGCGCCGAACGCGAGCGCGGTGAGCGCCGCGATGACTTCGCGCGAATTGGGGGCGAAGCCGCCTTGCTCGATCAGATACCAGAAGATGATCGCGATCGAGAGCAGGCCGAGCCCCGCCACCAGCATGCCGGTGATCGCGCCCGAACGGAAGGCTAGGGTGAGCCCGCCCTGCAGCGAGGTGCGCGCGGCCTCGGCGGTGCGGACGTTGGCGCGCACCGAGATGTTCATGCCGACGAAGCCGGCGACGCCCGAAAGCACGGCGCCGATGAGGAAGCCGGCGGTCGAAAGCCAGCCGAGGGTGAGGAACAGCACCACCGCGACGACCGCGCCGACGATGGCGATGGCGGTATATTGCCGGGTGAGATAGGCGCCCGCCCCTTCCTGGATGGCGGCGGCGATATCCTGCATCTTCTCGTTGCCGGCAGGTGCGCGGAGCACTTGCTGGCTGGTAAAGAAGCCATAGGCCACGGCAATCAGCCCGCAGACCATGGCAATATACACAATCGTCATGTGGTGAAGTCCTTCCCCTAAGACCTTTGAACTCGCATCGGTCGAACGCCGATTGTTGCGTGGTCGCCAAGGTATAAGCGGGGTTCGGGCGAGCGCAAGCGGCTCAACTATGCGCGTAGCCGAGCTTTTCGGGGGGCGAGTTGCCGTCGAGCAGGAGGGGGAGGGGCCCCTTCGCGATCATCGTCCCGACGCGTGTCGCGGGGATGGGCAGCGCCACATCCGCGGATGCGGCGAACAATAGCTCGTAATCGTCGCCCCAGCTTGCCGCGGCGATGCGATCGTCCGGCGCGACGCCGTCGGCGAAGGGGATCGCGTCCAGCTCGATCGCGGCGGTGCAGTTGCTTGCCCCGGCCATGCGCGAGGCGTCGAGCAGGAGGCCGTCGGAGACGTCCATCATCGCGTGGACCATAGGAGCGAGCGCCCGGCCCTCGGCCAGCCTGGGACGGGGGCGGAGGTAAGCGGGGCCGTCGCCCGCGCGGAAGCCGAGCATCGCCGCGCCGATCGTGCCGGTGACGTAGAGTGCGTCTCCGGCCTGCGCGCCGCTGCGCAAGGGAACCGGGCCGATCGCGCGGCCGATCGCGGTGCAGCCGAAGCTTGCGGGGGTGCCGGGGGCGACGGCGATCGTGTCGCCGCCGAGAAGCATGACGGCGTAGGTTTCGAGGATCTCGCGGAGGCCCGCGACGAAGCGGTCGCTGGCTTCGAGCAGGGTGGCGCCGAGCAGCACGCCGATCGGCTCGGCGCCTTTGGCGGCGAGGTCGGACAGGTTCACCGCGACCAATTTCCAGGCCACGTCGGCGGGATTGGTGCCAGGGCGGTAGTGGACGCCCTCGGCGATCATGTCGTGGGTGAGGATCAGCGTTTCGGTGCCGAATGCCAGCATGGCGCAATCGTCGCGCAGCCCCTGCGCGCCCGGGTGGAGCGGAAGGCTGCGCAGCGCGGCGATGAAGTCTAGTTCGTTCATATCCTCCCCGGCACGGAGTGCGAGGTTGGATTGCCCCCGGCAATCCAAGATCGTGCCGGGGGCACGATCGACCACGCACTGGGGACCAGCCGAAGGCTGGTGGAGGGGGCTATCCGCCTGCGACCGTCTTTGTGGCGCGCCCCCTCCACCACCAGCTGCGCTGGCGGTCCCCCTCCCCGTGCCGGGGAGGACAGGGTCACCCGCGCACTTCCTTCGCGATCGCGTCGAGCAGGCCGTTGACGAAGCCCTTTTCGCGACGGTCGTAAAAGGCGTCGGTCACGTCGAGATATTCGTTGATCACCGCGCCCACCGGAATGTCGGGCCGGGCGAGCAGCTCATAGGCGCCGGCGCGCAGGACCTGGCGCATCGGCTTGTCGAGCCGCTCCATCGACCAGTCGTCGGCCAGCTTGCTGGCGATCAGCCGGTTGATCTCATCGCTGCGCGCGGTCACGCCCTTCACCAGATCGTCGAAGAAGCCGACATCGGCTTCGGCATATTCGACATCCTCGATCGTCGCGCCCAGCCGATGCTGGTGGAATTCGTGGAGCAGGGCCGCGACCGGAGTCGCTTCCATGTCGTGCTGGTAGAGCGCCTGAACGGCGGCGAGCCGAGCGGCGGAGCGGGCCTTTGAACGGCTCTTGGCTTTGGGACTGGACATGGCGGCGCAGATAGGACCGCAGCCCGCCCAAGGCAAAGACAAACGCCCGTTTGGCCGCAAGCGCCGGGAAGCTGGGCGCCGCCCACGCCCCTAGCCGTCGCCCAGAAGGAGACGGAAATGCAAACACTCGAAGGAAAGACAGCGATCGTTACCGGCGCATCCTCCGGCATCGGCCGCGCAACGGCACGGCTCTTTGCTCGGAACGGCGCCGCCGTCGTGCTCAATGGGCGGAACGAGGCGGCGCTCGCCGACGTGCAGGCGGAGATTGAAGCCGATGGCGGGCGCGCTTCGACAGTCGTCGGGGATGTAGGCGAGGAAGCGACGCACCGGGCGCTGATCGAAGCAGCGGATCGGCTAGGCGGCCTGGATATGGCCGTCAACAATGCCGGGGTCGTCGGCGCCTACGGACCGATCGAGACGGTGTCGCTCGAAGATTGGGAGGGGCTGATGCGCACCAATCTGGCCGGCGCATTCCTGGGGGCACGTGCGCAGATCCCGGCGATGCGGGCTTCGGGCGGCGGCTCGATCGTTTTCGTCTCGTCCTTCGTCGGCACCAGCGTCGGCATCCCCGGCATGGCCGCTTACGGCACAAGCAAGGCGGCGCTGATGGGGCTGGTCAAGGGCATCACCGCCGATCACGCCGCCGAGGGTATCCGCGCCAACGCACTGCTGCCCGGCGGCACCGACACGCCGGCGGCCGGTGATACCGCGCAGAAGGAGTGGGCGGCGGGGCTCCACGCGATGAAGCGGATCGCCGAGCCCGAGGAGATCGCCCAGGCCGCGCTGTTTCTTGCCAGCCCGATGAGCAGCTTCGTCGCCGGATCCGCGCTCTACGCCGATGGCGGCAATGCGGCGGTGAAGTAAGTTTGACCCTATTCTACGATCGTCATCGCGGCGACAGCCGGGATCCAGGGTCGGGAGCGACGGCCATGTGATTCTGGATTCCGGCGTTCGCCGGAATGACGAAGTATGGAAAGCTAGTCCGTCAACCGGATCGCCACCGACCGGGCATGCGCAGGAAGCCCCTCGGCATTCGCCAGCGCCACGGCGGCGGGCCCGATCGCCGCCAGTCCGGCCGGGTCGAGCGCCAGAAAGCTGGTGCGCTTCATGAAATCGAGCACCGAGAGCCCCGACGCGAAGCGCGCGCGGCGGCCGGTGGGGAGGACGTGGTTGGGCCCCGCGACATAATCGCCGACCGCCTCGGGCGTGTGGCGGCCGAGGAAGACCGAGCCGGCATGGCGGACCAGGTCGAACAGCGCCTCGGCGTCGTCGCAGGCGAGCTCGAGATGCTCGGGCGCGAGCCGATCGACCAGGGGGATTGCCTCGGCCAGGCTCGGCACCAGGATGATCGCGCCATTGGCGTCCCAGCTGGTGCGCGCGGTCTCGGCGGTGCTGAGCATCGGGATCTGGGCGTCGACCGCGGCGGCGACGGCATCGGCGAAGGCGGCATCGTCGGTGAAGAGGATCGACTGGCTGGTCGGATCATGCTCGGCCTGGCTGAGCAGATCGGCGGCGATCCAGTCGGGATCGTTCTTGCCGTCGGCGACGACCACGATCTCGGACGGGCCGGCGACCATGTCGATGCCGACGACGCCGTAGAGCTGGCGCTTGGCCTCCGCGACCCAGGCGTTGCCCGGGCCGGTGATGACGTCGACCGGCGCGATATGATCGGTGCCATAAGCGAGCGCTGCGACCGCCTGCGCGCCGCCGACGCGCCAGATCTCGTCCACGCCGGCGATGTGCGCGGCGGCGAGCACCAGCGGGTTGATCTCGCCGTTCGGAGTCGGGGTGACCATCACGAGGCGACGCACGCCCGCCGCCTTTGCGGGGATGGCGTTCATCAGCACCGAGGAGGGATAGGCCGCCCGGCCGCCGGGGACGTAGATGCCGGCCGCGTCCACCGCGCTCCACCGCGCGCCGAGGCGGATGCCCTGCGCATCGATCGTGTCGCTGTCCGCGGGCTTCTGCTTGGCGTGGTAGATCGCGATCCGCTCCGCGGCGAGTTCGAGTGCGTCGCGCAGGCTCGGTTCGAGGCCTTCCCAGGCCGCGAGGCAATCGGTGCGATCGATCGCCCAGCCGGTCTGGTCGAGATCATGCTTGTCGAAGAGGCGGGTGAGGTCCTTGACCGCGGCATCGCCTTCGTCGCGGACGCGCTTGATGATGTGGGTGACGTTGCGCGCGACGTCCTCGTCCGCCTCGCGGCGGGCGTTGACTAGGGTGGTGAAGGCGGCGGCGAAACCGGGGATGGTGGAGTCTAGGCGGATCATGACGTTTCTCGCCCCTCCCCTTCAGGGGAGGAGTTGGGGGGGGGCCTATCCGCGGGCGCTAGTCTCCGTGAGACATCCCCCACCCCCGACCCCTCCACTGAAGGGGAGGGGCTAAGAGGGGCCACGGCCCTCCGGAATGCATCCACCAGCGGGACGACTTCGCCCGCGCGCATCTTGAATGCGGCGCGGTTGACGATCAGTCGCGAGGTTATGTGCGCGATCACCTCGACCTCGACCAGGCCATTTTCCTTGAGCGTCTTGCCCGAGGACACCAGGTCGACGATCCGCGGGGCGAGGCCCAGCACCGGAGCCAGCTCCATCGCGCCGTTGAGCTTGACGCATTCGGCCTGCACGCCGCGCGCCTCGAAATGGGCGCGGGTGATGTGGGGATATTTGGTGGCGATGCGGACGTGGCTCCAGCCGCGCGGATCGTCCTTCTCCGCCATGTCGGCGGGCTCGGCGACCGAGATGCGGCAATGGCCGATGCCGAGATCGACCGGCGCATAGAGCTCCGAATAGTCGAACTCGGCCAGCACGTCGGAGCCGACGATGCCGAGCTGCGCGGCACCGTGCGCGACGAAGGTCGCCACGTCGAAGGCGCGGACGCGGATCAGGTCGATCGCCGGATTGTCGGTCTTGAAGCGCAGCGCGCGGCTCTTCTCGTCCGAGAAAGCGGGTTCGGGCACGATCCCGACGCGCGCGAGGAGCGGCAACGCCTCGTCGAGGATCCGGCCTTTCGGCACGGCTAGGATGAGCGGTTCTTGCATGTGTGGCCGGGGCTTTACTTGGGGGGTGGGCCGGGCGCAACAAGGGTGCCGTGGCAGACGAACCGACCAATCGCGACGCTTTCCGCATCCAGGCGGGCTATTGCGAGGCGATGGCGGCGCCGATCACCGCGCGGATCGCCACCGTGCTGGGTCCGACGATTTCGCGAGAGAGCGCGACCGGGCGGCGCGTGCTCGATTGGCCGGGCGAACCGGTGGCGGACGCGCTCGTGCTGCGGCTGATCGGGGGGCTGCATGCGCTGTATCGCCGCGGCGTGGGGGCGCTTGCGCCGGTTTTCAGCGGCCAGCTTTCCGATCCCGATGTCGTGGCCGCCATCCTGCAGCGTGTGTTCGTCACGCATGACGCGGAGTTGCTGCCCTGGCTGGACGGTCCCCCGCAGACCAACGAAGCGGGCCGCTCGGCCGGGCTGATGACCGCGCTCCTTCACTTGGCCGCGCGCTATGGCTCGAAATTCGAAATACTCGAAATCGGATCGAGCGCCGGGCTCAACCTGCTGATCCACCGCTATCGCTTCGACCTGGGCGGGGTTCGCAGCGGCCCCGCCGACTCGCCGGTCGAGATCAGGCCCGAGTGGCGCGGACCGCCGCCGCCCGATGTCGCGGTCGAGATCGTCTCCACCCGCGGCGTCGACATCCAGCCGCTCGATCTGTCGGGCGATCGCGATGCCGAACGGCTCCAAGCCTATTGCTGGGTCGAGAATGTCGAGCGGCAGGCGCGGCTGGAAAAGACCATCGCGATGGTGCGCGCCGAGGGGGTGGATCTGGTCGAGGGCGATGCCGCCGATTGGGTCGAGGCGCGGCTGGCCGAGTCGCAGGCCGAAGGGGTCACGCGGGTGCTGATGCATTCGGTGGTGTGGCAATATCTGCCCGATGCGACCCAGCAGCGGATCGCCGATGCGATGCTGGCGGCGGGCGCGCGGGCTACGGCGGAGCGACCGCTGGGCTGGGTGATGATGGAGCCCAATCGCGATCTCCACCGCCACGAAGTGCGGGTTCGGGGTTGGCCGGGGGAGGTGCCGATGCAGCTTGTGGCGCTGACCCACGCGCATGGGGCGTGGGTCGAGGCGCTGGCGCCGCCTTATGCGACGCGGCCCTATGTGATGCGGGCTTACTCCTGAGAGCCTCCCCTCCCTGAAAGGGAGGGGATCAAGGGGTGGGTTTAGCGGAGGCGAGGCTCGATGCCTCGCCTTTGCTGTTGGCGCAGGAGCGCGGCTGGCGCCGCGCACCCACCCCCAACCCCTCCCTTTGCAGGGAGGGGAGCTAGTGGCGCAACAGCCACTCGCGCATCGCCGCGGTGACCGCCTCGGGCTTTTCCCAGGGGATGAAATGGCCGCCCTCCGCAATCTCCACCAGCGTCAGATCGGGCACCAGTGCGCCCAGCCCCTCCAGCTGCACCGGCAGCAGCGCGAAATCCTTCATCCCCCAGATCACGAGCGTCGGCTGGGGGATCGGCGGGAAGGGGGCGTCGAGCCAGGCGGGGCGCTCGGCATCCTCGTCGGGCAAGGGCACCTGGATCGCGCTGGCGCGGTACCAGTTGAGCATCGCGGTCATCGCGCCGGGCTGGCCCCATTCGTCCATATAGGCCGCCTTGTCCTCGCCGGCGATCCCGCCGACGATATGCTGGGCGAAGGTGGAGGCGAAGAAGCGCTCCAGCCCCGCGCCGACCAGGCCCTGGTCGAGCCGGGTGTCGCGGAAGCGATTGATATATTGGCTCGCCTTGCGTTGCGCGGGATCGTCGAACAGGCTCTTCTGGAAGACCTTCGGGTGCGGGGCGTTGAGGATGATCAGCCGCTCGATCCGCCTGGGGTTCTGCAGCGCCGCCATCCAGGCGATCGCGCCGCCCCAATCATGGCCGACGAGCGTAAAGCCTTGAATGCCGAGATGATCGGCGAGCGCGAGCAAATCCTCGACGATCTTGGCGGGGGTGTATTGCTCGACGCCTTCGGGCTTGGACGAGCGGGCGAAGCCGCGCTGGTCGGGGGCGACGACATAATAGTCGCGGGCGAGCTCGGGGATCTGGTGGCGCCAGGTGCGGTGCGATTCGGGGAAGCCGTGGAGGAGGATGATCGGCGGGTTCGCGGGGTTTCCGGCGATGGCGACGTCGAGCTCGACCCCGGTGGGGAGGGCGATGCGGGTTAGATCGACGTCCATGGCCTGCTCCTTCTTGAGCCCCTCCCCCTCGGGGGAGGGGTGGGGGGTGGGGGGCGTCTCACCGAGACCGTCGCCCGCGGATAGCCCCACCCCAACCCCTCCCCTGAAGGGGAGGGGCTTATTGGTTACGGATAGCTGACCGTCTTCGGGACCTCGGGGATCGGGATCCATTCCTTGTCGTCGCCCGGCACCCTGGGGAAATTGCCGGCGTTCCAGTCTTCCTTGGCCTGGTTGATGCGATCGCGGCTCGACGAGACGAAGTTCCACCAGACGTGGCGCGGGGTGGTGAAGGCCTCGCCGCCGCACAGCATCACGCGCGCGCCGCCGGCCGAGCGCAGCGTCGCATGCGTGCCGGGGCGCAGGACGTAGAGCGTCATCGGCTCGAGCGTCAGTCCGTCGAGTGTCGCGTCGCCCATCGAGACGTAGAGCGCGCGTTCGTCGGCGGCCGGATCGATCGGGATGCTGCTGCCGGCCTCCAGCGCGATGTCGCCATAAATCGTCTGGGCATAAGTGGTGGTGGGGGCGCTGGCGCCCCACAGGTCGCCCATGATCACGCGCGCGGTGGCGCCGCTCGCCTCGATCACCGGGAGATCCGCCGCGGCGACATGCTCGAAGGCGGGGTCCGCTTCCTCGTCGCGCTCGGGGAGCGCCAGCCAGGTCTGGATGCCCGACAATTCGGGGCCGACCGCGCGCTCGGCCGAGGGCGATCGCTCCGAATGGACGATGCCGTGGCCGGCGGTCATCAGGTTCACCGCGCCCGGCGTGATCACGGCCTCGGTCCCCAGCGAATCGCGGTGGCCGATCGCGCCGGCGTAGAGATAGGTCACCGTCGCCAGGTTGATATGCGGATGCGGCCGGACGTCGATGCCGTTGCCGACGTCGAGATGCGCCGGGCCCATCTGGTCGAAGAAGATGAAGGGGCCGACCATCGTCCGCGGGCGCGAGGGGAGGGTGCGGTGGACCTTGAACCCGCCGAGATCGTGGGTGACGGGCGCGATGGTGTGGAGGATCAGATCGTCGGTCATGCGGCTTCCCCCGGTGCGCGGGCGCGGATGGCGAGGGCGTGGATGCGCTCGGCGAGCAGATCGGCGAGCGCGCGGTTGACCAGCCGCTGCCGCTCGACGCGCGACACGCCGGCGAAGGCGGGGCTCTCGATCGTCACCGAGAAATGCGATTCGCCGCTGCCGTCGTCGCCCATATGGCCACTATGCTGGGCGCTGTCGTTGCTGACCACGAGATGCGTCGGGTCGAGCGCGGCGGTGAGACGGGCGGCGATCTGATCGGCCAAGGGGCCGCTGGCGGGAGCGTTCATGGCGCCTATATAAGCGGTTTGCCCGAGAGTGTCGCGTGCCTGCCAGCAATTCCCGCAAAGATCGTCCCAATGCCCGCTTCCACGGTCGCGTGGAGGCGGAGGGGCGGATGTGCGCCGAGCCGGGATGCGCGGAAGCCGGCGAGTTCCGCGCACCGCCGCTGGAGGGCAGCGGCCATGCCGCCGACGGTCCGCCGCGCTTCCGCTGGCTGTGCCTCGATCATGTTCGCGCGTTCAACACGGGCTATAATTTCTTCAAGGGGATGAGCCCCGACGAGATCCATGACGCGCAGAAGCCCTTCGCCGGCTGGGAGCGCGAGACCCGCGCCTTCAACGCCACCGGCGGCGCCGATCGCCCGCCGCGCTGGGCCGATTTCAGCGATCCGCTCGACGCGATCGGCGCCCGCTGGCGGGGTAGCATGCCGGTGGAGCGCAAGGACGGCAGGCCGCTGTCCGGGCGCGATCGCGAGGCGCTGCGCACGCTCGCGCTGGAAGTCGATGTCGATCGCACGGGGCTGCGCAAACGCTATTCGGAGCTGGTCCGGCAATATCATCCCGATCGCAACGGCGGGGATCGCAGCCATGAGAGCCGGCTGCAGGATGTGATCGCCGCCTATCAGCAGCTCAAGGGTTCGCCCGCCTTCGCCTAGCCTTCGCGCTGCAGCTTCTCGCGGCGTGCGATTTCGCGCGGATTGAGTTCAGGCACTTCGAACGACCCCGTCTCTACCGGGCCCGCGCGATCATAGGTGCCGATCGCCATGCCGCCGCTGCCGGTCCGCTGTTCCACCAGCATCCAGCGACCGGCCGGGGTGCCGTCGCCGAACAGCTTCTTGCCGCTGCCCAGCAGCAGCGGCGCGACCAGCAGGACCAGGCGGTCGATCAGCCCGCGCTCCAGGAGCTGCGGATAGAGGGTAGAGCTGCCCTGGATCAGCAGGTCCGGGCCCTCGCCTTGCTTCAGCTCGGCGAGCGTCTCGAGATCGGGGATGCGCTCGCTTCCGGCCCAGTCGAGCGCGATGTCCGAGCGAGTCAGCACATATTTGCGGCAGTCGCGGAAGCTGGTGGTGATCGGGCCGTTATCGGTCATGAACGGCCAGTGCGCCGCGAAGATCTCCCAGGTCCGGCGCCCCAGCAACAGATCGAAGGGCCGGCTGAAATAGGTCATGATCTGGTTGCCGAGCGCCTCGTCGTCGACCGCGGGCAGCCAGCCGCCAAGCTCGAAGCCGCCGGTGGGATCCTCGTTCGGTCCGCCCGGCGCCTGCATCACGCCGTCCAGCGACACGAACGCCATGCCGATGATCCTACGCACCCGCCGCGATCCGCCGGGCGACTTCCTCCCATTGCTCGGCCATCACCCCCCAGCCCTGCTCGAAGCCCATCTCCGCATGCTGGTTGCGCGCTTCCTCGGTCCAGTGGCGCGCGCGGCCGCGGAACAGCGTCTTGTCGCCCTGCGGTTCGAACTCGAACGACCCGACGAAGAAGGGGCCCGCCGGCTCCCAGCCGACAGTGAAGGCATCGGTGAAGACCAAGCGCCGCTCGGGGACGACTTCCAGATAGACGCCGTCATTGGGCATCACTTCGCCGTCCGGGCCATACATGGTGATCGACGAGCGACCTCCCGCGCGCAGGTCCATTTCGACCACTTCGGCCCGCCAGGGCTTTGGGCAGAACCATTCGTTGAGATGATCGGTGTAGGCGCGCCACAGCGCTCCGGCGGGAGCGTCCATCAGACGCTCGACGACGAGTTCATGCTCGGACATGGGGTGTTCCCTATCGGCTGCCGACGACGCCGAAGCGGGCGCCCTGCGGATCGGTTGCGTAGATGACGAAGTCGCCGCCGGGTACTTCGATCGGCCCATGACGAATGGTGCCGCCGGCATCGGTGATGCGCGTCTCCGCCTCGTCGATGTCGCCGACGCGGAAGAAGTAGTTCCAGCGGGGCTGCTCGCCGGGTGGGGTGCGCATCACCGCGCCGATCATCTGCCCGCCATGGCTGAGGAAGCTATAGTCGCCCATCGCGCCCATCGGCATAGCGCCATCCTTTTTCCAGCCGAACTGCGCGGCGTAGAAGTCGAGCGCAGCGGCGTCGTCGCTTGTGCTCAGCTCGTTCCATTCGCCGTGCCCCAGCGACATGCGCTTGAAGGCCGTGCTCGGTTCGGGGCTGGCACCCTTCATCACATAGAAGGGCACGCCCTGCGGATCGGTCACCATCGCCATTCGGCCTACGCCCTCGAGCGTGATCGCGGGCATCTGGATGCTTCCACCGGCGGCGGTGATGCCGGCAACCGCGGCGTCGACATCGTCAACCCCGACATAGCCGAACCAAGCCGGCTGCGGTGGCGCGCCGTCCGGAATTTTCATCAATCCGGCCACGCCTTCGCCGTCGCTTGCGGAGAAGACCCGGTAATCCTCCGGTCCGGCGACGGTCGCGCCATCGAAGCTGCCGACGCTCCAGTCGATCACCTTGGCATAAAAGGCGCCGGCGGCGTCGGGGTCGCTGGTGATCAATTCAAACCAGATCGGGGTGCCGTGTGGGTTGGTCATCCTCTGTCTCCCTGGCTTGCCGCTCAGCCCTCGCCTTCGTCGAGGATCGGATCGAAGCCGCCCCAGAACATGCGCTTGCCGTCGAACGGCATCTCGCCAAAGGCCTTCATACGCTCGTCGGACGTCATCTTTTCCCAGCCGGCGTCGCGCACTTCCTTCGAGGGCCAGAGGATCCAGGAGAAGACGATGACTTCGCCTTCCTCGGCCTTCGTCGCCATGTAGAAATCGGTGTTCGTCCCGTGCGGCACATCGTTGCCCCAGGCTTCCACCACCCGGGTCGCGCCGGATTCGCGGAAGATCGTTGCGGTCACGGCCGCCATGGCAAGATAATCGTCCTTATTGCCTTCGGGCACCGCGAGTACGAAGCCGTCCATATATGCCATGTCTCATCTCCTATTCGGTAGGGTCCTATCGATCTTCGAAGTCGGCGAGCTGGGCGGCCAGCGCCCGGCCGAATGCGGGCCGCGCCTCGGCCCGCGCCTGGTAGGCGGCGAGGTTCGGATATTGTTCGACGATGTCCTTGCCGTTGAGGATGCGCAGCACCGTGGTCATCATCAGGTCGCCGACGGTGAAGCGGTCTTCCAGCCATTCCCGTTCGCCGAGATGGTCGGCGATCTGCTTGAGCCGAAGATTGACCATCTCGAGCACCTGCGGACGGCGCTCGCGGGTCCAGGCCTCGTCCTTGTGGAAGAAGTCGATCGAGCCGAGCTGCTGGACCTGCGGTTCGAGCGTGTTGAGCGCCGCGAACAGCCAGGCGGCGGCGCGGGCGCGTTCGCCGGGATCGGCGGGCAGGAGCGCTTCGGACTGTTCGCCGACATGCAGGACGATCGCGCCCGATTCGAACAGTTCGACATCGGCGTCGCGATAGCTCGGCACCTGTCCGAACGGCTGTTCCTCGAAATAATCGGCGGGGCGCGCCGTCATCGCTTCGAGCTTGCGCACCGAATAGGGAATGCCGGCTTCCTCCAGCGCCCAGCGGACGCGTAGATCGCGGACCTGGCCGCGGGCGAATTCCGGGACCCAGGCAAAGGCGCTGATCCGGACCGGCGCATCACTGTCAACGGGCATATTCTCTCTCCTGTGGTCGGGGTTCAGGCAGCGTCGGCGGCGGCCTGGATCGTGGCTATATCGATCTTCCGCATCGTCATCATCGCCTCGAACCCGCGCTTGGCGCGGCCGGGAATAGGATCGATCAGCAGGTCGAGCAGGACGCGCGGCGTGATCTGCCAGTTGAAGCCCCATTTGTCCTTGCACCAGCCGCACATGCTCTCGGCGCCGCCATTGCCGACGATCGCGTTCCACAGCCTGTCGGTCTCTTCCTGATCCTCGGTGACGATCTGGAACGACACGCTTTCGTTGGGCTTGAAATCGGGGCCGCCGTTGAGCGCTGCATATTTCTGCCCGGCGAGCGTGAAATCGACTACCAGCGCCGCACCTTCGCCGCCGCTGGGATTGTCCGATGGCGCGCGGATGACCTGATCAATGCGGCTGTCGGGCAGCAGCGACACGTAGAAGGCCGCAGCTTCCTCGCCGACATGGTCGAACCACAAAACGGGGGTGATTTTCTGACTCATCGGCGCTCTCCTCAAGTCGAAAGGGGTAAGAGATCACGCAGCCGGGCATCGCGCAGCCACAGGCCGGCCCAAAGCAGCACTCCGATATAAACGCCGAACAATGTGTGCGTGAACAGCGGGCTGGATATCCTGGCGTGCGTGGCTACCGCTCCGCCGAGATAGGCCGTTATCAGGATCGCGCCGAGCAGCGATGTCCGCGGAAAGGCATAGAGCGCAGTGGCGATCAGCAGGATCGCGGCGAGGATGCGGATGGTAGCGGCATCGCTCGGCCAGCCCAATTGCGCATGGGCGTCGATCACCGGCTGGAGCAGGGCGAACTTCATGCCCATATCGACCATGAGGAACAGGATCAGCAGTCCGCTCAGCGACCACCCGCCGATCGTCATTGCCTGCGGGCTCATTCGGCGGGCTCGGCCTGCGCCGACATCGCCTTGAGCGCTGCGTCGACGTCCATATGCATCGGCTCGAAGATATGGCCGTCGAGATCCTCGAACGCGCGGCTGTACATGAAGCCCATATCCTGTGCCTCCCGGATATCCGCCCTACCGCCCGCCGCCGCGGCCCGCGCCACAATCGCGTCCACATCGGCGCGGCTTTCGCGCGAGATGCAGATCAGCACTTCGGTGGTGGCATGGGCGTCGGCGATCGGCTTGGGCGTGAACCCCGCGAAGAAGCTGTGGCCCAGGATCATGAACGTGATCGTGTCCGACAATATCATCGCCGAGGCATGATCGCCGCTGAAGCGCGCATCCCTGGTGCAGCCGATCGCCTCGTAAAAGGCAGTGGACGCGGCGACATCCTTCACGGGCAGATTGATGAATACCATTTGCGGCATCGGCCGTCTCCTTTTGCGAAACAGTGCGTTGCGAATCGCGTCGTTGACCTTGATGCGGGCATCAGTTATTAAAAGCAACCAGGAAGTTACAAAAAATGACCAAGCCGCCAAGGCCGCTCGAAAATCGCTGGTATGACGACGCGTGCGGGACCGCGCTGGCGCTCGAGCTGGTGGGCGAGCGCTGGTCGCTGCTGATCGTTCGCGAACTGATGTTCGGCGGACGGCGCTTTTCCGAACTGAAGGCGAGCCTGGGTGCGATCAGCGCCAATATCCTGACGCAACGGCTCGATAGCCTGGAGGCAAGCGGCGTGCTGCTGCGCCGCAAGCTGCCGCCGCCGGCTTCGGTACAGGTCTATGAGCTGACCCCCTGGGGCTATGACAGCGAGATCGCGATCCAGGAGCTGGGCCGCTGGGCCGCCAAATCGCCGCTGCACGATCCCACGTTGCCGCTGTCGGCCGCGTCGATCATGATGTCGTTCCGGACGATGATCAGCCGCGAGCGGGCGGCGGGATGGGATTCGCGCGTCGGTTTTCGCTTCGGTGCCGAGGGGTTCGTCGCGCAGGTAGCCGGTCAAGCAATTACGATAGAACGGGCCGAGCCGGAGACTGCGGATACCCTGTTCGATACCGATCCGATGACGCTGGCGTCGCTGGTCTATGGCGGGCGGCCCTTTGCCGACGCCGAGGCGGCCGGGGTGCTGCGCCTTGGCGGCGATCGTGCGCTGGCCGGGCGCTTCGTCAGCTTGTTCGTCCTTCCCCCCAAGATGTAGAAAAGGAGGCCAGCATGGCCGGCAAATCCGAGCGGATCGCGATCGAGAATGTGCTGCAGCCCGGCAAGACCTATCCGGTCGACGCCGCGAAGTTCAATGCGATGCGCGAAGCCGTGCTGGCGGTGCTGCCCGATGCCGCGCCGGGGGTGACCGTGCCCAAGCTCAAGGAGGCGGTCCTGCCGCGGCTGCCGGAATCGCTCTTCCCCGGCGGCGACAAGGCCGGCTGGTGGATCAAGGCGGTGCAGCTCGATCTCGAGGCCAAGGGCGTGGTCGCCCGTGCGCCGAGCGCTCCGGTGCGGCTACACCGCACCTGATCGCATCGCGCCGGAAGCTTTGACGTTGCGGTGCGGGATGGGACGCTCTACCTCGCATAGCCCATTCCGCGCGACATGCGGACTTCCAGGAAGCAGCGATGGCCGACATTCCCAACACCCAGCCCGACAGCCGGGAGACCACGATCCTCGACGCGCCGGACAAGATGATCCGCGTCCGCGAGCTGTTCGGGATCGATTCGGACATGGAATGCCCGGCGTTCAGCGAGGCCGACGAGCGGGTGCCCGATCTCGATCCGGCCTATGTGTTCGATGCCGATACCACGCTCGCGATTCTCGCGGGTTTTGCGCACAACCGGCGCGTCATGGTGCAGGGCTATCATGGCACCGGCAAGTCGACGCATATCGAGCAGGTCGCAGCGCGGCTGAACTGGCCCTGCATCCGGATCAACCTCGACGCGCATATCAGCCGGATCGACCTGATCGGCCGCGACGCGATCGTGCTGCGCGACGGCCAGCAGGTGACCGAATTCCGCGAGGGCCTGCTCCCCTGGGCGCTGCAGACGCCGACCGCCCTGGTGTTCGACGAATATGATGCCGGCCGCCCCGACGTGATGTTCGTGATCCAGCGCGTGCTGGAGACCGAGGGCAAGCTGACCCTGCTCGACCAGAATCGGGTGATCCGGCCCAACCCCTATTTCCGGCTGTTCGCGACCGCCAATACGGTCGGCCTGGGCGACACCAGCGGGCTCTATCACGGTACCCAGCAGATCAACCAGGGCCAGATGGACCGCTGGAACATCGTCGTCGCGCTCAACTATCTGCCCGCCGCGGTGGAGGCGCAGGTCGTGCTCGCCAAGTCGGGCGAATATGACAAGCCCGGCGGCAAGGAAGCGGTCGAGAATATGGTCCGCGTCGCCGACCTGACGCGCAAGGGCTTCATCAACGGGGACATTTCCACGGTGATGTCGCCGCGGACGGTGATCACCTGGGCGCAGAACGCCCTGATCTTCGGCGATGTCGGCTTCGCCTTCCGCCTGTCGTTCCTCAACAAATGCGACGAGGCCGAGCGCGCGCAGGTCGCCGAATATTATCAGCGCGTGTTCGGGAAGGATTTGCCCGAGAGCGTGGTGGCGAAAGCTTGAGTCCACCTGGCGAGTGGGCTAACTTAGCTAAGTCCAGTTTGGAGCACGCTATGGCCGATGCCGATCCGCAAAAGACGTTCAACGTCCACGATGCGAAGACTCAGCTTTCGAAGCTGATGGATCGTGCCCATGCTGGCGAAGAGATATTGCTGGCCAAGGCCGGGCAGCCTTGGGCTCGATTGGTGCCGCTTGATCACGCTCCAGCGGTAAAGCCAAAGCGGCAGCCCGGCGGACTCAAGGTTTTGAGAGAGATACCTGATTCGGTGTGGTTCGATCCCTTGCCGGAGGACGAACTTGAGCTCTGGGAAGGCAAGCGGCTCGACAAGTATTTTCCGTGAGCCGGTATCTGCTCGATACGCATAGCCTGATCTGGTGGTGGACCGATGCAAGCCGGCTTGGCCAAGCAGGCCGCAACATCATTGAAGAAGGTGCCAGCGAAATTTGCGTTAGCGTCGCAAGCGTGTGGGAAATCGCGATCAAAAGCTCGTCGGGCAAGCTGCCTGAAATTGAGGATTTTCGCCGCGACGATGCACCGCTGATGACGGCCAACGGCTTCATGGCCCTCGACATTCTCGATCGACACGCATTGCGGGCTGGATTTCTGGAAGGCAAACATCGCGATCCGTTCGATCGCCTGATCGCGGCGCAGGCAATAATCGATGATCTGACGGTGATTACCAAGGATCGAGAAATTGCCGCTTTCGGCTGCAAGGTACTTTGGTAATGGCGACCGACACCCCTCTCGAACAGCTGCGCACCGTCCTCGGCGGCACCGCGCGTGCGCTGTCGGGCGAAGGCGAGGCGGAGCTGTCCTTCACCTCGGACGCGCCGAACCAGAGCGGGCGGAGCATCCGCGTGCCGATGCCGTCGCGCACGCTCCCCGCCGAGCAGGTGGCCGAGGCGCGGGGATTTGCGGACGGCTTTGCGCTGCGGATCAAGCATCACGACAGCGCGATTCACAATCGCGGTGCGCCTGTCGAGCCGGTGGCGCGCGCGGTGTTCGACGCGATCGAGACGGCGCGGGTCGAGGCGCTGGGCTCGCGCGGTTTTGCCGGCATTGCCGACAATCTCGATCATTCGCTGGGTGTGCGGCTGCGCTCCGATCCGATCACGCGTGCGCGCAATCGCGAGGAAGTGCCGCTCTCCACGGCAGTGGGGCTGATGGTCCGCGAGCGGTTGACCGGGCGCGAGGCGCCGGCGAGCGTCGCGCTGGGCATGGCGCTGGTCCGTGAGTGGATCGAGGCGCGGGCCGGCAGCGATCTCGATTCGCTGGCGCTGGCGATCGACGACCAGAAGGTATTTGCCAGCCTCGCCGCCAAATTGCTTCAGGATCTCGACCTCGTCGAGGGCGAGATGGTGCCCGACGAGAGCGACGAGGGCGGCGGCGAGGACGAGGGCACCGACGAGCAGGAGCAGCCCGGCGACGAGGAAGGCGACAGCGAAGCCTCCGAAGGCGACGGCCAGGTCGAGGCCCGCGGCGAGCAGAGCGACTCCGACCAGAGCGAAGATGGCGAGCAGAGCCAGTCCGAGGCGATGGAGGATGGCGACGGCGAGCCCGGCGACGATGGCGAGGACGGCATGCAGCCGGTCCGCCCCAACCGGCCCTGGGGCGACATGCCGCCGCAGTTCGAATATCGCCCCTACACCACCCAGTTCGACGAAGTGATCGCCGCGACTGAATTGTGCGACACCGAGGAGCTCGATCGGCTGCGCTCCTATCTCGACCAGCAGCTGGTCCATCTGCAGAGCGCGGTGACCAAGCTCGCCAACCGGCTCCAGCGCCGGCTGATGGCGCAGCAGAATCGCAGCTGGGACTTCGATCAGGAAGAGGGCATCCTCGATGCCGCGCGGCTGGCGCGGGTCATCGTCAATCCGATGCTGTCGCTCAGCTACAAGTCCGAACGCGACACCGAGTTCAAGGACACGGTGGTCACGCTCCTGATCGACAATAGCGGATCGATGCGCGGGCGGCCGATCTCGATCGCGGCGATCAGCGCCGACATCATGGCGCGCACGCTGGAGCGGGTGGGGGTCAAGACCGAGATCCTCGGCTTCACCACGCGCGCCTGGAAGGGCGGGCAGAGCCGCGAGAAATGGCTGGCCGAGGGGCGCCCCGCGCAGCCCGGGCGGCTCAACGACGTCCGGCATATCGTCTACAAGCAGGCCGACGAGCCGTGGCGCCGCGCGAAGAAATCGCTCGGGCTGATGATGCGTGAAGGGCTGCTCAAGGAGAATATCGACGGCGAGGCCTTGCTCTGGGCGCACAGCCGACTGATCGCGCGGCATGAGGATCGCAAGATATTGATGGTGATCTCGGACGGCGCGCCGGTCGACGATTCGACGCTGTCGGTCAATTCGGGCTCCTATCTGGAGCGGCATCTGCGTCAGGTGATCGGTTGGATCGAGGGGCGATCGCCGGTCGAGCTGGTGGCGATCGGCATCGGGCATGACGTGACGCGTTACTATCAGCGCGCCGTGACGATCATGGATGCGGAGCAATTGGCCGGCACGATGGTCGAGCAGCTCGCCGCCCTGTTCGACACGGAGTGAGCGCGCTCGGAGCGCGGGCGTGAAGGTCGATCCGCCCCCCGGCGGCTTTCAGGGCCCGTGCAAGCGTTCGGTGACGATTGCCGGGCATGCGACTTCGATCAGTCTCGAGCCGATCTTCTGGGCCGCGCTGGAACGCGCGGCCGTGGAACACGCACTTCCGCTCAGCGCGCTGATTGCGGCCATCGACCATGCCAGGATCCAGGCGGACGACCCACCCAACCTCGCCAGCGCGCTACGCAGCTGGCTGTTCGCGGCGCCGATCCAATCACCTCATAGATGAGAATTGTTCGCATTAGCGTTGACTCTGCGAACGCTTCGCAATAGCTGAATGCGTAACGACACCTAAGGGGGATCATCGTGACGCGTTCCGTTTCTGCCGCTTCGCCGGCCTTTTTGGCGCTTGCCTGCGTGGGATTCATTGCCAGTGCTCCGGCATATGCGTCGGACCCGACCGATCCGATCACCGGCACGTCGGAAGTGGCGGATCAGGATGCGCGCCAGGATCGCGAGCAGATCATCGTCAGCGGCGAAGCCTATCAGCCGCATCAGGCGAGCCCCAAGGCGACTCGCACCGTCCGCGATACGCCGCAGACGGTCACCGTCATCACCGGCGAGACGATCGAGCAGCAGAATCTACTGACGCTGCGCGATATGCTCTCCACCGTGCCGGGCATCACCTTCGGCGCGGCCGAAGGGGGCAGCCCGCCCGCCGATTCGATCAACCTGCGCGGCTATTCGGCGAGCAGCGACATCACCCAGGACGGGGTGCGCGACAGCGCGGCCTATAGCCGGTCGGATTCGTTCAACCTCGAGCAGCTCGAAGTCGTGAACGGCGCAAGCTCGGTCTATGGCGGCTCGGGCTCGGTCGGCGGTTCGATCAATATCGTTACCAAGCGTCCGCTGGCCGAGACGCGCGTGTTGGCCAGCGCCGGCGTGGGCACCGACGAATATTATCGCGGCACGATCGACGCCAATCTCCGCGCAAGCGATCTGATCGCGGTGCGCCTCAATGCGATGGTCCACCGCAACGATGTGCCGGGCCGCGACGTGGAGAATTACAAGCGTTGGGGCATCGCGCCCTCGGTGACGCTGGGCATCGGCGGGCCGACCAAGCTGACGCTGCAATATGTCCACCAGGAAGACGAGAATATCCCGCAATATGGCGTTCCTTATTACCAGACCGCGGTGAATGCGGGGCCGATACCGGGCGTCGATCGCAGCGATTATTTCGGCTATCGCAACGTCGACACGCAGGAAATCACGGTCGACCAGGCGACCGCGATCTTCGAGCATGAGCTGAGCGACCAGGTCTCGATCCGCAACCTCACGCGCTGGCAGCAGGTCTCCCAGCTGACCGTCGTCGGGCCGCCGCAGGGCACCTATTGCCTGACCGGCGGGGTGCAGCCGAGCGGCGCGGCCTGCCCCGCGACCGTGCCGGTGGGCTATTATCTGATCGGCGGGCCGCGCGGCAATTTCCGCGATTCGCAGAACGAGCTGATGTACGACCAGATCGACCTGCGCGCGGTGTTCGACACCGGCGGCATCGAGCATACCCTGGTCGCAGGCGCGTCAGCGAGCTGGGAGAAGTATCTGCTCTCCACCGGTAACGCGCTGCGCAACGCCAATGGCACCCTGGCCTATAGCGCCTATCCGCTCATCAATTTCTCCAACCCCAACGAAGTCGTGCCGGGCCCTGCAGGCTTCACCTATGGCAGCAACGTGTACACCGGACCCGTCAACCGGATCGAGAGCGGGCGTCAGCGCGGCGAAGTCACCAATTACGCGCTCTATCTGTTCGACGCGATGAAGCTGGGCAAGTTCGAGCTCAACGGCGGTATCCGCTGGGAGAGCAACAGCGGCAATTTCCAGACCGACAGCTCGACCGCGGCGACGCTTACCGTGCCGCAGGGCCCGATCGTCATCGGCCCGCGGCTGCATAACGACGCGGAGATGTTCTCCTACCGGGTCGGCTTGCTCTACAAGCCGGTGGAATCGGTCAGCCTCTATGGCGCGTTCGGCAATTCGAAGACGCCCTCGCAAAACGCCGTCAACGGCGCCTGCACCGTCGCCACCTGCAACGTGAAGCCGGAGGGGGCCAAGAATTACGAGATCGGCGCCAAGGCAGAACTGGCCAATGGCCGGCTGTTGCTGAGCGTCGCGGCGTTCCGCAACGAGCGCGACAGCTATCGGATCGCGTCGGGCGACCCGACCATTCCCGATCAGGTGCTCGACGGCCATTCGCGCGTCGACGGTGTGGCGCTCAGCGCGATCGGGAAGATCACGCCGGCCTGGTCGATCACCGCGCATTACACCTATCTGAAGAGCGAACTGATCCAGTCGGTCTCGGACTTCTGCCTGGCCAATCCCAGCGCGGCGTGCGGCAACAGCGTGGCGGTGCGCGATCCGGGGGCCGGGGCCTCGCTCCAGAATACTCCGGAACATTCGGGAAGCCTGTTCACCACCTATACGCTGCCGTTCGGCCTGACGCTGGGATACGGCCTCACCTATCAGGGCAAGTTCGTGTTCAACCTGCCGACGCTCGCGGCGCCGACGGTCTTCAGCGTCGACGATTATCTCGTCCACAGCGCCTATGTCGCTTATGACGTGACCAAGAATCTGAGGGCGCAGCTCAACGTCAAGAATATCGGCGACAAGGAATATTATACCCGCATCCGCAACAATGGCTGGGCCACTCCCGGCGATGGCCGCGCCGCGGTGCTGTCGCTGAACTACGCCTTCCAGTAGAAAGAAGCCTGTCCGAGGCCCGCTTATGATGATCACCGTTCCCGACCTGCTCGATCGAGCCGCAGTTGCGCGGGTGCGGGCGATCATCGATGCGGCCGAATGGGTCGACGGCAACGTCACCTCCGGGCATCAGTCGGCGCTGGCGAAGCAGAATGAGCAATTGCCAGAGGGCAGCGCTGCGGCGCGCGCGGCGGGGGCGATCGTGCTCGAAGCGCTGGGCACGTCGCCGCTCTTCTTCGCGGCCGCGTTGCCGCTCAAGGTCTTCCCGCCCTTGTTCAACCGCTATGGCGAGGGGCAGACCTTCGGCACGCATGTCGACAATGCGATCCGCATCCAGCGCGGCACCGACTTTCGCATTCGCAGCGACCTGTCGATAACGCTCTTCCTCGAAGACCCCGCCGACTATGACGGGGGCGAACTGGTGGTGGAGGATCATTTCGGCGTGCACAGCGTCAAGCTGCCCGCGGGGCATGCGATACTCTATCCCTCGTCGAGCCTGCATCATGTCACGCCCGTCACGCGCGGGCGGCGGGTGGCATCCTTCTTCTGGCTGCAATCGATGGTGCGCGACGATGGCAATCGCCGGATCCTGTTCGATCTCGACCAGGCGGTGCAGCGGCTGACGGGCCAGCTCGGCGGGGCCGACCGATCGGTGATCGAGCTGACCGGCGTCTATCACAATCTGCTGCGGAGCTGGGCGGACAGCTGACGCCGATCAGCCGAGCATCGCCTCGAGCGCGGGCGAGAATATCTCCCGAACTCCCGCGCCTTCGCGGACTACCATGTGCATCGCCAGATCCTCGCGCTCGGCGATGGCAGGACCGCGCTCGGGCCCCAGTACCGTGAGCGCGGTGGCCCAGGCGTCGGCGAGCATGCATTCGGCGTGCAGCACGGTCAGCGAGGCGACCTGGTTTTCCAACGGGCGGCCCGTGCGCGGGTCGAGCGTATGGCCGAGCCGCTTGCCGTCCTTTTCGACGGTGCGCCGATAATCGCCCGACGTGGCGATAGCCAGGCCGTGAAGCGCGACGCGGAGGCCGGGCAGGCGGAGGCCGGGCGGCTGCTCCAGCTCGACCCACCAGGGCTGACCGTCGGGCTTGATGCCGTGGCCCGAAAGCTCGCCGCCAATCTCGACGAGGAAATCGGTGAGACCGAGCTGGTGCAGATGCGCCGCGACGCGATCGACGGCATAGCCCTTGGCGATGCCCGAGAAATCGAGCGCCGCGCGCGCGGTGCGGCGGGCGCGGAGCAAAAGCGCGTCCAGCTCGATAGATGCTCGGCCAGAGGGGACGGCTTCCAGTTCGGGCCGGCTCGGCGGCTCGCTCGCGCCGAAGCCCCAATGGTCGGCGGCTATTCCCAGCGCGGGATCGAATGCGCCTTCGCTTTTGTCCGAGACGGCCAGCGCGGTGGTGAGGACATGGACGAACTCGGGCGGGAGGCGTTGCCAGCTGCCGGGGGCGGAGCGATTGAAGCGGCTGATGTCGGAGGAGGGCTCCCACTGGCTCATCTGCGCGATGATGCGTGCGAGCACGGCCTCCACGCCCGCCTGCAGCCCGCCGGGCAGCCCCCGCTTGGGGGCGACCAGGCGGACGGACCAGCTCGTGCCCATCGTGGCGCCGCCGAGCGTGGTCACGGCGGCGCCCGATCGGCGTCGGTGGAAGGCCTGCGCCGAGAGCCCAGGCGGAATGGCGATCCTCAGGGAGCGAGAACCTCGAGCGTGGTCACGTAATTGGCGCGACGCGGGGCGGGGCCGACCGGGGCCGCCGCCGGGGCGGCACCCTGGGCACCGGGGCCCATCCCGCCTTCGCGGCCGCCGCCGGTGGTGACGTTGAGCCAGTACATGCCGGGCTCGGGCCAGCTGATTTTCACATTGCCCTGCGCATCGGTCTTGAGGTCCATCTGGTTGAGCTTGTCCCGGTACCGAATGCCGCCGGGGATCACGGTCACCGCCTGGTTGGCCATCGGCTTGCCGTCGAGCAGGAACTGGAAGGTCGCGGTCTCGCCGGCGACGAGGTCGTTGGGATGCGTGACCGGGACCAGCTCGATGCCGACGCCGGTCGGCTTGAGCACGGTGGTGGTGGGTTCGCCCGAGGTGATGAACACCTCGTTGCGGCTCGAGGATTCGCTGGTGCGCACGTCGGTGGCGCCGGCGGGGATCGCGTTTGCCAGCGTCGCGGTGGTGGTGCCGCGCGGCAGCGGCTTGCGCTCGCCGTTCAGCATGTAGCTGCCCATCAGCCCGGTGCTGACGACGGCGACCTTGTAGGTGCCCTTCTGGGTCAGATGGACGTCGAAGGTGGTGCGATAGCGGCCCGTCGCCTTATTCTCTACATCGAGCACGGTGCCGTCGGGCGCGAAGACCTTCGGGTCACCACGCAGCGGCTGGTGCTCGAAATAGAAGAGATCGTTCGAGACGGCGGCGTCGATCGTGACCCAGACGTCGTCGCCCGAGACGACGGTGGCGGAAGGGAGCATCCACTGGCGATGCGCCTGAAGCGCGGCGGGGGTGGCAAGTGCCAGCATCGCGGCGGCGGCGAGGATGGTGGTGCGGAATTTCTTCATGGTCTTTCCTCCCTGATCAGCGGCGTATGGTGAGCCGGACGGCGCCGAGCTCGCTGGTGCCATTTGCGGATGCGGTGCCGCCGGCGGGCCAGGCGAAGGGCAGGCGGACCAGCTCGCGGCCGCCGACTTCGCGGGCGGCCTCGACCACTAGCGTATAGTTGCCCGGGCTGAGCGTGGGCATCGCGCCGCGGCCGCCGGTGAAGCTTATCCTGTTGGCGCCGGGCGCGCGGGTGGCGCCGGTGACGCCGTCGGCGGGGAATTTCATCGAGCGGCCGGATACGCGCCACCATTGGCGCACGTCGCGGAGCCATTTGGTGCCCTCATTGGCCTTCATGTCATGATCGTACCAGACCGCCAGCGTGCGCGGCGCGGCGCCCTCTTTCTCGAGCCAGATCGCGACGTAGGGCCGGTGATACTCGGCGACGGTCAGGCGCGGAATGGTGACGGTCAGGTCCAGCGTCTGCGCGGCGGCGGGGACCGCGAGCATGCCGGTCGCGCCGAAGGCGGTCAGGGTGAGCCCGGTGAGGCGGATCTGCATATGGCCTGTTCCCTAGTGGATGAAGAAGATGGCGAGCGCCGCGGGCACGATCAGCCCGAGCCCGACCAGCGGCCAGGTGCTCTTGCGGTGGCGCGAATGGAGCTGGAGCAAAACGAGGCCGGTCAGCGAGAAGATGATGCAGGCGGCGACGAAGATGTCGATGAACCACTTCCACACCGTGCCCGAATTGCGGCCCTTGTGGAGATCGTTGAGGTAAGCGATCCAGCCCCGGCTGGTCTTCTCGCTGGTGACGGCGCCGCTGGTACGGTCGATCGCGATCCAGCCGTCGCCGCCGGGGCGCGGCTGGGCGAGATAGATTTCGTCGGCCGACCATTCGGCCTCGCCGCGCGCCGACAAGGGCAGCTTTTCGGCGAGCCAGGTCGATACCGCGGGGGGAAGCGGCTTCTTGCTGTCCGGCGCGCCGTCCGGGGCGACCTGGCTCAGCAAGACGGGCGGAAGCTGCGCCGCGACCTCCGCGGTCTGCGGCGAGCCCTCGATCTCCGCGGCGTGGTTGAGCGTGAAGCCGGTGATCGCGAACAGCAGCAGCCCGATCAGGCTGAGCGCCGAGCTCATCCAGTGCCAGGTGTGGAGCTGCTTCAGCCAGAAGCTCTTCCGGCTGCGCTTAGCTTTGGCCGGTGCGGCAGTTCCATGCATGGGGAGGGCGTTCCAGAAGTCGTTGCGCAGTTGATAACGCGAACGACTCGCAATTGCAATTTGGAATCGCGCGCTATCTCCCCAGCAGCAACCGCGCCTGTCCCGCTATCTGTGCGAGCATTGCCGCATTGGGCGCCGCCGCCTGGCGCGCACGGCGGACGAGGTGGGCGAACTGGTCGACGCGCGGGCGCTGCTCGACGAGCCATTTCTCCACGCCCGCGGCGGGATCGCCCTCCAGCCGGCTCAGGAATTCCAGCCGCAATTGCTGGAAATCGCGCGCAAGGCCGGCGATCAGCAGCCGCTCCCAGGGGTCGGCGGTTACGATGCGCGCCGCAGTCGACTGCGCCCAGTCGAGCCCCAATACCTGGCCGAGATGGGTGAAGGCGCGGGTCAGCTCGGTCTCGTCGATGCCCTTGCGCATGCCGAGTTCGGCGAGGCCCACGGCACCGTCGAGCTCGAACAGCCGCACGACCTTGGCGACCAGCTCGGCCGGTGCGCCGGTCGCCTCGAGCTTGGCGGAGATGCGCCCGCTCTGCGCGCGAACCTCGTCGAGAAGCAGCGCCTTCGCCTGGCGATCGAGCGCGTCGATGCCGGGCTTGAGCCGGGCGACGATCGCTGCGGGACTGTCGCCCGGACGGCAGATGCGCAGCAGATCGGCAACCTGGCCGCGCGCGGCGACCGCCATTTCGTCGAGCAATGCGAGCCTTGCGCCTTCGCTGATCGGCGCGCTCTCCACCGCTGCCCAGGTCTCGGGCAGGCAGAACAGCCGCTCGGCGACGACGAACATCGCGGCGATGTCGCGCACCGACGCGCCTTCCTCCTCGGCGAGCTCGAACGGGTGAAGCACGCCGAGCCGGTTGATGACGCGATTGGCGAGCTTGGTCGCGACGATTTCCTTGCGGAGCCGGTGGTCCTCGATCGCCTGGGGGAAGCGCTGCTGCATCGCCTGCGGGAAGGCGGCGAGCAGATCGTCCAGGAGTTCGGGATCCTCGCCGAGCGTGCTGTGCTCGATCGCATCCTGCAGCGCGAGCTTGGTCGAGGCGAGCAGCACCGAAAGCTCGGGACGGGTGAGCCCGCGGCCCTCCTGCGCGCGGCGGAGCATATCCTCGTTCGATGCGAGGCCTTCGACCGCGCGATCGAGCCTGCCCGCCGCCTCGAGGATTTCGATCACCCGCACATAGCTGGGCAGCGACATCGCCCCGTCATTCTCGAGGAACGAGAGCGCCAGCGTCTGGAGCCGGTTATCCTCGAGCACGAGATGGGCGACGTCGTCGGTCATATCGGCGAGCAAGGCGTTGCGGTCCTCGAACGAAAGCCGGCCCTCGATCATTTCGCGGTTGAGCGCGATCTTGATGTTGACCTCATTGTCCGAGCAATCGACCCCGGCCGAATTGTCGATGAAATCGGTGTTGATCCGCCCGCCCAGCGAGGCGAAGGCGATGCGCGCGGCCTGGGTCACGCCCAGATTGGCGCCTTCGCCGACGGCCCGCACGCGCAGATCCTCGGCGTTGACGCGCAGGCGATCGTTGGCGGGATCGCCGACATCGATATGGCTCTCCGCCGCGGCCTTCACATAGGTGCCGATGCCGCCGAACCAGAGCAGGTCGGCGGGCGCCTTGAGGATCGCGGAAATCAGGCCGGTCGGATCGATCTCGGCCACGTCGAGTCCTAGCATCGCCTGGACCTCGGGGCTGAGCGGGATCGACTTTTCGGTGCGGGCGAACACCCCGCCGCCCTTCGAGATCAGCGCGGGGGCATAGTCCGCCCAACTCGATCGCGGCAGCGCGAACATCCGCGCGCGCTCTTCCCAGCTGGCTGCGGGATCGGGCTCGGGATCGAGGAAGATGTGGCGATGGTCGAAGGCGGCGACCAGCTTCAGCGCCTTCGACAGCAGCATACCGTTGCCGAACACATCGCCCGACATGTCGCCGCAGCCGACGACGCGGATCGATTCGGTCTGCACGTCGGTGCCGAGCTCGAGGAAATGGCGCTGCACCGAGATCCAGCCGCCGCGCGCGGTGATCCCCATCGCCTTGTGATCGTAGCCGTGGCTGCCGCCCGAGGCAAAGGCGTCGCCGAGCCAGAAATCTCGCTCGATCGCGATCGCGTTGGCGACGTCGGAGAAGGTTGCGGTGCCCTTGTCCGCGGCGACGACGAAATAGGGGTCCTCGCCGTCGAGGATCGCGACCTGATCGGGATGCACCACCGCGCCCGCGACGATATTGTCGGTGATCGACAGCAAGGCGCGGATGAAGATGCGATAGCTCTCGGTCCCCTCGGCGAGCCAGGCGTCGCGATCGGTGGCGGGGGAGGGGAGGTTCTTGGGGTAGAATCCGCCCTTCGCCCCGGTGGGCACGATCACTGCGTTCTTGACGCGCTGCGCCTTCATCAGGCCGAGTATCTCGGTGCGGAAATCGTCGCGGCGATCGGACCAGCGCAGTCCGCCGCGGGCGATCGGGCCGGCGCGCAGGTGGATGCCCTCGACGCGGGGGCTGTAGACCCAGATCTCGCGCCACGGCAGCGGCTGGGGAAGCCCGGGGACCTTTGCCGAATCGAGCTTGAAGGCGAGCGCCTCGCGCGCGGCGGGGGCGAAGGCGTTGGTACGCAGCGTCGCCATGACGACGCCGCGCAGCGTGCGCAGGATGCGATCGTCGTCGATCGCCGAAACGGCGTCGAGCCCTGCGTCGATCGCCCGGGTCGCGGCCTCCACGGCGCTTTTGTCCGTGCCAGCGCGGACGGGATTGTGCGCCGCCTCGAACCGCTCGATCAGCGCCGCGGCCACCGCGGGGGCGCGGCGGAGCGCATCGACCACGGTCGCCATGCCGTAACTGAGGCCGGTCTGGCGCAGATAGCGGAACCAGGCGCGGAACAGGATGACCGAGGCGGGGGCCATGCCGCCCTCGACGATCAGCCGGTTGAAGAGGTCGTTTTCGGCAGTCCCTTCGAGCACCGCGACCAAGGCGTCCTCGATGACCGCAAGGTCGCCCCGCAAATTGCCCGAGGCGACGACGAAATCGTGCAGGAAGGTGCCGCCCGCCAGTTCGGTGGGCACTTCCTCGATCACGCGGAACCCGAAATTCTCGAACGCCGGCACCGCGTCCGACAGAGCGAGCGGAGACCCCTGGGCATAGAGCTTGACGCGATATTCGCCGGGACGATCGGGCAAAGGGATGATCCGGGCGGAGCGATCGCCGGGCGCGCCGAGCTTGGCGATCCGCAGGATGTCGCGCGCCGCTTCTTCGGGCGTGCTGGTGGTGCGATAGACAGCCGGGAAGGCGTGTGCGAACCGCAGCGCGAGACGCGTGGACGCGGCGCCGGCCTGCTCGACCAAGGCGGCCTCGACCGCGGGCACCCAGCCGCGCACCATCCGCTCGAGCCGTGCATCGAGCAGCGCCGCGTCGGGCATCACCCCGCCGCCGCGCAGATCGAGCGTATAGCGCAGCAGCGCGACGACGCCGTCTTCGAGCGAAATCGACCAGTTGATCAGCGGGCCGTTCGCCGCCTCTTCGAGCATCGCGCCGATCGCCTCGCGGCGGCCGGTGGAGACTTCGTCGCGCGGCAGCCAGACGAAGGCGAACAGATGCCGGCCGAGCAGGCTGCGGACCAGCGCCAGCTTCGAACGCGGGCGATCGGAGACCGACATCGCGGTGAGCACGAGCTTCTCGAGTGAATCCTGATCGAACGCCGTCGTCAGATCGTGCGGCAGCGCGGTCAGCGCATGCGCCATCGCCTTGCCGGTATGCCCCTTGGGATCGAAACCGAGCTTCTTCTCCAGATCGGCGAGGCGCGCGCGCAGCACCGGCACTTCCTCGGGCGAGTCGAACAAGGCCGCGCTGGTCCACAGGCCGGCGTGGATCGAAAGACCGGTCACGTCGGCTCCCGTGAGGATCGGCACCACAACGATATCGAGCGGCGCGCGGCGATGGACGGTCGAGATCGAATTGGACTTGAGGAGCAGGGGTGCATCGCCGCCGCTGCGGAAATGCTCGATCGCCGCCTGGCGCGACGCCTCGGCGAGGATAGGCGTGTCGAGCGTGTAGCGGGCGAGGCCGAGCTGATCGGCGCTGGTGCCATCGCTGCGCCACGCCTCGTGCGCGAGCAGCGTCATCGCGCCATCGTGGAACCAGCGCAGCAATGCCGCGCCCTCGACCGAGTGAATCGACGCGGCGTCGGCCGCCATCGCGGCCTGGAGTGCGGGCCAATCTTCGACCGCGTCGCGGACCTGATCGAGCGTGCGTTCGAGCTCGGACACCAGCGCGCGCCGGGTGCGGGCGTCGCCGCGCTCCATCTCGATATAGATCATCGATTCGCGGTGGCCGCCGGTGGCGGGATCGATCGAGACCAGCTTTCCGTCGGCGTCGCGCTCGACCGGCAGGATCGGGTGGATGATGCGATAGACCGCTATATCGTGCGCGGCGATCGCGCCCGAGATCGAATCGACCAGGAAGGGCATGTCGTCATTGACGACTGCGAGCCGCATTCGCCGCCGCTCTTCGTCGAGATAGGTTTCCAGCCGGATCCGCGGGGCGCCGGGCGGGCGGATCGCCGCGGTCTCTGCGACGAAGCTCGCTGCTTCCGCGCGCTCGCTCTGGTCGAAACCTTCGAGCTCCCCTGGCAGCGCTCCTTCGAGCAACCGCGCTTCGAACGCCTGCGTCAGCGACGTCATCATGCTTTTCATGGCCGCGCTATGCGCCCGGAGCCGCGCGACCTCAAGAGTCCGGGGGGTAGAAAGTATCGTGTGAGACTATCTCAGGCGGCGGCGCGGCGGATCATCCGTTCGGTGAGCGCCGGATCGTTGTCGACCCGCGCGACGATATCGAGGCCCTGCTTGCCGGCGCGCGCCAGCAGGAGGACGAATTCGTCGTCGCCTGCCTCCATCGCGACATGGGCAAGCGGCGGGCGCCCCCGCATCTCGGCTGCGGCGCGGGCGAAGAGGTCGAGGGTCGGGGCGGGGCGGCGGTGCGCGCGCTCGGCCTTCACGATCCCCTTGATGCCGCCCTCGGCCGCATCGAGGAACGCGTCGAGCCCGCCATGCGGGACCGCGCTGCGCTTCGCATGGCTGAGCACCGCGGCGAATTCGGTGACGCGGGTCTTGTCGTAATCCGCGCCGAAGACGAGCTTGACCGCGGGCGTCAGCGGCGCGCGGGCCTGGACGCTGAGCTGGGCGTCGGCGAGCAATTCGGCATAGCCCTCCCCGTCCTGCTCGGCGGCCAATGCGAAATCATAGGCTCGGCCGAGCGCGCGATAGAGCGCGGCGCGGCTGCGCGTGTCGGATGCGCGGGCGGCGGCGGCCGATTCGCGCGCGAGCATCAGCTGATCGGCGAGGCTGGCGCCGGCATCGTTCGCGGTGACCGGCTCCTCGGGCGTATCGAAGCCGCCGCTCGGTCCATCGGCCCAGACCGGGGCGCTCGCGCTGGCCTGCGGGGCGCTGCGCCGCGATTCCTCGATCTCCGCATGAAGCCTGGCCTGGGTCTCGGCGTCGACCATCTCCTTCCAGTTGATCACGCCATAGATGAAGTCGATCGAGGCGCCGTCCGACGAGAAGGGCATCAGGATGCCGCGATACAGCGTGTTGTGCCCGCGCTGGCCGACGAATTCGGCCTCGAAGCCGATCGGCGCGCGATTCGCGATGATCTGGAGATAATGATCGGTCAGCCGTGAGAGCAGCGAGCGGCTCGGCACTTCGGCGACATGGGTGATGAAGGCAGTGACTCCGCACTCCTCGCGCAGCGACGCGCCGAGATAGCGGATCGCCGGATTCTCGACCCCCGCGGTGAAATCGAGCAGCACGCTGTGCGGCCCGAAATCGGCGATATTGCCTGGATCGAGGTCGTTGATCGACGGATAGGGCCTGCCCTGCAGCAGCGACACCCAGTGATTGTAGGCGCGGACGTGCATCCGCCGCTCGTCATTGCCGATTTCGAGCGGGCGATCCGATACGGCCTCCTCCCCACCGACGTCGGGACCCGAGTCGAAGGGATCGTTGATGCCGCGAGACATGTCCATGCGCCTGCTCCATTTCGGGCCGACGGGCCCGGTACCAAGAGCGGCGCTTGTGCACCGTCCGTGGTAAACGCCGCGTAAAGCCGAGCGCGATGGCGCAACTTTTTGCAAGTTGGCCCCGCGCGCGCGCCCGGCAACCAAATCGCAACGCTTGTCAGCCATGAATCATGCTGGTAAGCGCGCCCCTCTCTTCGGGCGGATGCGCCTGGACGGGCCGCTTTAGCTCAGCTGGTAGAGCATCGCATTCGTAATGCGGGGGTCACAGGTTCGAGTCCTGTAAGCGGCACCATCCCTGGAAACCCCCGGAAAAGCTGGGTTTCGGCAAACCCCCATAGAGGATTGTTTGAGAACCGGAGCTGGTCGCGAGGCGGCTAGCGTCCAATCACCGTCGTTCAAATTGGCGATGCGGTCCCGAAACCTGCCACTCCACCATCGGCGCGACTCCATTCAGGTGCTTGCGCCTTTGGCCAACAGTCCCGTCAGTAAGATATCGACGAAGCTCTCGATAAAGGCATCGTCGATCGGCTGTCGGGTGATGAGCGCTCGCACATAAAGCGGGCCGAGGGCGAGGTCCAAGGCGGTTTCCTCGTCGATACCGGCGCGAAGTTCGCCCCGGTCCGCGGCGCGGCGGATCATCATCCGCATTGCGTCAAAGCGGATTCGCATGAACTCGGCACGATGATCGGCGAATGCTCGGTCATTGTCCGCGTTGGCGACGAACATCTGCAAGATAGACCCTCCAATAGGCGATGCGAAATAGGCGGACAGTGTTCGGGACATTGCCACGAGGTCACCGCGTAGCGATCCGGTGTCGGGCACGGGAATTGCCTCGGTGCCGAAGCTGAGGAGCGCGTCGAAGAGCACATTTTCCTTCGAGCCCCAGCGACGTTGGACCGAGGTGCCATGCACGCCGGCACGGCGGCCGATCTCGCTGAAGTTCAAGCCATCGACGCCAAGCTCCAGCAATGCTTCCCAGGTCGCTCGCAACACCGCTTCGCGCACGCGCGCCGAGCGCCCGCCGTTGCGCTTTCGCGCGGCTGGCTGCGCATCGCTTCCCTGGTTCACCACGTCTGCCACTGCACGCATCTCCTTCAACGCCTCCCAGCTAAGGCGCGGCGCGCGCTAACGCAAGGGACCTGCATTTATTTAACGCAGGGGTATTGCGTTAATGCATCGACTCGCATATTGAGCCTTTAACGCAGATGGGCTGCGTTTAAATAGGAGGCCTTCATGAGCATCCATACGCTTCACACCGATGCTGGGACACACGACCGCAGCGCTCTGCCCCTCAGCAAGCCTGAAGACGTGGGCTTCTCGCCGGAACGTCTGGCCGGCATGGACGGAGCGATGCAGGCGGAGATCGACGCCGGGCATTATGCCGGGATCAGCGTCATGGTCGCTCGCCACGGCAAGCTCGTGAAGTCCTCGCGCTACGGATATCAGTCGCTCGAGACCCGCGAGCCGATGCGCGAGGATGCGATCTTCCGCATCGCCTCGATGACCAAGCCGATCATCGCGACCGCCATGCTGCAGCTCTGTGAGGAGGGCAAATGGCAGCTCGACGATCCGGTGACGAAGTTCATCCCCGAGTTTGCCGACCTCAAGGTGCTGCAGGAGGGGCAGCTCGTGCCGCTCGACCGGGCGATGCAGATGCGCCACATCATGTCGACCTGCGCCGGCTTTGCCTTCGGGCCGGCCTTCGGTTCGACCAACCCCGCGGTCGATGCCCTTTATATGGCCGCGGACATGTGGAGCGGGACCAACGAGGATTTGATCGCCAAGCTCGCCACGCTCCCGCTGGAGACGCAGCCCGGCACCCATTTCCGCTATGGCCTTCAGCAGGAGGTGCAGGGCGTGATCCTGCAGCGGCTGACCGGTCTGCCCATCGATGTGATCTTGGAACAGCGCATTTTCACGCCGCTGGGCATGACCGACACCGGGTTCGGCGTTGCGCCCGAGCAGCGTCACCGCATCCCGCCGCGCTACATGCTCGACGAGAACCTGAAGCTGGGCCTGGCACCCGACCAGTCGGCCTTCCCAACCATCGCCGGCACCCCGCCGGGCGTGAAGCCCAAGCTGCTGCTGTCGATCGCCGGGCTCTACGCAACGGCGCAGGATTATCTGCGGTTCGCGCAGATGCTGGCGAATGGTGGCGAACTCGACGGTGTGCGCGTGCTCGCGCCATCCTCGGTGAAACTGATGACCAGCAACCTCCTGCCCGAGGGCGTGCCGGTGCACATTGTCGAGGACTTCGTCGGGGTCGGATACGGCATGAACGTCGCGATCGTGCTTGATCCGTCGCATGCCAGCTTCAACGGCGGCCCGATCGGCGCCGGCACCTTCTTCTGGGGCGGCGTCCACGGCACCTGGTTCTGGGTCGATCCCGTCAGCGACATCGTCGTGGTCGGCATGGTCCAGCAAGTGGATGCCGGAAACCCGGTGACCGGGCGCCCCTATCCGGTGGCCGACCTGCGCGGCATCTCGCGCTCGATCACCTACGCCGCGCTGCTCGACCCCACGCGCTAGGCGCCCCTCCGACCATTCTCGAACCAAGCCATCGACGCCGGCCCCGCCGGCGATCGATCCCCCATGTCCAAAGCTGAGCAGAAAGGATCCTGCAATGACCTCCAAGATCGATACCGACCCCCGCCTCGACCCGCGCATCAAGGCCGCCTTCGCCGGCATGCCGCTGGGCCAGCCGCAGCCGAATGTCACCAGCCGCGAGGAACTGCTGGCGCAGGAACTCTCGCCGCAGGGGTTGGCCATCTACGCCAGCCAGGTCGCTGTCTTCGACAGCATGGACCGCGAGGATATCGCGCCCTCGGCCGGGCTGACGGTGCGCACGCTGAGCTTCACCTCGGCGCCGGACGGCAACATTGTGCAGATCCAGTATGTCCGCCCGGAGGGCGATCAGGTTCTGCCGTGCCTTTATTACATCCACGGCGGGCGCATGATGTTCAGCTCCTGCTTCGAGGGCAACTACAAGGCGTGGGCCCGCATCATGGCCGCGCGGGGCGTCGCCGTCGCGATGGTCGATTTCCGTAACGCGGTGCATGCCGACAGCGCGCCGGAGATCGCGCCGTTTCCCGCCGGCCTCAACGACTGCCTGTCCGGGCTGCAATGGGTGCGCGACAACGCCGCCACGCTCGGCATCGATCCGGCGCGGATCATCGTCACCGGTGAAAGCGGCGGCGCCAATTTGGCCCTGGCCGTCGCCATGTCGTTGAAGCGCAGCAATGGGCTGGACGCGATCAAGGGCATCTACGCCATGTGTCCTTTCATCGCGGGTGCATGGCCGCAGCCCCAGTATCCGTCCTCGACCGAGAACGAAGGCATCTTCATCTCGGTGCAGAACAACCGCAGCGCCATGGCTTATGGGATCGAGGCATTCGAGGCACGCAATCCTTTGGCGTGGCCCGCCTTCGCGACGATCGACGACGTGCGCGGCCTGCCGCCGACGGTAATCAGCGTCAACGAGTGCGACCCGCTGCGCGACGAGGGCATCGCTTTCTATCGGCTGCTGCTCGGCGCGGGCGTCTCCGCGCGCTGCCGCCAGGTGATGGGCACATGCCACGGCATCGAGATCCTGCCGGTGGTTTGCCCCGACATTGCTCGCGCCACCGCCGCCGATATCGCCGACTTCGCGCATAGCTGACCGATTTCGCAGCCCGGGCAGCGGCGCCGGGCACGCGGAAGTCAAAGGCTGACGCCGCTGCACTCAACATTCGTCACACCCCCATCGGGAGGAACTACGATGAACGCCCTGACCCAAGCTCCAAAGCCCACCGAGAATACCGGAACCGAAGCGCTGATCTTCCAGGATGATCCGCAATTCTGGTTTGAGATCGTGCGCCTGTTCGGCGCGGCCGAATATGGCGGCAGCACGTTCGGCGAGGTGATCGCCATGGCCAGCACCATCAAGTCCGGCGATTATGACAGCTGGTACGACGGCATGAACCGCTTTGCCGACCGGCTCGCGGACGAAGCCGCCGATCAGCTTGCGCGCGGCCACAAGGTCAGCGCCCGCGACAATTTCCTGCGCGCCTCCAGCTATTATCGCAGCGCCGACTTCTTCCTCCACGCCCATGCCGACGATCCGCGGGTCAAGCGCGCCTTCGAACGCAGCACGGCCTGTTATCGCCAGGCTGCGGCGCTGTTCACCCCCGCGATCGAGCCGGTGGAGATCCCGTTCGAGGGCACCACCCTGACGGGCTATTTCCACAACGCCGACACCACCGGCGAGCCGCGCAAGACCTTGCTGCTCAACGGCGGCCTCGACGGGTCGCCGGAGGAGCTGCACTGGCTGGGCGCGCGAGCGGCGGTCGAGCGCGGCTTCAACGTTCTCGTATTCGACGGTCCGGGACAATATTCCGCGGTCCACAGCCAGGGGTTGCACTTCCGGCCCGACTGGGAGAGCGTCGTCACCCCGGTGGTCGACTATGCGCTGACCCGCAAGGAGGTGGATCCCAAGCGGATCGCGCTCCATTGCGAAAGCCTCGGCGGCTACCTCGCGCCTCGCGCGGCGGCATTCGAGCATCGCCTGGCGGCCTGCATCGCAGACGACGGCGTCTATGACCTCGGGGCTACTTCGCTCGGGCTGCTGCCTCCGGAACTGCGGGAAACCGCCGGGACGGCGCTGTTCGCACCAAGCGCGCCGGAACTGGACGCCGCCCTCGATCACGCGATGAAGACGAACACCGTGGCGAAATGGTATCTTACCCACGGCATGTATGCCTATGGCGTCGACACGCCGCGTGCCTATCTCGCAGCCTGCATGGGCTACCACCTACGCGACGGCATCGCCGAGCAGATCCGCTGTCCGACCCTGGTCTGCGAGGCGGAGAAGGACCTGTTCTTCCAGGGCCAGGCGCAGCAGCTCTACGACCATCTGACCTGCCCAAAGGCGATGATCCGGTTTACAGACGCCGAGGGCGCGGGCGCGCACTGCGAGGTTGGTGCGAGCCGCTTGGCCTATGCCCGTATCTATGACTGGCTCGATGAGACGCTGGCGACGGTCAGGTGACTCAGGGGGCGGCTGCGCGATCCACTCGTCGGCCGCCCGCACTAGGAAAAGATTGTTGGGAGAGCCGTCCGGCGGCGAAATCGCGCGCGAGCGCGATGAAGGCTTGAAAGGCCGCTGAGGAATTCCGCCGGTTGGAATAATAGAGGCACAGCGGCGCGAGCAGCGGCGTCCAGTCTTCGAGAATGCGGACGAGCCGACCCGCCTCGATGTCGTCGCGGACATCGGCCTCCATGAAATAGCCAATCCCAACGTCGTTCATTACCGCGATCCGGGCGAGCGACGCCTCGTCGAGCGTGATTGGGCCCTCAACCTCGATCTGCAGTTCGTCGCCGCCCTTCTCAAATCGCCACCGGAACAAGGCACCGTTGGGAAGTCGCACGCGAAGGCAAGGATAGGCGAGCAGATCCCGTGGCACCTGGGGGATCGTCCTGTTTTCGAAAAACGCAGGGGATGCCGCCACCGCCATCCGCCGCGTTAGACCCAGTGGGATGGCGATCGCGTCGCTGGGCACCAGATCCGCGCTGCGCACGCCCAGATCGAAGCCCGCCGCCACGACATCGACGAGCCGACCCTCGGTGACGAGGTCGATATGAACCTGCGGATAGCGGTGCAGATAGCTCAGCACGAGCGGCGCCATGATCTCGCGCGCAGCCGTCGCGAAGGCATTGATACGCAAGGTTCCGGACGGCGTCTCCTGCTGGGCGCGCGCCATATGCATCGCTTTGTGGATGTCCTCGAGCGCTGGTTTGATCTGTGCGACGAATATCCGTCCGGCATGGGTGAGCGAGACGCTGCGCGTCGTGCGATTGAAGAGCCGCACGGCAAGCTCGCGCTCGAGCTTGCCCACCGCATTGCTGATGGCCGTGGTCGACATACCGAGATCGAGCGCCGCCGATCGAAACGAGCCGCACCGAACAATTGCGAGAACCGCCTCGAGTTCGATCAGCGAATGGCGAGTCATTGTCCCGTTCTCCGTGATACCTCATGCCGATTTGTCTCGATTATCACGCCTAAAGTCCATCGCTAGATAAGCTTCGTCACCGTCCAGGAGATGAACATGTCAATGCAGCTACCCACGCCGATCGCCGATTATGTCGAGGCAAATGCCCGTCTCGATATCGACGGCATGCTGAAGCCATTTGAGCGCGACGCCGTCTTCATCGATAACGGCAAGCGCTTTGAGGGACAGGCTGCGATCCGCCTGCTTTTCCATGAAGAAGTGATCCCGGTGAAGGCGATTTTCACGCCCGATACGGTTCGGGAAGAGGGTGGCGACGTCGTCGTCGAAGGTCTCGCGCATGGCGACTTCCCGGGCAGCCCGCTCCGCTTCACCTATCGCTTCACGCTGGCGAACGGCGCCATCAAGGCACTGGAGACCACGGTATGAGCATCAAGGCAGATCCTACCGAGTTCGCCGGCAAGCGGGTGCTCGTCAGCGGTGGCACCAAGGGTCTCGGCCGCGCCACGGTCGAGCGCTTCCTGGCCGGCGGTGCGCGCGTCATCACCGCCGCCCGGGCGATCAGGGACACCATCGAGGGCGTCGAATATGTCCAGGCGGACCTGACCACGCCCGAGGGCGGCGAAACGCTGGCCAAGGCGGCGCTCGAGCGGCTGGGCGGCATCGACATTCTCGCCCATGTCGTCGGTGGCTCGGCGTCGCCGGCCGGTGGCTTCGTCGCGCTGACGGACGAACACTGGCTTGCCGAGTTGAACCTCAACCTGCTGGCGACCGTCCGCCTCGATCGCCTGCTGATCCCTCAGATGATCGAGCGGGGCGAAGGCGTCGTGGTGCACGTCACGTCGATCCAATCAGTCCTGCCGCTCCCCGAATCCACGACCGGCTACGCTGCCGCAAAGGCAGCGCTCAGGACCTACAGCAAGTCGATTTCGAAGGAGCTCGGTCCCAAGGGCGTGCGGGTCAATGCCGTCTCGCCCGGCTGGATCATGACGGAGGCAACCGGAGACTTTTTGGGAATGCTTCAGGCTGCCAATGGCGGCACGATCGAGGACGCGCGTCAGTCCGTGCTCGATGCCCTGGGCGGCATTTCGATTGGGCGTGGGGCCGAACCCGAAGAGGTGGCCGACCTTATCGCCTATCTCGCCGCCGACCGTGCTGCCGCGATCCATGGTGCCGAGATCGTCATCGATGGCGGAACCATCCGCACCGTTTGAGGGTGCCGATCTGGTGCTCGCCACGCTCTTGGGGTGAGCGGCGACGCGCGATCCCGGATTTATCAGCGCCGCGGCAGCCAAATTCCCAATGATCTGAGTGCCCAGCTTTGTCCCCTGTGGGGCGCCACTCCCGATCAATGGAGGGCACCATCGGGGCCTGCTGATTGGGAAGCATCGTGAGCGGCGATTTCCAGCGACGTGACGAGCCCGGTGAACCTGATGACGTCGAGTGCGACTACCTCGGCGATGAAGCGGCGCCTAACGCTGCCGTGCGGGGGATCGTTGGAGCGCAGCGCATCCGGCAGTTCGAGTGGCGCGCGCGAGTAGGTCGGGATAGGGACGCCGGGGCCGCGCCTGCCGGCAACCGCAGTCAGTCGATGGCCTGATAGACCAGCGCGCGCAGCTTGCCATGGTCGTCAATGTCCCCCGAAGGCAGCAGCTGAGTCATGTAGACGATGGTGAGCCCTTCCTCCGGATCGACCCAATAGGTGCTGTGATAGGCGCCGCCCCAACCGAATTCGCCGGTAGAGCCCGGCTGGCCCGCCGCCCCAAGGTCCATGCGGATCGAGAAACCCAGCCCAAACCCCATGCCGGACGAATATTCAACCGACCCCAGATGGTTGGACACCATGAGCTCCACCGTCTTGCGGCTCAGATAGCGGCGGCCGTCGAGCTCGCCGCCGCGTCGCATCATCTCGAGGAAGCGGCTATAGTCGGCCGCGGTGGACAGAAGGCCTGCTCCGCCCGAATGGGCCAGGCGCGGACCATCGAGATAGTGCCCCTGGCCGAAATGGCCCCCGGCTTTCCAGACGTTTGCGTCCGACGCTCGCCGCAGCTTGCCTTCATCGCCTTCGTATACGACCGCGAACCGGCCGGCTTTTTCGCGCGGTAGAAAGAAGGAGGTGTCTTTCATCCCGAGCGGCTCAATCAGGCGCTCGTCGAGGAATGCCTGCAGCGACTTGCCGCTGAGCTTCTCGATCACCACGCCCAGGATGTCGGTGTTGTAGCCATAGACGAACTTTTCGCCGGGCTGAGCCGCCATGGGTAGCGCCGCCATGCGCGCAACGAAGCCGGATACAGGCTCGTTGCGGTCGGCGAAATACCAGCCGAATAGGCCTGCATCGCGCCAGGCCTTTTCCGCGGGGCCCGCGCCGTAGGAGATTCCGGCCGTGTGGGTGAGAAGGTCCCGGATCGTGATCGGCCGCTTGGCGGGAACGGTCTCGTAGCCACCGCCCGGCTTGGCCACCGCTACGGTCGTTTTCTTCCATTCCGGCAAGTGCTTGCCGACCGGATCGTCGAGCAGCAGCTTGCCCTCCTCCATCAGCATCATCACCGCGACGCTGGTCAGCGCCTTGGTCTGGGAGGCGATGCGAAAGATGCTGTCTTCTCTCAGCGGATCGCGTGCTTCCTTGTCCCGCCATCCCACTGCCGCCGAGAAGACGAGCTTCCCATCCTGTTGGATCCGGACCACCGCCCCCGCCAGCCTGCCTTCGTCGACATAGCGTTGCAGTTGGGCGCGCAGTCGGCCGAGCCGCTCGGCGGAAATTCCGGAGGGTGCCGGTGCCTCGATAGTCCGGACGGGTGTTTGTGCGTTCGAAGCAGCGACGCCATTGAACAAGGCCGCTGAAACCAAGATGGCCGAAGCGATTCCCCGCATGATCAAATTCATTCGTTGCTTACCTTTCCGCCGAGCACCTTCGTCATGCGGGCGCTGCGCCGGCCAGGTCAAGTGAAGGGCGCGCGCATTACAGTAGCGCCGCGGCGGGATCGGCAGCAGCAGCCGCAGGCGGATCGTCGGGGGCAGCTTAGCGAGCCCCCGAAAGATTGCCGGGCGATAGGCGCGCCCTAGATCGCGGCATGCATGAATATAATTGATCGCAGATCATCATTTATATCGATTTTTCACAGTGAAAAAGCCCTGCTAGCGGAGCTCGACGGTCAATCGGCCTTACCAAAATAAAATGATTGGTCTTCAATCCAGTCAAACAGGAGGGGATATTCATGCGCGGATTATCGATATTGCTGGCGACCACGGCGGTCCTGCTGAGCCCGGCGGCGATGGCTCAGGACGTGCCGCCCTCCGGCGACCCGGTCGAGGAAGGCGAGATCATCGTCACCGCGCAGAAGCGCGAGCAGAATGTCCAGGACGTGCCGGTCGCGATCACCGTGGTCAGCGGCGACGACCTCGCCAGCGTCGGCGGCAGCCAGCTGCAGGACCTGACCAAGCTAACGCCGAGCCTGACGATCACGCAGGGTGGCGATCTCAATAACAATGTCATTAGCCTGCGCGGCGTCGGCACCTCGGCCTTTTCGGTCGGGGTCGAGCAGAGCGTGCTGGTGATCGTCGACGGCGTCGCCGGCGGCTTGCCCGGCCAGGGCTTCAACGATCTCGCCGATATCGAGCGGGTCGAAGTGCTGCGCGGCCCGCAGAGCACGCTGTTCGGCAAATCGGCCTCCGCCGGCGTGATCAGCGTCACGACCAAGGCGCCGACGTCACGCTTCTCCGGCAACGCCGAGGTCATGCTGACCGATGATGGCGAACAGCGCTACTCAGCCGGCATCTCCGGTCCGATCACCAGCACCCTGGGCTTCCGGGTCAACGGATCGGTCGGCCGGTTCGACGGCAACATCCGCGAGCTGCAAAGCGGCAACGACATCAATGGCCGCGACACCGAGAATGTGCGCGCGAAGCTGCAGTTCGAACCGTCCTCCGATTTCGACGCGACGCTGATCGGCTACTACACCAATACCCGCACCAATTGCTGCGGTTTCGTGGCGATCGAGCGCACGCCCGGCGTGGTGTCGTCGTTCGGCACGCCGTCGACCGTAAGCCTCGCCGGGATCACGCCGGGGCGGGACAATTTCTCCGTGCGGGTGGATCCGATCCCGGATGCCGATTCCGAAAGCTATGGCGGGTCGCTCGCGATGAACCTTGCGGTCGGCAGCCATACGCTGACCCAGATCTTCGCGATGGGCTATTATAATTCGCAGGATCTCTCGGACTTCGACGGCGCCTATGGCCCCGCGCTGGGACTTGCCACCGGCGTCTTCCAGTCGGGCACCTTCGAAGGCGAGACGCTGAGCCACGAGCTGCGGCTCACCTCGCCTTCGGGTGGCGCGCTGCAATATGTCGTCGGGACCTATTATGCCCGTAACGAGAACCGGCGGACCTTCTTTCGTCCTGGCCCGGTCGCCAATGCCAATTGGTATGGGCGCACGGTATCCGAAACCTTCGCGCTGTTCGGCCAGGCTGATTGGCGGATCGCGCCGGGCACCACGCTGATCGGCGGGCTGCGCTGGAACAACGAGAATATCGGGTTCCAATATCAGCGCTTCAACAGCAACGGCGGCAATCCGCCCTTCTTCACGAGCGGCAAGACCGATGATTCGGTCATCACCGGCAAGGTCGGGGTCCAGCAGGATCTGTCCGACGATATCATGGCCTTCGCCACCTATTCGCGCGGCTATAAGGGCAAGGGCTATGATCTGACCTCGTCGTTCGTGCGTCCGAACTTCCCGGCCAGCCGCCCGCTCGAGGCCGAAACCGCCGACAGCTATGAGGTCGGGCTGCGCAGCACGTTCCTTGACCGCCGGGTCACGCTGAACGTCACCGGCTTCTGGACCGACTATAGCAATTTCCAGTCGCAGACGCTCGAGCCCGGCCTGGGCGGCGCCTTCATCCTGGCCAATGTCGGTTCGCTGCGGACCCGCGGCGTCGAAGCCGACATGCTGGTTCGCGCCAGCAATTGGCTGCGCCTCAACGCAAGCGTTGCCTATGTCGATGCCAAGATCAAATCCTATCCCAATGGCGAATGCTATTTCGGCCAGACGCCGGCGCAGGGCTGCGTGCCCAATGCGGTTGGTGGCCGTGCGCAGGATCTATCGGGCTCGCGTCTCGCCAATTCACCGGAATGGAAGTTCAACGTGGGCGCGGACATGAACATCCCGCTGGGCAGCCTGCCGGTCGATCTGACGGTCAACGGCAACTACACATGGCAGAGCGGAACCTTCTTCGCGCTGACGAACGACCCGGTGAGCTTCCAGGATTCCTATGGCATCGCCAATCTGAGCATCGGCTTCGAAGAGAAGAACGATCAGCGGTACAGCATCACCTTCCTGGTGCGGAACCTGTTCGACGAGAATTATTTCGGCACGATCCGCAACGACGCCGGCACTTTCTCCGGCAATCCTTATCCGAACCCGTCGGCGGTCACCAATATCATCGGTCTGCGCGCCCGCGATTCGGCTCGTTATCTCGGCGTTCGACTGGGGGTCAAATATTGATCCGGGCGACGTCCGAGACACGCTGATACTCCCCCTGACGGCCGGGCAGTGCGCCCGGCCGGCTTTTTTGTCCGGGTGGTTCGCAATTACGGTTATGGCTGAACTTCAGTCACTTCCCTCCCATTTGCCCTATCAATGATGGCGGAGAGTCAGATGCGCGTTTCAAGGATTGCACTGTTCGGCGCAGCCGGTATCGCCGCGATGGCCATGCTTCCCTCGGGTGCGGTCGCGGGTGGTCCGACTCTCCCGGGAACGGCCGCCGCAGAGGCGGCAAGCCCGCGTCAGGTGACGTCGCTGACCTCCGGCTGGCGCTTCCGCTTCGGCGGCGATGCGGCGGGCGTGACCGACGCGACCTTCGACGATAGCGACTGGGAGCGTGTCGAACTGCCGCACACGTGGAACCGGCTGGGCGAATATGCGCTCACTCGCTCGCCCCAGAGCAATATGGAGCAGGGCGTCGGCTGGTATCGGCTGGCGCTGAAAGCCCCGGCCCGCGCCAGGGGGCAGCGTCAGGTGATCCAGTTCGACGGGGTCGGCGCGGTCGCGGACGTGTGGGTCAACGGGGTGCGGGTCGGCGGCCATGCCGGCGCCTTCTCGACCTTCCGCTTCGACATCACCGACCAGCTGCGCCCCGGCGCGGCGAACAGGATCGTGGTCAAGGCCGACAACAGCAAGCCTGCCCCCGGCAGCGCCACCGCCGATGTCATCCCGCTCGGCGGCGATTTCTTCGTCCATGGCGGCATCTATCGCGGGGTGTCGCTTCTCACCGTCGATGCCGCGCAGTTCGACACGCTCGATCATGGCGGCCCGGGCATCTACCTCAGCACCCCCCAGGTGACCGAAGGCTCGGCCAGCGTCGCGCTGCTCGCGCGGCTGCGCAACGCCGGGGCGGCGCGGCGCACGCTGACCATGAACAGCCGGATCCTCGACGCAAGCGGCGCAGTCGTCGCCAGCGACAGGGCCCCCGCGACCCTGACCGCGAACGGCACGCTCGAGCTGCGGCGCGCGATGACGATCGCACGGCCGATCCTCTGGCAGGGGCGCGAGAATCCCTATCTCTACCGGGTGGTCGCCGAACTGGTCGACCGCGGCCGCGTCGTCGATCGGGTCGAACAGCCGCTCGGCGTGCGCACCTTCGCCTTCGATCCCGACAAGGGCTTCATCCTGAATGGCAAGCCGACCCCTCTACACGGCGCCTCGCGCCACCAGGATCGCCAGGGCAAGGGTTGGGCGCTGAGCGCGCAGGACCATGCCGAGGATATGGCGATCATGGCCGAGATGGGCGTGAACACCGTCCGTCACGCGCATTATCAGCATGCACAGGCATGGAGCGACGAAGCCGACAAGGCAGGGATGGTCGTGAAGGCCGAGCTGCCGTTCGTGCACCAATCGTCGCTGGGCGACGGCCCGCCGACCGCCGCGCTGATCGCCAATGCCCGCGCCCAGCTCGTCGAGCTGATCCGCCAGAACTATAACCACCCCTCGGTCATGATCTGGTCGGTCGGCAACGAGATCGATATCGGCGCCGCGATCAACGCGCTGCGCAGGGGCGGCAAAGGGCCCAACGCCCAATCGCGCGCCATGCTCGTCGAGCTGAACGCGCTGGCGCGAAGCGAAGACCCGAGCCGCCCCACCGCCTATGCCGATTGCTGCGAGGCCACGCCCTCGCCGCTCTCGCGCCCGGGTGCGGAAGTTCTGAACGATGTAACCGACGTGATCGGCCTCAATCGTTATTTCGGTTGGTATTACGGGAAATCCGGCGATGCCGCGGCCGCTCTAGGCGCGCTGCATGCCAAATATCCGAACCGTTCGATCATGCTGACCGAATATGGCGCGGGCGGCGCGCTGACCCAGCATAGCGACAACGTGCTGGGCGGGCCCGTCAATGCGAATGGCAGGCCGCATCCGGAAGCGTTCCAGGCCTATGTCCACGAGGAAACCTGGAAGGCGCTGAAGCAGCAGGATTATCTGGGCGCCACCTGGATCTGGAACATGTTCGACTTCGCGTCGAACAGCCGCGAGGAAGGCGATGCGATCGACCTCAACGACAAGGGGCTGGTCAGCTACGATCGCAAGATCCGCAAGGACGCCTTCTATTTCTACAAGGCCAATTGGTCCACCGAGCCGGTGCTCCATCTGACCGGCCGCCGCTATGTCGACCGCGCCTATCCGGTCGCTGAGGTGCGCGCCTACAGCAACGCCGATGCCGTCAGCCTGACGGTCAACGGCGCGCAGATCGGCACGGTTTCCTGCCCCGACCGTATCTGCGTCTGGCCCGGCGTTGCGCTGAAGGCAGGGGAGAATGCCGTGACAGCGACGGCCACCGTCGCCGGCAAGCCCCTATCGGACACGATCCGCTGGACTGCGCCCGACGCGTCCGCCGGGCTGCATATTCGTGCCGGAAGCCTGACGGGGCTCACGTCCGCTGCTGGTGTGCGGTTCGGATCGGATAGCTTCTTCGTCGGCGGCGCCGTTCCCGAAATGCGCATGGGCGCGCGCGGGAAGCCGGCGCCGAGCGAAGTGAAGGGGACCGGCGACGCCGAGCTCTACGGATCCTATCGCGAGGGAGATTTCGTCTATGAGCTGCCGCTGCCCGACGGGCGCTGGATGGTGACGCTGCACATGTTCGAGCCCGATCCGGCTAAGGCAGCGACGCGGACCTTCGACGTCGCCGCAAATGGCGTCAATATGGTCTCGAAGTTCAATCCGGCGCAGGCGGCCGGCGGCCCGATGATTGCAGTCACACGCACGTTCCCGGTGCGCGTGACGAGCGGCAAGCTATCGCTCCGCTTCACCGGCGTCGGCGGGCCGTCGCTGGTGTCGGCGATCGCCGTGGTGCCGGATAAGGGCGGCGCTCGCCGCTAGGAGACGACCGCGCCGGCCCTGTCGGCGCGCGTCCGGCGCTTCGCGTCTCACGCGATCCGCCTGCGCCGGGCGTGTGCATGCGCGGGGACTCTTGCTGCCGATTCGCCTGATTGGTAAGACCTGTCTTGAAGGGGATGATCTTGATCGCTGCCGAAAAACCCCGGGGCGCAGTGCCGGCCGGCGGCGCCGAGCGCCTGTATCAGAAACTCGCGCGGCACTTGTTCGAGGATCTGGCGGGCGGCCGCTATGCGGTGGGCGACAGACTCCCCGCCGAGCGCGAACTTTCGATCCAACATGGAGTCAGCCGTCCAGCGGTGCGCGAAGCGATGATCGCGCTCGAGGTCCAGGGCCTGATCGAGGTTCGGCTCGGCTCGGGCGCCTATGTGCGTGCATTGCCGGGGGCACGGGATCGTCCGGATTTCACCGTCACCGCGTTCGAGTTGATGGAAGCGCGCTTGCTGGTCGAAGGCGAGGCGGCGGCGCTTGCGGCCGTGCATATCCGCGACGACGAACTCGACGAGCTGGACCGGCTGGTGGAGCAGATGGCCGACGAAAATCGGTTGCCGGGGGTGACCACCGATGCCGACCAGGCCTTTCACCTGCTGATCGCGACCGCGACGCGCAACGCTGTGATTCACAGCCAGATCGCCCAGATGTGGCGGCTGCGCTCCACCTCGCCAGACTGTGCATTGCTGCTAGCCAAGGCGCGGACGGCAAACATCCAGCCCGTCGTGGCGGAGCATAGTGTAGTGGTGGACGCGCTGCGCGCCCGCGATCCTGCGGGGGCGCGTGCGGCGATGCGTGCGCACCTCGCGTCGGTCATCGATCACTTGCTCTTCACGACCGAGGAGGATGCGATCGAGCTCGCCCGTCGCAGCATCGCCTCTACCCGGGCACGCTATGGACGCGCCGCAACGTTGTAGCCCGCAGCCTTGCATGGCGGCCTGGTCGATGCGTCATAGGGCAACCGAGCCGCGCGGTCCGCTTTTCCCGAATATGGAAGGGATAGCGGGCGCGACTGGCAAATCACTGAAATCGCAACGTCTTCTCGAAGCCAACATTCTCCTTGGTCATCTTGGCCACCTTCCTGAGATGGCTGCGGACATGGCGCTCGAACCGCGCGTCGTCATAGATGCCCGTGGCCTGATAGGCTGGCTCCCCGATCAGCTGCTTCAGGCGCTTGGCGAACGCGTCCTGCTCATCGGCGAACGCCCCAAGGGTCAGCGCGCGGCAGGCCCATTCCTCGGCAGCTGCCTTGTCATAGTCGTCCTGCGCCTCATATCCGCGTCTGTCCGCCGCCGCCTGATCCAGCCTTGCGGCCCCGAGCCGGCGCTCGAGCCATTGCCGAACCAGTTGCCCGTCCCACGTCCCTGTGGAATCGCCCATCACATTCTCCAAAATCCGACCATTGCCCAGAAAATGCGGTACAATGAAGCCATGATATCGACCGAAGAGACATTGGCCGAACTGGGCTGGCGTGATCATTTCAGCGCGCAGCTGTCGGTCGAGGAGGCCGATCGCTGCCATCCGGTGCGGGTGATGGCGGTCCATCGCGGCAAGATCGCCGTCCAGGGCGTCGGGTCCCAGCATTTCGTCTCCCCCTATATCCTGGGCGCGCGGCCGGGGGACGATCACCCGACCGTCGGCGACTGGCTGCTGATCGACCGCGAGTCCGGACTGGTCACGCGCGTCCTCGATCGCCTCAACCTGTTCACCCGTCGCGCACCCGGGGATCCGCGCAAGCAGCAGATGATCGCCGCCAACATCGACACGCTGTTCATCGTCGCATCGTGCAACCAGGATTTCAGCGTCGCCCGGCTCGAACGCTATCTGGTGCTCGCGCGCGAGGTCGGCGTGGCGCCGGTCGTCGTCCTGACCAAGACCGATCTGACCGAAACCCCGGAGCAGTTTGCCGAGGCGGCGCGCGCGATCGAGCCCGGGCTGTGCGTCGAGGCCGTCAACGGGCGCGATCCCGCCAGCGTAGCGCACCTCGCCGCTTGGTGCGGGCAGGGGCAGACCGTGGCGTTGCTCGGATCGTCGGGGGTCGGCAAGTCGACGCTCGTCAACAGCCTGCGGGGGTCGAACGACATCGCCACCCAGCCGATCCGCGCTGCCGACGACACCGGTCGTCACACCACGACCGTCCGGGCGATGCACCGGCTCGCCTGGGGCGGGTGGCTGCTCGACACGCCGGGCATGCGCGAGCTGCAGCTCACCGAAGCGGCCGCGGGCGTTTCGGAAGTGTTCGACGATTTCGTCCTGGCCGCGCAGCAGTGCCGCTTTTCGAATTGCGGGCATGGCGGCGAGCCCGGCTGCGGCGTGCGGGCGGCGATCGCCGAAGGCGCCCTCACGCTCGAACGGTTCGACCGTTGGCAAAAGCTTGCAGACGAGAATGGCGGGAACACCGCACGCCCTGCAAGATATCCGCGTTCCCGGCGCTGATATCTCGCAGAAGACTTAGTGTGGGCGATCGCCCATTCTTTCGCCAAGGCGCACCGCCCGTTCGGGGGCCCAGTCCTGGTTGAACCTGATGGCACCGGGCCGGAAAAGCATCACGATCGTCGAGCCGAGCAGGAAGCGACCCATCTCCTCGCCCTTTTTCAGGACGACGGCCTGATCGGCATAGCGCCATTCGCAAAGCGCGCCGGTCCGCTTCGGATTGACCACGCCATGCCATGCGGTTGCGATGCTGCCGACGATCGTCGCGCCCACCAGCACCAGCACGAAGGGGCCATGTTCGGGCGAGTCGAAGACGCACGCCACTCGTTCGTTGCGCGCGAACAGGTTCGGCACGCCGCGCGCAGTCACCGGATTTACCGAGAACAAGGCGCCGGGGACATAGATCATCCGGGTCAAGCGGCCGTCGCAGGGCATGTGCAGCCGGTGATAGTCCCTGGGCGACAGATACAGATTGGCGAAGCTGCCATGTCGGAACTCGGCCGCCAGCGCGGCATCGCCGCCGATCAGCTCCGTCGTCGTGAAGCGATGGTCCTTCGCCTGCAGGATGTGATGGTCGTCGATCGCGCCGAACTGGCTGATCGCGCCGTCCACCGGACAGACGAAGTCGGCTGACGCCAGCGGGCGCGCGCCATGCTTCAGGGGCCGCGTGAAAAAGTCGTTGAAGCTTGCATAGGCGGCGATGTCGGGTTCGGCGGCTTCGCGCATATCGACGCCGTATCTGGCCACGAACCAGCGGATGAGCCGGGTCGTCATGGCGCCGCCGCGCGCGCGCGCGACACGGCCGGCGAAGCTCGTCAGTACCTGCTTCGGCAACAGATATTGGAGCAGGACCTTCAGGCGATCGGACATCATGAACCTCGGGTTTTTGGGTAGCACGCGCGCCGCGCTTCAGGCGGTTCGGGCCGCTGCGCGGACGGGCTCTACGGGGTGGACGCCCCTGTCGGAGCCACCGCCGGCGGCCCGGTCAGCGCAGGGCTGCAGCGATAGGTCAGCTTCTCGTTATACACCGGCGGCAGCGCGGCGCGCAGCGCCTGTTGCTGGGTGGCGAGCGCGGCGCGTGCGGCCTGATCGGCCGAACAGCTCTTGAGCGGAACCCCGGCGCGGAGCTGGCGCGCCTTCGTCATCTGTTCGGCGGAGAGCAGATAGCGGGTGTTGGTGTAGATGCGCGTCGCCGGATCGTAATCGAGCACCGAGACCGACTGTTCCTGCTCGGGCACCAGGATGCGCTGCCAATGTGTTCCCGCTTCGGCATATTGGGTGCGGCCGTTGATGCAGCCGTCGGCGCCCAGATCGAGATCGACCTTGTCGATCGCCGTCACGGTAACGCGGCTGCGCTCGGGGATCAGGGTGCACACCATCCGGCCGCGCTCGCTTTCGCTGGGGCCGACGGCGGCTTTGGTCTTGGGCACCGCGGCGATCGCAGATTCATCGAAGCCCGGCCGGCTCAGGAACAGCGCCACCGCGCCCGCCATCAACACACCGCCGCCGACCGCCACGCCGATCGCTTCGCGTCTCCGGTCGCGCGACAATAGCAGCCCGGCGCCGCCCAGCGCGAGCGCGCCCAGGACCAGCATCACCGCCGCCCCGGCCATGAAATTCTCGCGCGTCGCGCTGTTGCGGGCGCGTGCCAGAGCGAGCGCTTCTTCGCGCTCGCTGGCCGACTGGGCGGCGGCGGCGCGCGCGGTCTGCTCTGCCTCGAGCCGCGCCTTCTCGTCGGCGTTGCGTTCGGCCGCCATCGCCTCTTCGACGCTGGTGCAGGGTACCGCGACCGACGCGATCGGCTGCTTGGCCTCGCGCAGGAAATCGGCGACCTCCTTGCCGGCGATCGCGAAGGCGAAGCTCGCATCGCCCTCGTCGCCGCGGGTGATCGCCGAATTGACGCCGAGCACCCGGCCGCAGCGATCGAGCAGCGGGCCACCCGAATTGCCGCGGGCGATGCTTGCCGTATGAAGCAGCACGCTGGTGCCCTGGAGCAGGCGGCCGCCGGCGAAACCGCCCTGCGAGCGTACCGGCGATTGCGGCGTGATGAAATCCGCCGCCGAGCGCGCGGTAGCGAGATCGACATTGCCGGGATAACCCAAGGCGATCAGCGTCTCCCCCTCGGCCGGAGCGCCCGTAAAGAGCGTGAGCGGGGCGAGCCGCGCGCCGGGGAATTCGATCAGTGCCAGGTCGCGATCCTTGTCGATCGCGACCAGCCGGCCGCGGAACGACTTGTCGCCTTCGGACGGCACCACGCCGATCACGACATTGTCGGGATAGCGATCGGCCAGCTCGACGACATGCGCGTTGGTGACGATGCGATTGGGCGCGACCGCGAAGCCGCTGCCGTGGCCGAAGCCGACCACTTCGTCGTCCACCACTGCGATCGTGACGATCCGCACCACGCCCCGGCCCGCGGCGGAGATGTCGTCGGCGCGTGCGGGAGCGGTCCAAGCGAGCAGCAAGGCGACCAACAGCAGCAACCGACGCATCATCGAATTCGACCCCCAGGAATCGCGGCAGCTTTCGGGCAAAAGCCCCTGCGGTTCAAGACGCGGGGGACGGATTGCCGGTCGGCTCGCCGTCGGCTTCGGGCTCCTCGGACGGTTGCCCGTCGAGCGCCTTGAGCGCGCCCTCGACATCGCTTGCGTCGATCTGGGCGATCAGCCGTGTCGCGCGCTGGGCCAGGCCGCGGGCGTGGGGGCTGTAGGCGAGCGGTGCCAGCAGTGCGCGGGCCTTCTCCTTGTTGCCGTCGCGCAGATACATGCGCGCCGCGTTGAAGCGCAGCATCCGATCCTGCGGCGCAAGATCGTGCGCGCGCGCCAGCCCGTCCTTGGCGATCTCGGTCGGCGGCTGGCCGAAATCGGTGAAGGTGCGGAAATAGAGGATCAGCAATTCGGGATGGTCGCGCTCAAGCTTGTTGCCCGCGACGATGATCCGGCGAATCGCCGCAGCGGTCTCCTTGCTGCGGTCGCGGGCGACAAGTGCTGCGGCGAGACGCGCCTTCGCTTTATGGACATAGGCCTCGGTCGATTTGGGATCCGCGGCAATGGCACGGTCGGCCGCGGTCTCGGCGGCGGCGAAATCGCGCGCATCGAAGGCAGCTTCGGCCAGTACGACCTGCGCGCCCGGATCGTCGGGATAGGGCGCGGCGGCCTTGCGCGCCTCGGCATAGACGCCGGCGGCGGTTTTGGCATTGACCCCGCGCCTGGACCGAATGCGCACCTCCATCGTGGCTGCCTCGCCCGGGGTGAGCTTGCGCAGGACGATCTCCGGCGCGGCGCCTTCGAGAGGAACCACATGGCGCATGATCTTGCCCGACTTGTAGCGATCGAGGTCGCGATCGAGCGCGCGCAGATCGCCGAAGGACGCGGTCGCCTCGCTCGCGGGCTTGCCTGCGTTGATCGCGCGCAGATAGTCACCCAGCTGGCCCTGGCGCTGCTTGGCGACCAGCAGATAATGCGACAGCAGCCAGCCGCGGCCATAAAGAGCGGCGCGCTGGCTGTCGCTGAGCCGGATCGTGTCGGCCATCAGCAATTGCTGGGCGGGCAATGCGTTGCGCACGTTCATCAGCGTGCGCGCGCGATATTGCGGCGGCCCGCCGACGATGACGCCGGCCTTGTCGAACTCGGCTGTGGCGTGAAGCTCGGCGAATCCCTCGACATACCAGGCCGGGATGATCGCATTGGGAAACGCGCTGAGCATCATGTGGTGCGTATATTCGTGGAGGAGTATCTGCTGCTCATCGAGCGCAGTCTTGCTGCCGTTGCCCGAAAAGCGGGGGACCACGGCCATCGATCCGCCCGCACGCGCCTTGTAGAAGCCCGCGACGAAGCTGCTGCCGGCCAGCTTCGACACGTCGTCGCGATCGTCGAGGACGTAAACGGTCAGCCGATTGGGGCGCGCCTGCTCGGGATCCTGCCACCGGTAGAGCTGGCGCATCACGCGATCGAATTTTTCGAGATTGGCGACGAATTCGCGAATGCCTTCGGGCCGCTGGTCCGAATAGACCGTAAAATGCCGGGTGCTGGCCTCATGCCAGTCGGCACGGGCAGTGGCCGGGGTCAGCAGCAACAGCAACGGCAACAGGGTGCGAAGCATCTCAGATCCCTCCCGATTCACACATGCTAACCCGGCAATGTGACGGCGGATAGGGGCAAGTCGGCAAGGTTAAAGGAAGCTGTACGGGTCCACGTCGACCGCGACGCGCACTTTGGCGCTCCATTCCAGCGCGCCCAGCCACTCGCGGATCATGTCCTGCACGTCGAAGGCGCGGCGGGCGTGGACCAGCAGGCGGAAGCGGTGGCGGCCGCGCAGCATCGCCATCGGCGCGGGGGCGGGGCCATAGACGTGCATCTCGTCCACCCGCGGCGCGGTTCGGCCGATCAGGCGGGCGGTTTCCTCGGCGGCGGCTTTGTCTTCGGAGGAGACGATGATCGCGGCGTAGCGGCCATAGGGCGGGGCGCCGGCCTCGCGCCGCGCCTCGGTCTCGGCGGCGTAGAAAGCGGCGCTGTCGCCCGAGACGAGCGCCTGCATCACCTGCGCGTCGGGCGCGTGGGTCTGGATATAGACATGGCCGGGCTTCACCCCGCGGCCGGCGCGTCCGGAGACCTGCATGATCTGCTGGAAGGTGCGCTCGGCCGCGCGCAGGTCGCCGCCGTCGAGCCCCAGATCGGCATCGACCACGCCGACCACGGTCAGGTTGGGAAAATGATAGCCCTTGGTCACGAGCTGGGTTCCGACGACGATGTCGATGTCGTGATGCTCCATCCGCTGGACGAACTCGGCCGCCTTGGCAGGCGACCAGAGCGTGTCCGAGGTGACGATCGCGGTGCGGGCGTCGGGCCAGAGTGCCGCCACTTCGTCGGCGATCCGCTCGACGCCGGGGCCGCAGGCGACGAGGCTATCCTCTTCCTCGCATTCGGGGCAGATTTCGGGCGTCGGGTAGGTGTGCCCGCAATGGTGGCAGGAGAGGCGGCGGATCAGCCGGTGCTCGACCATCCACGCCGTGCAATTGGGGCACTGGAAGCGGTGGCCGCAGTGGCGGCAGAGGGTGAGCGGCGCATAGCCGCGGCGATTGAGGAAGAGGAGCGACTGTTCCTTGCGCTCGAGCGCCGCGTCGATCGCGAGAACGAGCCGGGGCGCCAGCCAGCGGCCGCGCTCGGGGGGCTCGGCGATCAGGTCGATCGCTTCGATATCGGGCATCTCGGCTGCGCCAAAGCGGCCGGGGAGCTTCAATTCCTCATAGCGGCCGAGTTCGACCTGGTGCCGCGTCTCGATCGCGGGCGTGGCCGATGCCAGGACGACCGTACATTGCTCGAACTTGCCGCGCATCACCGCGACGTCGCGCGCGTGATAATGGACCCCCTCTTCCTGCTTGAAGCTGGTCTCATGCGCCTCGTCGACGACGATCAGCCCGAGCTTGGGGTAGGGCAGGAACAAGGCCGAGCGCGCGCCGACCGTCACCATCGCCTCGCCTCTGGCTATGGCGCGCCAGGCGCGGCGCCGCTGCGAAGTGCGCAGGCCCGAATGCCAGGCGATCGGTTCGCAGCCGAAGCGCTGGGCGAAGCGGGTGAGGAAGGGCTCGGTGAGTGCGATCTCGGGCAGCAGGACGAGCGTCTGCTTGCCCGCGGCGAGGGCGGCGGCGACGGCTTCGAAATAGACTTCGGTCTTGCCGGAGCCCGTGACGCCGTCGAGCAGGAAAGGCTGGAAGGCGCCGGCGCCGACCGACTGGCGCAGGATGCTGGCGACGTCGGCCTGGTCGGCGCTGAGGTCGGGCGGGCCGAAATGCGGGTCGGGCAAAGGGAAAGGCGAATCGGTGTCGACCGTCACCGCCTCGATCGCGCCGATCTTGCAGAGGCCGCGGATCACCCCTTCGGACACGTCGGCGACGGTGGCGAGCTCGCGCACCAGCCCCTGCCGGTCGCCGATCCGCTCGAGCGCTTGCGCGCGCTGCGGGGTCAGGCGATCGGGCACGAGTCCCGTAGCGCGATATTCGACAATGGTCGGCGCGCCCTCGAACGCTGCCGAGGTGCGCAGCGTCATCGCCAGCACCGCGGCGGGCGGGCTCAGATAATAGTTGGCGGTCCATTCGATCAGGCGGCGGACCGGCTCGGGGATCGGCGGGGCATCGGCGACCGCGATCAGATTGCGCAGCCGATTGTCGCCGACTTCGGCGTCCGAAGGCATGCGATCGGCTTCCCAGACCACGCCGGCAAGTTGGCGAGGTCCGAGCGGCGCGACCACGATCGAGCCGGGTTCGACCTGCATACCCGCGGGCACGCGATAGTCGAGCGGGCCGAGCGCGGAGTTCATGACGAGGACACGGGCGCGGGACATCAGCGCCTCATATGGGGATTCTTGCGCGCGTGGGAATCCCGTATCTGCGCCGCGGTACGACGCCGGGCGCGTCAGAGACTGAGCGTCAGCGCGAAGACCGCGATATGATCCATCTCGTCGCGATCGCCGTCGCGGCCGAAGCTGTACTGGTTGAGATAAGACACCTCGCCGCTCAGTTGCTCGCCGAGCGGAATCTGCAGCCCGATCGTGTGGCGCATCCGATCATAGCCGCTTTGCTGGCCCCAACCAGTATCGTTGACCAGCAGGAAGCTCTCATGCGCGGCAAAGGCGTCGACCCCGCCGCCGATGGCGTGCTCGTAGCGCAATTGCTGCCGCGCGCGGACGCCCATGCCGGGGCCGTCGCTGCTGAACGTCTCCTCGATCCGGGTGCGGGTGGTGAGGCCGGGGGCGAGGGTGAAGGTGATCGTCTGGCGAAACCGCTCGAAGTTCGGCAGCGGGCGGCCGCGATCATAATCCTGGACGTGGCGAAAGCCGAACGCGACTTCCACCGAATCGCTGAGCGTGTGCGTGACGATTCCACCGAACTCGCTGTGTGCGAAGCCGCCGACCTTATCATAAAAGCGGCCGATGCTCTCGAGCATGATCGTAGTGTCTTGGTCCAGGTCGGTGATGCCGTTGGCCTGGAACCAGAGCTGCTCATCGACCTGCTGTGCAGCCGCGGGCAGCGCTACGAGCAACGCGAAGGCCAGGCCAAGGACTCGTAACATTCCAGTCATATTTGCCGCTTTAGCTTGTTCCGGTTACGATCCAACCCTCAACCGAAGGGGGACATATGATCCTGACCGCCTTGGCGCTCAGCGCCGCACTTGCGCCGTGCCGCAGCTTCGACACCCGATTGCCGAGACCGCTCAGCGGCTGGACGCGCGCCGGGCAAGGCCTGGATACCGGACATTCGGTGGTGCTGCCGGCGCGGCGGGGCGAAGCCGCCACCAGCGTCCGCATCCGCAAGGCCGGAACGTTCGGCATCGCGATCGATCAGGCCGGCTGGATCGACATCGCGCCGCCGCGCGGGCGTGCGCTGCGCTATACCTCCGAGGCGAAGGGCCCTGCCTGCTCGACCATCTCGAAGATCGTTCGCTTCCGGTTGCAACCGGGCACCTATCGCGTCAGCGCATCGCGGCTTAAGGGCGGTCGGGTAAAGCTGATGCTGGTCCGCTGACTCACAAGGAATCCCCATGAAGTTCTTCGCCGACACCGCCGACACCGCCGAAATCCGCGACCTGGCCGATGCCGGGCTTGTCGACGGGGTGACCACCAATCCCTCGCTGATCCACAAGGCCGGGCGCAACTTCCTCGAAGTGGTGGCGGAGATTTGCGGGATCGTCGACGGGCCGGTTTCCGCCGAAGTCGTCGCGCTCGATTATGCGACGATGATGCAGGAAGCCGAGATCGTCCGGAAGATCGCCGACAATGTCGCGGTCAAGGTGCCGCTGACGATCGACGGGCTCAAGGCGTGCAAGACGCTGACCGACGACGGGACGATGGTCAACGTCACGCTCTGCTTCTCGGCCAACCAGGCGCTGCTCGCGGCAAAGGCCGGCGCGACCTTCGTTTCGCCCTTCGTCGGCCGGCACGACGATAATGGCTTCGACGGCATGGCGCTGATCGCCGACATCCGCCTGATCTACGACAATTACGGCTTCGACACCGAGATCCTGGTCGCGAGCGTGCGGCACCCGATCCATGTGCTGGAAGCCGCACGGATCGGCGCCGACGTGATGACGGCGCCGCCCGCGGTGATCCGCCAGCTGGTCAAGCATCCGCTGACCGACAAGGGGATCGAGGGGTTCCTGGCGGACTGGGCGAAGACCGGGCAGCGGATTGGCTGACGCCCGTCATCCCAGCGAAAGCTGGGATCTGTTGCAGCGCGCGTACCACGATTGCCTGCGATCCCAGCTTTCGCTGGGATGACGGAAGGGGGTAGGGTATGTGCGTGACCCAACCCGCCCTCCCGCTCCTCTACGCCCAGCACCTCGCGCGCGACCGGCGTCGCTCGGCGCATACCGTGCGGGCCTATGGCGCGACGGCCGAGCGACTGGTCGCCTTCCTCCAGGCGCATTGGGGCGGCGAAGTCACCCGCGAAACATTGGCCGCGATCGGCACCGCGGACCTCCGCGCCTTTCTCGCCAGCCGGCGCAACGACGGGCTGGTGAATACCTCCGCGGCGCGCGAGCTATCGGCGGTGCGCGGGTTCCTCAAATTTGCGGTAGGCGATCATGCCGATCTGCCGCGGCTGCGTGGGCCGCGGGTCAAGAAGGGCGTGCCCCGGCCGATCGCGCCGCACGAGGCAGTGGCGCTGGCCGAACTCGTCTCCGAGGAGGCGAGCGAACCCTGGATCGCCGCGCGCGACTGGGCGGTGTTGCTGTTGCTCTATGGCGCCGGGCTGCGCATCGGCGAGGCCGTGGGGCTGACCGGCGCGGTGCTGCCGCTGGGCGAGACGATGCGCGTCACCGGCAAGCGCGACAAGACCCGGACCGTGCCGCTGCTGCCGCAGGTCCGCGAGGCCGTCGAAGCCTATGCGGCGCTATGTCCATACGGCGTGTCGCGCGACGCGCCGCTGTTTCGCGGCGCCAAGGGCGGGCCACTGCCGCCGGGGGCGATTCGCAAGGGGGTGCGTTCCGCACGGGCGGCGCTGGGATTGTCGGAGCGGACGACGCCGCATGCGTTGCGGCACAGCTTTGCGACGCATCTGCTCGGCCGCGGGGCGGACTTGCGGGCGCTGCAGGAACTGCTCGGCCATGCGAGCCTGAGCTCGACCCAGATCTATACCGCGGTCGACGCCGCGCATCTGCTCGACGTCTATCGCAACGCCCATCCGCGGGCTTAGCGCTGGTCGCGCGGCTTCCAGGTCACGACGCGCCAGATATAGAGCAAAACCGCAACGACGACGATCGCCACCACCCCCGGCGCGATCCAGCGATCGATCGTCTCGAAGCTCGCGCCCAGCCAATAGCCCGCGCCGACCAGGATCGTGTTCCAGATCGCGCTGCCCGCGGCGGTATAGATCACGAAGGGCCAGAAGGGCATCTGGAGGAGCCCCGCGGGGATCGAGATCACGGTGCGGCCGATCGGCATGAAGCGAAAGACGAAGACAGTGATGCCGCCCCAGCGATCGAAGAAGCGGCGCAGCTTCTCTACATCCTCCCAGTCCATCGTCAGCCAGCGGCCCCAGCGATCGATCGCCGGGCGCAGCCGCTGATAGCCATAGCGGCGGCCGATCTCGTACCAGAAGAGATTGCCGAGGATGCAGCCCGACGTGCCGACCAGCACGAGCAGCAGGAAGTTCATCTTGCCCTGGCCCGCAGCGATGCCGCCCAGGCCCATGATCACTTCGGAGGGCACGGGCGGGATCACATTTTCCAGCACCATCAGCAGGAAGATGCCGAGATAGCCCCAATCGAGCCAGTTCATTTGGCTGCGCCGCGCTCGGCGACGCGGCGCTCGATCGCCTGCCAGATCAGGGCGGCGGTATCGGTGCCGTTGAAGCGATCGATCGCGACGATGCCGGTGGGCGAGGTGACGTTGATCTCGGTCAGCCACTCGCCGCCGATCACGTCGATACCGACGAAGATCAGCCCGCGGCGCTTGAGCTCCGGCCCGAGGACGTCGCAGATTTCCTGCTCGCGTGGCGTCAGTTCGGTCTTGAGCGCGCTGCCGCCGACCGCGAGGTTCGAGCGGATCTCGCCTTCGCCGGGGATCCGGTTGATCGCACCGGCGACTTCGCCGTCGACCAATACGATCCGCTTGTCGCCCTCGGCCACGCTCGGCAGGAAGGCCTGGATCATGTGCGGCTCACGCCACGCGGTGTTGAACACCTCGATCAGGGCAGAGAGGTTTGCGCCGTCGCTGCCCACCTTGAAGATCGCCTTGCCACCATTGCCATGGAGCGGCTTGATGACGATCTCCTTGTGCTTGGCCAGGAAATCACGCGCCTCGTCGAGGCTGCGGGTGATCAGCGTCGGCGGCATGAAGCGCGCATAATCGAGCACGAACACCTTCTCGGGCGCGTTGCGGACGCTGGCAGGATCGTTGACGACCAGCGTCCTGTCCGCGATCCGCTCCAGCAGGTGGGTGGCGGTGATATAGCCGAGGTCGAAGGGCGGATCCTGGCGCATCAGCACCACGTCGGCCTCCGCGCCGAGATCGAGCTTCACCGCCTCGCCGAACTCGAAATGATTGCCCTCGACTCGCTGGACCGTGACCGGGTGCGCGCGGGCCCAGACGCGGCCGTCGGCATAGTTCAAGTACTCGGCGGCATAATGGAACAGCCGGTGTCCGCGCGCCTGGCCCGACAGCATCAGCGCGAAGCTCGAATCTCCGGCGATGTTGATCGCATCCAGCGGGTCCATCTGCACGGCAACGGTTAGGGTCATTCGGCCTCCTCGCGCCTTCGTAGGTGACTTATGCGGGTAAGTCACCCTATCCAGGCGTTCTCGATATGGCGAGGGAGCTTGCCGGGGGCAATGAGGATCACGTCGACTCGGATATCGTCGCCCGGCGCAACATAACGCGGCATCAGATATTCGGCGGCGGCGGCAACGCGCGAGAGGCGGCGCTCGTCGATCGCGAAATCGAGCTCGGCATCGGTAGCGCGGGTCTTCACCTCGACGAAGGCGACGAGCGCGCCGCGGCGGACCACCAGGTCGACTTCGCCGGCGGGGGTGCGCACGCGACGATCGAGAATCTTCCAGCCGCGCAGCCAGAGCCACCATGCGGCGCGCCGTTCGCCCTCGCGACCGCGACTTTCGGCGGCCCGCCGGTCCCTTGTCGCGCCTTTATACCGCCTCATCTGCCCGGACTCGCGCCTGTGGATAACTTTAGTTACTTTGCACCCAACGACTCGAATTCATCGAGTCGATTCGTCGCACCGGGGGGTGTCGCACCCATGGAATCGAACGAACGTTATTATCGGCGCCGCGCCATCCAGGAAATCGCCGCCGCGCGTCGGGCGGTCACCGAGAGCGCGCAGGCGCGTCGCCGCGAACTGGCGGAATCCTATTTGCGCCGTTTATCCGAGCTTACCGGCTCGGATGAGAGCAGGATGCTCGATTGGTCGTCGGAGGCGCTCGTTCGCGAGTTCGCCTAATTTTTCAGGGCGATGGCGCGGGCATAGAGCGTCTTGCGGTCGAGCCCGAGCTTCTTGGCGACCTCGCCCGCGGCCTTCGCCGCCGGCAGCCGGGTAAGCGCCTCCAGCAGCGCCGCTTCGCCATCCTCCGCTGTGGCAGGCGCGGCTTCGCCGGGCGGGGCGACAATCACGACAATCTCTCCCCTGGGCGGGGCCTCCGCATAGCGATCGGCGAGCTGGGAAAGGCTGCCGGTCACGCATTCCTCGAACTTCTTCGTGATTTCGCGCGCGACCGCCGCCTCGCGGTCGCCCAGGCCCTCCGCCAGCGCGGCGAGGCAGGCCCCCAGCCGCGGCCCCGACTCATAGAGGATCAGCGTCGCGCGGATGCCCGCCACCTCGGCGATCGCCTCCGCGCGGGCCTGTTGCTTCGAAGGCAGGAAGCCGACGAACAGGAAGCGGTCGGTCGGCAACCCCGCCAGCGTCAGCGCGGCGATGGCGGCGCAGGGGCCGGGAACCGTGGTTACGGCATGTCCCGCCGCGCGTGCGTCGCGCACCAGCTTGAAGCCGGGATCCGAGATCAGGGGCGTGCCCGCATCCGAGACCAGGGCCACCACTTCCTGCCCCATCCGCGCGACCAGCCCGGGGCGCACGGCATCGGCATTATGATCGTGATAGGGTGTCATCCGCCCCTTCGCGCCGAGATGGCGAAACAGCCCGGCCGTCACACGCGAGTCTTCGACGGCGACGATATCGGCGTTGAGCAATATCTGCGATGCACGCGGACTGAGATCGCCGAGATTGCCGATCGGGGTCGCGACGATATAGAGGCCTGGGGCAAGTGAAGCGTTCATCCTAAGGAGAGTCATGGCAGACGCCCAAGCAGTCAAGCAACGCGGGATTTGGAACAGCGTCCGCGTCGCTACGATCGGCGCGACGATGTTCCTCGCCGCCTGCGCCAGCGGCCCCCGCATGATCCCCGAAGCGAACCGCCCCGCGCCCGCGCCGCCGCCGGCGGAGCGGCCTGTCGCGCGCCCGATCCAGCCCGGCCTGCCGCAGGATAGCGAACGCCACCGCATCGCGTTGCTGGTGCCGCTGAACGGCGCCAATGCCGGGGTCGGCCGTTCGCTGCAGAATGCCACCCAGCTCGCGATCCTCGACACCAAGAGCGATGCGATCCGGATCACCACTTACGACACCAGCGGCGGCGCGGGTGCCGCGGCGACGCAGGCCATCGCCGACGGCAATCGCCTGATCCTGGGTCCGTTGCTCGCGGAAGATGCCCGCGAGGTCGCCCCGATCGCGCGGCGCGCCCGCGTGCCGGTGCTCAGTTTCTCGAACGACACCAATGTCGCGGGGAACGGCACCTTCGTGCTCGGCTATTCGCCGATCCAGGCGATCGAGCGCGTGGTTCAATATGCCGCGCGCAACGGCGTGACCGAATTCGTCGGGCTGATGCCCTCGGGCGACTATGGCCAGCGGGTGGCGACGCCCTTTCTGCGCACCGTCGAACAGGCCGGGGGCAAGGTGATCGCGATGGAAAGCTTCGACGGGAGGCCGGGCTCGCTGACCAGTGCGACCGCCAAGTTGACCCGCTCGCCCTTCCAGGCGATCCTGATCGCCGGCAGCGCAGACAGCGCGCGGACCGCGGTCCCGGCGATCCGCCGCTCGGCGAACGGCAAGACCGCCCGCGTGCTGGGCACCGAATTATGGAACACCGATTCGTCGATTGGCAGCAAGGGCGTGCTCAACGGCGCCTGGTTCGCGAGCGTGCCCGACAATTATTACCGCCAATATGCCACCAAATATCGCGCGCGCTTCGGCACTGCGCCCTATCGCATGTCGACGCTGGGCTATGATGCGGTGCTGCTGACGGTCCGGATCGCGCGCGACTGGCGGCCGGGTTCCGAATTCCCCGAACGGCGGCTGACCGAGCGCGATGGCTTCGCCGGGCTCGACGGTGCGTTCCGCTTCGGCCGCGACGGCGTGGCGGAGCGCGCGCTGGAAGTGCAGGAGATACGGGGCGGAACGACTGCCACGGTGTCTCCCGCGCCGCCGAATTTCACGGGCAATTGAGCAAGCCCGTCATCCCCGCCTGCGCGGGGATGACGGGTTGGGGACTATGTCCGCACCAGCTCGCGCAGGATCGCCTCGAGCACCGGCATGCCTGCGTCGGTGACTCGGAGCCGGTCGCCGTCGCGAACTGCCAGGCCCTGCGTCTGCATTACTGCGACCGCGCGGAAGTCGATCGGGGCCGTGCCGCCCGCGATGCGCGCGATGCGGGCTAAGTCCACCCCTTCGCCCAGCCGCAGCCCCATCAGCAGCGCCTCGACCCCGCGATCGGCGGGGCTCAGCGCATCCTCGCGCTCGAGGCCATGGCCGTTGCGCGCGATCGCCGCGAGCCAGTTTTCGGGCTTCTTGTGGCGTATGGTCGCCGTCCCGCCGCGGCGGCCGTGCGCGCCGGGGCCCACCCCGGCATAATCGCCATAACGCCAATAGGTCAGGTTGTGCCGGCTCTCGGCGCCGGGGCGGGCGTGGTTGGAAATTTCATAGGCCGGGATGCGGGCCTGCGCGGTCATCGCCCGCGTCGCCTCGAACAGATCGGCGCCGCGATCGGGGTCGAATGCGGCGAGCTCCCCCTTCTCGAACAAGGTGGCGAAGCGGGTGCCGGGTTCGATCGTGAGCTGATAGAGCGAGAGATGTTCGGTGCCGAAGCCGATCGCGCGGGCGAGTTCGGCTTCCCATTGCGGCTGGGTCTGATCGGGGCGGGCGTAGATCAGGTCGAAGCTCACGCGCGTGAACACCGATTGCGCGGTCTCGAGCGCGGCCAGCCCCTCGGCGACGCCGTGCGCGCGGCCCAGAAAGGCGAGGGCATCGTCGTCCAGCGCCTGCAGTCCGAGCGACACGCGGTTGACGCCGGCGGCCGCAAGGTCGGCAAAACGCGCCGCCTCGACCGAGGAGGGGTTTGCCTCCAGCGTGATCTCGATTTCCGGCTCGAACCCCCAATGGCGCTCGGCGGCGGCGATGATCGCGGCGACGGTCGCGGGCGGCATCAGCGACGGCGTGCCCCCGCCGAAGAAGATCGAGCCGAGCCGGCGCCCGGGGAGCAAAGCGGCCTCATGCGCCAGATCGGTGAGCAGCGCCGCGCGCCAGGCGTCCTGATCGACAGACTCGCGGACGTGGCTGTTGAAGTCGCAATAGGGGCATTTGGACACGCAGAACGGCCAGTGGACATAGAGCGCCAGTGGAGGTGCGTCGGGGGTCATCACTATGCCTGGAGGGGCTGGAGCGGGTAACGGGAATCGAACCCGTGTATTCAGCTTGGAAGGCTGCTGTACTACCATTGTACTATACCCGCCTGGAGCCGGAGGCCGGTCGGCGTTGCGGGCGGCCCTTATGAGCAACCCGAGCGAAGCGCGCCTGCCACAAATTCGCGGCGATGGTCAACCGATGTCGGACTTCCGAATTCGCGCGAGGAGGCCCCCGTCTGAGGCTAACGCATCAGCCCGGCGGCGCGCAGTGCGTCTTCGATGATCTTCGTGACGCCGCTGGCGGCGGTGGGGGCCGGCGCGGGTTTCGGCTTGGCGGGCTTTGCCGGCGCGGGCTTTGCCGCCTTGGAAGAAGCGGGCTTCGCGGCCTTCGCCGCGGCCGGCTTGGCGCGGGCGACCTTTTCCTTCGGTGCTACCTCGGCGTCGAGCAGGCCCCAGAAGTTCGCGATGTGCCGGGTCGAGCTGATGTTCGCCTCGAGCATATAGGGGCCCGCTGTGCCGACGCCGTCTTCGCCCTGGGTCTCGAGCGGGGTGCCGTGGCCGAGTCCGGCGATGCTATATTCCTCGATCACGTCGCGGCCCTTGGCGTCGCGCCACACGCGGCGGGTCTGGCCGTCGACCGTCTCCGACAGGCTGGGCTCGGCGGCGGCGCCGTGGAGCGGGCGCCACTGGCCGATGATCGCCGCCGCGTTCGACTTGCTGACGGTGGCGTCGGCGGTTCCGTGCCACACCGAAAGCGTCGGCCAGGGACCTTCATGGCTGGACGCGTCGCGGACGAGCGCGGAGAGATCGGCCTCGCTGGGGCTGCCATGGCCGCGCATCCGATCGAATGCCTGCGGCACCGAATTGGCGGTGGCGAAGGGCAGGCCGGCGATGATCGCGCCGCTGGCGAACAATTCGGGATAGGCCGCGAGCATGACCGACGTCATCGCCCCGCCGGCGGACAGCCCGGTGACGAAGATTCGCGAATGATCGATCGAAAGCTCGGCAATCATCGCTTCGATCATCTGGCGGATCGATTCGGCCTCGCCGCGGTCGCGCCGGGCGTCCTCGGGCGCGAACCAGTTGAAGCAGAGATTCGAATTGTTGGTTCGCTGCTGCTCGGGGAAGAGCAAGGCGAAGCCATGGCGAGCGGCGAGCGTCGACCAGCCCGAGCCATGATCGTAGCCGGCAGCGGTCTGGGTGCAGCCATGGAGCACGACGACGAGCGGCGCGTTCGCGGCCAGATCCTCGGGCACGAATCGGCGGGCGCGCAGCGCACCGGGGTTGCTGCCGAAATCGATCAGGTCGGCCAGCGGTGCGGCCGGCTCGGGCTTGCCCAGCCCCGGCATGGCGCGCAGCGCCGCCAGGCGCGTGATCGTATCGTTCAGGTTACGCATTGCGGCTCACTCCCGGCCACGGCGGCGGCCCTGACACAACGCATCAACGTGCCTGGACACCGGTTGTTGCTGCGCTGCACAATAAATGGCCTCGCTCGGCGGCCCGCGCAAGGTGTGAATTCATGCTGCGTCTGCGCTGGGCTAGTAAAATCCCGGTGTATCGCCCATATAGGTCGCATCGCTCCGCTTCTATACGGGCAGGGACGCGACTGAGAGATGCACATGCTCCCGCTCTGAAGACGGAGCCCCGCCATGTCCCGTGCGCTCAATATCAATGCCACCGAAGCCCATGTCCGTTCGACCTCGGCGAAGCATAATGCTGCGATCAGCGCGATCGAGCCCTTGCTCCCGCGCGGAACCCGCGTCGTCTATATGAACGCCACCGATGCCGCGACCGTGGCCGAAGTCTATGGCTCCAAGGTGCTGACCGGCCCGGTCACCCGCACGCCTTTCCGGCCTGCGCGCCCGCGCTGAGCAGGCGACGCCCATCCCCCTTCGGAAAGGAATTCGCATGCAACCGACCTCGACCTTCTGCCGCGCGCAGGAAGCGCTTCAATTGAACCGCGCCACCGAATCGACGCTCGACAACCCGCGCCGCGTTGCAAATCTCGCCGCCGCGGCCTGGGCCAAGGAAGCGCTGGCCGCCGACAAGCGCGAGCAGCGCCAGGCGCGCAATCGCGATGCCGCGGCGGGCCTGCAGGTGAGCGGCGACACCGATTTCGAGCTTTCGGACGGTCCGGAGGATGTCGACTAAGCGCGCCTTTCGCTGTCCTCCCGCGGGCAGTCATTGCATTTTGCCGCGTCCTGCCTTATATAGGCTGGGCTATCGTCGCTTGCGACGGAACTAAGCTTACGAGCCGAACTTCCTTTTCTCGCTTCTGGCTCCATCCGCCTCTTGCGTGTGGACATCATGTTTCGTGAAAGGAACGCATCATGCCAATCGGCAAAGTAAAATTCTTCAATATGGACAAGGGTTATGGCTTCATCGCGCCTGAGGACGGCGGCGCTGACAGCTTCGTCCATATCAGCGCAGTCGAGCGCGCCGGCATGTCCACCCTCCAGCAGGACCAGCGCGTGTCGTACGACATCGAGCAGGACCAGCGCGGCAAGTCTTCGGCAGTGAACCTGCAGTCGGCATAATTCGGCCTCGGTCGAATAGCTGCTAATCTACTCCGCGGCGGGATGAAGCTCGGCTTCGTCCCGCCGTTGGCATGTCTGCCGAGAAGGATCGCATCATGAACAAGCCATTTCGCAAGCGCTTCGATTCGGTCAAGCTCACCAAGGAAGAGGCCGAGCGCCAGGGCAAGGCGGCAACGCTGGCCTGGAAGGCGTTTCCCGAGCCCGGCGCCGCCGTCGCCTTCATGAACGAGCATGACGACGCATTGGGCGGACGCCCGATCGACCTGGTCGTCGCCAGCGAAGAGGGCCTGCGCGCCGTCGAGCAGGCCATCGCCGCCCGCCAGGCCTGAGTCCTCCGATACGGGAGCGACGGCGATGCTGCTGACGATCCACCACAAGACCATTTATCGCTACAGCCAGCCGGTCTCGCTGCTGCCGCATCGCATGATGCTGTGTCCGCGCGGTACCCAGAATCTCAAGCTCGTCTCCGCGCGCTTCGAGTGCGTGCCCGAGGCGAAGCTCGACTGGACGCAGGATCTGTTCGGCAATCTGATCGCCACCGCGACCTTCGCCGCGCCTTGTGACCGGCTGGAAGTGACGGCGCACATGATCGTCGAGCAGGCCGCCTCTGCCTGGCCGATCTTCCGGATCGCGCCGCATGCGCACAGCTACCCCTTTGCCTATACCGATGACGAGCGGACCGATCTGGGCGCGCTGCTGGTGCCCGAATATCCCGATCCGGACGGCCGCCTGTCGGCCTGGGCGCGCGAGGTGGTGCTCGTCGAGCCCGCCGATACGCTGGCCCTGCTCCAGGACGTAAACGCCGCGGCGCGAATCGGCATGGACTATGTCGAGCGCCCTGAAGAGGGGACGCAGGCGCCGCTCGAGACGGTCGACCTGGCGCAAGGCTCGTGTCGTGACCTGGCGACCTTGTTCATCGAGGCGGTGCGCCATCTCGGCTTCGCTGCGCGCGCGGTCTCGGGCTATCTGTACGATCCGCCCGTGGAGGGTGAGGAGCCCAACCAGCATGGCTCCACCCACGCCTGGGCCGAAGTCTATCTGCCGAATGCGGGCTGGGTCGCCTTCGATCCCACCAACGGCCGGATGGGGGAGGGGCATCTCGTCCCCGTCGCGGTCGCGCGCAACATCACCCAGATCAAGCCGATCGAGGGGAGTTATGTGGGCACCGCGAATTTGCTCGAGGCGATGACGGTCGAGGTGACGGTGAAGCAGGCCTGAGGCCTGGACCTGTCGATTATCCGTCACCCCGGCGAAGGCCGGGGCCCATCTCGTGCGCTTTCCCGCTATTCCACAATTGTATGCGCTGCCCGTCTGGGAGATGGGCCCCGGCCTTCGCCGGGGTGACGATGTTTCATCGTTCTCGAACGACCACCAGCTTGCCGAAGCCCGAGGGCTTGCCCGGTTCGGCTTCCACCAGCACGGCCAGCGTCCGCTCGGCCTGCCCGGTGGGCAGCGTCACTTCGAGCGCCGCGGGCGCCGGATCGCGCTTTTCGGCGACCTTCACCCCGTCCAGCCATATCTCGGCCCTGCCGACCAGTTGGGTGAAGACCAGCACGCCGCCGCGCGTGCGGACACGGGCCTGCGGCCTGAACTGCACGCGATAGGCGTTCCACCGGCCCGTGCCGCTCGGACCCTCGAGCCGACCGGAACGGCCGCGCATCGTCGCATAGCGATCGTCGCTGGCCATCTGGGCGTTGGGATCGGGCCTGGCCTCGGTGAACGGGGCGCGCTGCCACGAACTCAGCAGCATCTCGGGCCGCGTCGGCTCGACGAAGCCGCGGGGCGCGGCGGCGATCCGATCGACGATCAGCGACGCCGGCTTGAGCCCCGGCGCAGTCGCCCGCAGCCGCAGCTTGCCGCGGCCGGGCGCGGCGCGGACGATCACCTGCGCCAGCCCGTTGAACAGCTTTCGCGCATTGCCCTTTTCGGGATCGTGATCGTTGGGATCGCCGTTGCCCAGGCCGATGATCTCGCCGCCCTCTATCGCGAAGCTGGCGGGCAGGTTTGCGGTCGGCACATGACGGCCTTTGGCGTCGACCGCGTCCACGGTGACCGGCTGCGCATCCTCGCTATCGCCCGCCATAACCCGGCGATCGGGGGTGAGCCGCAGCGCGACCGGCGGGCCGACCGTCTCGATCCTCGCGCGCACCACTTCGCGCCCGCCCCGATAGCCCACGGCCTCCAGCCTGCCGGGGGCATAGGGCACCTTGAATTCGGGCATTGTGAGCCGATCGACCGCCTGCTCGCCGACGGGCTTGCCGTTGAGCAGCAGCGCGACGCGCTCGACATTGGCGAGCGCCACCACCCGGATCGGCTGGCCTTCCTGGCCGGGCCAATTCCAGTGCGGCTGGAGCGCGAGCACCGGCTCGCTATCGACCCATTGCGCGCGATGCTGGTGGAAGGCGAGCTTGGGGAAGCCGCAAAGGTCCATGATCCCGAAGAAGCTCGAGGTGGAGGGCCATTCGAACGGGGTCGGCTCGCCATGATAGTCGAAGCCGGTCCAGACGAACGCGCCGGCCAGGAAGGGGCGTTCCGCTATGGCCTTCCAGCCGACGGTGTGGGTCGAGCCCCAGGGCGCGCCTTCGTCGTCATAGCTGGTCATGATGTTGCGCGCCTTGTCGGTCTTATATTCACCGCGGGTGGAGAAGGCGCTGGTATCCTCCGAGCTGGTCAGCGGCTTGTCGGGGAATGCCGCGTGATATTTGTCATATTGCGCGATCTGATAGTTGAAGCCGACGACGTCGACCGCCTGGCTGACGTTCAGGGGCGTGAACATGCCGTCGTTCATCGCCGCGGTGACCGGGCGGCTGTCGTCGAGCGCCTTCACCGCCGCGGCCATGCGGCGGACCATCTCATAGCCCTGGGGCGAGCCCTGCATCGGCTCTTCGTTGAACACCGACCACATGAAGACGGACGGGCGATTGCGATCGCGGCGGACCAGCCATTCGAGCTGCTCCATATAGTCGGGGCTGGGATTGAACACGCGGTTCTCGTTCATCACCAGCAGCCCGTGGCGGTCGCAGGCATCGAGCAATTCGGTGGGCGGGGCATTGTGCGACATGCGGATCGCGTTGGAGCCGAGCGCCTTCAAGCGCCGCACGCGCCAGTCCCACAGCGTATCGGGAATTGCGGTGCCGACGCCGGCATGGTCCTGATGGTTGCAGGTGCCCTTCAGCTTGAGCGGCTGGCCGTTGAGGTGGAAGCCGGTTCGGCTGTCGAATCGGAAGTGGCGGAAGCCGATCGGGATGCGGCGTTCGTCCATGAGCTTGCCGTCGCCGCTGACCCGCACCCGGATCGTGTAGAGCGTCGGCACGTCGGGCGACCAGAGCTTCGGATCGCTGACCGGCAGCGTGACGCGGGCGGTGGCCGGGACGAGCGGGCGAATCTCGGCGCTGGTGCCGAGCGCCGCCACGGTCTCCCCGGCGGGGCCGAGCAACTGCGCCTCGACCGTCACGCTTCGTGCGGTCTCGCCGATATTGCCCAGATCGACCGAGACCGGCACGCTCCAGCTGCCGTCGGCGGCGCGGCGCGGGTCGCAATGGACGCCATCGGTGGCGATGTGGACGGCCTCGCGCACCGCCAGCCAGATGTGGCGATAGATGCCGGCGCCTTCGTACCACCAGCCCTCCATCGGATCGGCATCCACCCGGATTGCGATCGTGTTGAGCTCATCGCCGAAGCGGGCGAGGGGGGTCAGGTCGACATGGATGCCGTTATAGCCGCTGAAGTTGCGATCGACGATCGTGCCGTTGACCCAGATCGTCGCATGCGTCGCGATCGCGCCGACATCCATCTCGAGATATTTGCCCTTGAGCGCCGGATCGAGCCGGATCGTCCGGCGATACCAGCCGACGCCGCGGCGCCGGTAGCCCTGGGCGATGTTGGCCTTGGGATCGACGGGGGCCTCGATCGCCCAGTCGTGCGGCAGTTCGACTTCGCGCCAGTCGCTGTCGTCGAAGGTCATCGCGGCGGCGCCGTGCGAGGCGCCGGCCTTCGCATTTTCGTAGCTTGGCTGGTGGCCGATGATCTCGGGCATCGCGATGTCGCCGAGATGGAAGCGCCAGCCATGATCGAGCCGCAGCCGGCCCGGCTCCTCGGGCAGCGGGCGGGGATCGAGGCCGTCGCGCGGGGCGGGCATCGGCAGGTCCGAGCCGCTATAGGGTTCCGCCTGCGCCGCGCTGGCGGTGAAGGGCGGGAAGGCGCTCGCCAGCGCGCTGGTTGCCAGAAAGGATCGCCGGTCCATGATATCCCCCGTCAGTTTGGTTTGAGCCGCACGGTCACCGGCGCGCTGCGATCGACGCGGATCGCGCCGCCCTCTTCCTTCAGCTCGGCGATCTGGAGCAGGCTGCGCCGCGCCCAGTTCGGATCGGCCGCGCCCTCGCCCGATTGGTGGACGAAATAGATGAGGTAGGCGCGCTCGCCCGCGACGATCACGTCCGGGTGCTGCGCCTTGGCGCGATCGGTGGGGCGGGTGCCCGCTTCGCCCAGCAGATGGCCGGGCTGCGCGGTCCAGTTGGTCGCGTCGGTCGAGCTTTGGACGAGCAGCCCCTTCCACGCGTCGCTGATCAGCCACCAGCGGCGTTTCCAGCGGAACGCCTTGGGGCCTTCGCCCGGGGTGGAGACGGCAGTGCCCTTCACCGTCCAGCGCTTGAGGTCCGGGCTGTCGGCGTAGCGGATCGCCTTTCCGGCGCGCTCGTCGTTGAACCACAGCCGGTAGCCGCCGCCGGGCAACGCGACCACGCTGGCGTCGATGACCCGGTCCGAGCCGAGATCGAGCCGCTCGCCGCACTCCCAGGTCTTGAGGTCGCGGCTGGTGAGATGGACCAGGAAGCGGGGTGCGTTCCAATCCTTGAACACGCCCGGCACCACCGTCAGCCACATGTGCCAAGTGTCGCCGAAGCGCTGGACCTCGGGCGCCCAGAGCGTCGCGCCGGTGCAGGACGCGGGGATCGCCGCGGTGCCGCCGTAGCGCCACGCAGCCCCGTCCTTCGATCGCGCGACGCCGATCGCGGTGCCGTGGACCCAGCTGACATCCTTGGGATCGGTCAGCTTCAGGTCGGCGCGGCGATTGGTGTAGAACAGCACCCATTCGCGCGTTGCGGCGTCGTAGACGGTCGAAGCATCCGCCGCGCCGTCATGCACCGGATCGCGGAAGAGCGGCACCGGTGCGACCGGATCGGACGACGCCAGCAACAGCGCCAGCGCCGCCAGCATCAGCGCGTGCCTGCCAGGCTGTTCCGGCCCCACAGCTGCGCATATTTCCAGCCCGACAGATCTTCGACGATCGTCTTCGCCTCGGGCGAGGTCGGCTCGGTGCCCCCGGCGCGGAGATGGTCGATCTCGGCCATCAGCACGTCATGGGTGCGTGCATTGAGCCGGAAGTGCCACGAGGCGACCAGGCCGGCGAGCATGACCAGGATCGGCCCGAGGATCAGAAGCCAGGTGATCGTGGCGATCGCCTGCGGGGTCTGCTGCATGGCCGCGCCGGGCCCTGCGGTGGGCGAGACATAGCCGCCGAGGTCAATGATAAAGCCCGTGCAGATGATCGCCGCCGACTGGGCCAGCTTGCGCACCAGCGTCATCACCCCGGCGAAAATGCCCTCGCGGCGCTGGCCGGTGACTGCCTCATCGACGTCGGGCAGATAATTGTAGATCGACCAGGGCACGAAGTTCAGCGTGCCGCGGCCGAGGCCCGCGAGCAGGATCGGCACGAACAGCCAGAAGATCAGCACCGGGCTGAACGCCGCCGAGGCCGGGTTGAGCGCCGAGAGGATGTTGCCGTCGAGCGCGGCCAGATCGGCGACGAACGCCGCGGGCCTCAGATAATAGAAAGCTAGGAACAGCAGCAGCCCGGCGGTGAAGAAGCTGATCGCGATGCGATAGGCGACCACCGGCCCGGTGCGGATCACGATGTTGATCGCGATCATCACCGAGAGCAGCTGCGCGATATACATCGTCGTCAGCAATTGCGAGATGATCAGCGTCGCCCCCATCATCACCGTCACGACGAAAATCGGGAAAGCGGTGTTGAAGATATCCTGCGAGATATAGCCGCCGAGGTAGATCGACAGATGCTGGCGGAAGGCGCGGATGCGCAGCGTCGAGAAGAGATCGCGGAACATCACGAAGGGGATCATCGCCGCGGTCTTCAGGTCGAGCGGGACTGGCCGGATCTGCTTTTCGGCCTCGCTATAGGGGCGCTCCCAGGTGAAGATCACGACCAGCGTCACCACCAGGCTGAAGATCGCGCCGAAGATCGCGGCCATGATCAGGAAGGTGCTGGGCGAATCCGCGCCGCCGAGGCTGGCGATGATCACCGTCGGCAGATAGGAAGCGAGGATCGCCGAGCTCTGCGCGACGATCATCCGCGCGCCGGCGAACTTGGCCTTCTTGCGATAATCGTTGGTCATCTCCGCGGCGAGCGTCTCCCACGGGATCAGGAACATCGTGTAGACGAATTCGAAGAAGATGAAGGTCAGCAGATAATAAGTGAAGCTGTGCCCGGCGACGAAGATCAAGGCGAAGCTGGGCAGCAGCGGAATCGTCGCGATGAGAAAGATTTTCCGCCGTCCCACGCGCCGGCCGATCCAGGTATGCCGCAGATTGTCCGAGATATAGCCGATCAGCGGGCAGGTGATCGCCTCCAGCAGCCGCGGCAGGCCGAGGATCAGCCCTGCCTCGGCGGCGGACAGGCCGCAGAAGGTGGTGAAGAAATAGAGCAGCCAGCCGGTGATGACCGCCTGCGCGCCCGCGCCGAGCATGTCGCCCGAACCCCAGCCCCAATAATTGTACCAGCGCGGCTCGCGGAGACCGGTTGCAGTGGGCGCGGCGGCGCTGGGGGCCATTCGGGTTCCTCTCGAGCGACAGGCTCGGCCTGTTCTTTACTCCATATTCTGAACTGCTATCATGATATGTGGAACGACATCAAGTCGAACGGGAGCGAGAGGATGCGGCTGGGACGCCTGTTTTGCAATGCGCTGGGGCTGTTCGCGCTCGCCGCATCCGGGGCCGCGATGGCGCAGCCCGCCGCCGAATGGATCGATCCGCTGACCGGGCACAAGGTCGTCCGGATCAGCCGCGAGGCGGACACGGCCAGCCTCTATTTTCACCAGAACAGCTATACGCCGCAGGGCGACAAGATGGTCGTCTCCGTGCCCGACGGGATCGCGGTGGTCGATCTCAAGACCTGGTCGATCAAGCCTTTGGTCAAGGACAAGCAGATTGCCTTGCTGTTCACGGGCCGCAAGACGCGCACGGCCTATTATTCGACGCGTGATCGCACCGATGTCGGCGGGCCGGGGCCGTCGACCGTGTTCGGCGTGGATATCGACAGCGGCAAGGTCCGCAAGATCGCCGACATTCCGGCGGGCTCGATCGGGTCGATCAATGCCGACGAGACGCTGCTGCTCGGCCAATGGGCCGAGAGCGATCGTCCGCTCCAGCCGGGCTCGACCGCGCAGGATCGCCGCCAGTTCGGACAGGTCAATTATCAGGCGCTGGGGCCGGACGGGAAGCCGCTGAGCTTTGCCGATGCCAAGGAAGTCCGGCTCAACGACCGGCTCGAGGCCCGCATCCCGATGGAGATCTTCACGATCGACATCCGCACCGGCGCGCGCAAGGTGGTGACGGCCTCGACCGACTGGCTCAACCATGTCCAATTCTCGCCGACCGACCCGCAGCAGATCATGTATTGCCATGAGGGCCCGTGGCACAAGGTCGATCGCATCTGGACGATTCGCGCCGACGGGATGGGCAAACGCTCGATCCATCCGCGCACGATGAACATGGAGATTGCCGGGCACGAGTTCTTCGCGCCCGACGGCAAGACGATCTGGTACGATCTGCAGACCCCGCGCGGGCAGGTCTTCTGGCTCGCCAGCTATGACCTGACGAGCGGCAAGCGCCGCTGGTACAATGTCGAGCGCAACCAATGGTCGGTGCATTTCTACCAGTCGCCCGACGGCAAGCGTTTCTCGGGCGACGGCGGCGACAGCGAGATGGTCGCGCGCGCGCCCGACGGGAAATATCTGTATCTGTTCACGCCGAAGGACATTCCCGACGTGGCGGGGATTCATGCGCCGGGGGCGGAGAATCTGATCTCGCCGGGGACGTTGGTGTCAGAGAAATTGGTCGACATGCGCAAGCATGACTATCGGCTCGAGCCCAACATGACCTTCACGCCGGACGGTAAATGGATCGTGTTCCGCGGCAATTTCGAGGGCGCGGCGCATGTCTATGCGGTGGAGGTCGCGAAGGCGCGATGATCAATTCCCCTCCCTGAAAGGGAGGGGCCAGGGGTGGGTTTAGCGCTGGTCGGGCTCGATGCCCGGCCGGCGCTTTTGCTTTGAGCTCGGGAGGCTCGCTCCGCTCGCCACCCACCCCCGGCCCCTCCCTGAAAGAGAGGGGAGAAGGCATCAGATATAGGTCCGCAGGAACTCACCCAGCGCGCAGATCGCCAGGCTCTGGCCATAGGGCATCGAGGTCAGGCGGATGTCCTTGTAGAATTGCAGATCGCTGCCCATCGCGGTGCCGAAACTGACCTGCTGGAGCTCGCCACTCTCGTCGATATTGGCGAGGACGCCCTGCACTGCCTTGATGCCGACCGTCTCATATTCCCGCGGCAGATAGCCCTTCCGGACGCCCTTGAGGATGCCATAGGCGAACCCCGCGGTGGCCGATGCTTCGAGGTATGACGTGGGATCGACGATCAGCGTGTGCCACAGGCCGGTCTCGGGATCCTGCGTCTCGGCCAGCGTCTTGACCTGCGCCGCGAGCGTATCGACCAGGAAGGTGCGGAAGGCATCGCCCTCGGGCAGGTCGAGGATCTCGATGATCTCGGGGATCGCGATCGTCACCCAGCAATTGCCGCGCGCCCACAGCGCCTCGGCATAATTGTGCCGGCCGTTGAAGTCCCAGCCGTGGAACCAGAGCCCGGTCTTCCTGTCGAACAGATATTTGATGTGGACGAGGAACTGGCGCTTCGCCTCCTCGATATAATGCGGGCGCTCGAGCAAGAGCCCGATCTTGGCGAGTGGCAGCACCGACATCATCAGCGTGTCGTCCCACAGCTCGCCGGGATTCTCGTCGTTGAAGACGATATGCTGGAAGCCGCCTTCCTCGGTCTTGGGCAGGCCGTCCTTGGCCATCAGCCACTCGGCCCAGGTGTCGAGATAGGGGATGTAGCGCAGGTCGCCCGTCTCTTCGAACAGATAGGCCAGCGTGATGAACGGCGCCATCGTGTTGATATTCTTGGTCGGCGTGCCCTCGGCAAAACGGTCCTCGAACCATTGCAGCATGATCTGCATCGCCTTGTCGTCGCCGGTCTGCTCATAATAGCGCCACATGCCGAACAGGCCGACGCCGTGGGTCCATTCCCAGCCGGCCCAGCCCTTGGTGTCGATGATCCGGCCATCTTCGAGATGGAGCAGGAACTCGCCGGTCTCGTCCTTGATGTTGACGAGGTTGTGAATCAGCTTGTCGATCGCATCGGTGATCTCGCTGCGGGGAATGTCGTGGGTGAGGGCGGCCAATTTTCGTCTCCTGGGGTCGGTTGCGGCGCGAGCGAATCGCGGGGTTATTTCAGGACGCCATAGTCCTTTGCCATCTGTTGGTAGAGGCGAATGAAGGTCGGATCGGCGTCATAGCGTCCGCCCTGCTCGCGCTTGCGACGCGGGGCGGGGGTGGCGGCGGGCGCGGCGCCGGGGGCTTCGGCGCTGTTGATGCCCTGCGCGAGCAGGTTAGGGCGCGGGCCTTCGCCGGCATTCTCGCCATTCTGCAGGAAGATCGCCTCCTGGTGGCGGGTCGGCTCCCAGATATAGCTGCCCCAGCCAGTGGGCCGGGCGCGGACCAGATCGTTGAGGTAGCGCTTGCGCGACGAATATTCGATCGCGAAGAAGCCCTTGCCCGGATAGCGCTTGCCGAACTCCGCGAAGGTTCGCTCCCAATCGCCCTCGGCCTGCTGCTGATAGCAGGATAGGCCCAGCGCATCGAAATCGACGCCGCGCTCGACCAGGCTGTCGGTCCAGTGGCGCACGATCGGCCAGTGGCGGCCGAGATGGTTGTGGAGCGCGATCGGCACGCCCGGCAACGTCTCGCGCGTCGCGGCGACCCCGGCCTTGAGCAAGGCGGCGAAGCGATCATAGCCGCCCGCGCCGACCACCTTCATATGGACGTCGTCGGTCTGCGGATTGCCGGTCGGGATCGTCAGCGGCACCCGGCCTTCGGGCCAGAGCATGCCGAACGTCGTCTCATTGCCGAGGATTGCGATGTCGGGCGCGGCGTCCGCCGCCTTGATCGCGGCCCAGGTCTCGCTGGTGTAGCGATGAACCGTGTCGACCAGCCTGGCAAAGGGCAGGTCCGCCCAGGCCGCAGGCTTGTCCTGATGCTGCGGATCGGCCCAGGTGTCCGAATAATGGAGCGTGGTGGACAAGTGGAAGCCCGCCGCCTTGATCCGCTTCGAGAAGGCGATCGTCTGCTCGAGCCCGCACCAGGGGCCACCGGGCTTGTTCTTCGAATAGCCCTGCGACGGATCGACGAAGAGACGCAGCTTGAGCGCGTTGAACCCGGCTTCGCGGAAGATTTCGAGCGGATCGCGGCGGACGCCGTCGAGATAATAGGTCGCGCCCCGGGCCTCATCCTCGGGGATCCAGGAAATGTCCGCGCCGATGAGGAAGTCGCGCGGGCGTGGGCCGGACATGGCGCGGGCGGGGAGCGGCCCAAGCGCAAGCGCTGCGCCGCCCGCGCTGATCGTCTGACGTCGCGTGAGCATCACCGAGCTGCCTCCAACGGGATGCACCCCGGCGAAGGCCGGGGCCCAGTATCGGCGCAGTCGGCAAGAGTGGTCCGCCCGATGATCGGCATCGCAACTGGGCCCCGGCCGTCTCCGGAGAACAGCACTTCAATCGTGACTCCGATCATTTGAGGTCTGCCGGCGTGGCGGGGGCGGGAACCATCCGGACGGGGATACCGCCCTTGACGTTGCGCAGCGTGACCAGCTTGACCTCCTCCAGCGCATTGCCCGGCGCGCCGTCGGATGTGACCGCCAGCGCGATGCTGTTGCGGCCGCGATGGTTCAGGATGCCTTCGGGGATCGGGAAGACGCGCTGCGGGCCGACATGCGCGATGAACTGGCCCATATTCCAGCCGTTGACGAAGATCAGCACGCGATAGGCATTGGCCGAGCGCGGCTTGCTCGTGTCGCCGAACGCGAGCCCGATCGTCGCATCCTGGCCCTTGGGCACAGCGAGATCGAAGCTGGTGCGATACCAGCTCGTGCCGGGCGCTGCCTCGGCGGCGGGGACGCCGACGCTCTTCCAGCCACGATCGACGAAGCCGGGCAGGTGCCAGCCTTCGCGCTCGCCGTGGAGGCCGCCATTGTTGGGCACGCCGCGGACCGGATCCTTGATGTCCTCGCCGCCCGCGCGGCCCTGGATCTTCCAGGCGATCGGGACCGAGAAGCTGGGTCCGGCGACGGGTTCGACCGAGGCCGAGACGAGGCCGCGGGCTTCCTTGTGGAAATCGTCGGCGTCGAGGTCCCAGTTGTGGCCGTTGTTGCGGACCATCACCGACAGGACATGCTCGCCGGGCACGCGCGCCGCATCGGGCAGCGTGAAGCTGGGCGCGCCGGTGGTGATCGGGCGGGGGAGGCCCGCGGGGATCTCGTCCTGGCCGACCAGCTTGCCGTCGAGGAAGACCTGGACCAGCCCCGCGCCACCCGCGCCGTAATGAAGCTTGAGCCGCTGCGCGTCGGGGGTGCCGGTGAAGCGGCCGCGATACCAGACATCGCCTTCGTGGAAGCCATAGGCGTCCATCAGCATGTTGGGCTGGCCATCGGCGCGCGCGGTGGTGCTGGCATAGGCCCGATTGTCGATCTTCGCCCAGTCGCGATCGTCGAACTTCGGATCGGCTTCGGGCGAACCCGCCGCGACGCGCCATTCGCCGAGCGCGGGCAAGGCGAAGGCCGCCGGGGCGCCGAGCGACGCAAGCAGCGTGCCGGTGGCCGAGCGAGTGGTGGCGAGCCTGGCGCCGTTCCAGCTTACCGATCGCACTGCGGCGGGGGCCCAGATTTCGAGCGGGGTCGCCTCCTTGGCGTCGCCGGTCAGCGTCAGCGCCGAACCCTTGAGCGTCGCCGCCCGCACCAAAGCCGGCCCGCGCACCAGCGCATCGCCATGCTGCCAGAATTTCGCGCCTTCGGCCTCGTCGCCGATCAGCAGCGTCAGATCGGGGCGTCCACCGCCGCTGATGCGCAGGCGGGTGAGGCCGCGATGCGCGTAGCTGAGCTTGAGGTCGCCCTTGGCCGCGTCGAACGCCGACGTCGCCCCGCCTTCGAGCACGGTCACCTTGGGCGCGCTGGCATAGCGCAGCACGGTCTCGCCCGGCTCGCCCGTGCGGCCATAGAGCAGCGCAAGATCGCGACCGTCGAGCTTGCGCGCGGTCTGCAGCTCGGAGGTCGAATAGACCAGCCGCTGCCCGCCCAGATTGACCCCCGCTACCAGCCATTTGGCGTCGAAGCCGTTGAGCTGCATCGGCATGGCATAGCGGCCGTCGGGCAGATCGGCGGTGACGGAGAAACTCTCATTGCCCGAACCATTGGAAGGCTTGTGCGTGATAAGCAGGAAGCGCGCGTCACTCTCGGGCGACTTGTTGTGATAGACTTGGATTTTGTCCGACGAGATCTTGGGCGTGCCCGCGGGCACCATCCCGGCGAGATCGGGCACCGCCGCGATCAGCCCGCCGAGCTGCTTGAGTTCCTCCGCCTTGGGCCGCACTTCGCGCGTTTCGGAGATCGCCGCGCCATAATCATAGCTTGTGAACACCACCGGCGCGGGCAGCCAGCCCCAGCTGGTGCCGCCATAGCCCATGTAAAAGCTCTGGATGCCGATGCCGTTGGCGAGGTTGGTGCCGTAGAAGACGCGCTGGAAGCGCTTGCCGCGCTGTATCGCGTTGCACTCATAGCCGCCGTTCGAGCCCCAATAATCGAACCAGCCGCCGCCGAATTCGGCGGCGAAGCCCGGCGTGTTGGGCGAGGCGGAAGCGCCGCCCTTCGCGCCGCCGGGGCCGTAATAGCCCCAATCGGGTGCCGCGCTGCCGCGGGTCGGCTTGCCGGTGACGGTGCAGGTGCCGCCGGGATAGCCGTCAAACGCATACAGGTCGTTCGGGCCTTCGACGGTCTTCTCGACGCCGGCGCCGGGCGGGACCCAATAACCGTTGCGGCCCTGATCGTTGTGGAAGACCGGCACGTTGATGCCGTCGGCGCGGACCTTGGCGTAGAGATGGTCCATGTAGCGGCGCTGCGCCGGGGTGGTCAGCGCGAGCTCATTCTCGATCTGGTGGAGGATGACGTTGCCGCGATTGCCCTTGCCGTCGCCGTTGATCTGGTGGCGGGCGATGATCGCGTTGACCTGGGTCAGCCATTCGTCGGCGGCCGCCATATATTCGGGATCGTCGGTACGCGCGCGGCCGCGCTGGTTGACCAGCCAGCCGGGGAAGCCGCCGCGGGTGAGCTCGGCATTCACATAGGGGCCGGCGCGGGTCATCACCCACAGCCCCTCTTCCTCGGCCATCGTCAGCAGGCGATCGATGTCGCGGATGCCGCTGAAATCATAGACGCCCTTCTTCGGGCTGTGGAATCCCCAGTCGAAATAGAAAGCGACGGTGTTGAAGCCGCTCGCCTTCATCTTCTGCAGCACGTCGCGCCACAGATCGGGCGAGGGCAGGCGGAAGGCGTGCATCTCGCTCGACCAGATGACCATGCGCTTGCCGTCGATCATCAGCGAGCGCGCGTCGTAGGAGACTCGGCCGAAGCTCTTGACGGGGGCCTCGAAGTTCGCGGTCTGCCGGGCTTCCTGCGCGGCGGCGGGCGCGGCGAGCAGGGCGGCGGCGGAGAGGAGGGCCGCGCGGATCATGCGAGGTGGAACATGGGCTTGAGGCTCCATTCCCTGGGCTTGTTGCCGGGTTCGACGAGCATCAGCGGGGCCATATGATCCCACCATTTGCGCATGACGGGATGATCGGGCAGCGCGTCGCGCTTGTTCGCGTCGGCGAGCTTGAGCACCGCGAACAGCGACAGCGTGTCTTCGTCGAGGAAGATCGAATAGTCGCTGATGCCGCTCTCGCGCAGCAGATCGGCGAGTTCGGGCCAGATCGCATCGTGGCGGGCCTTATATTCGTCCACCACACCGGGCTTCAGCTGCATCTTGAATGCGTGGGTGGTCGTCATGCCCTCTCCTGCCCATTATGTGGGATTATGCTGCAGCATTTGGTAGCGAAAAGCCGTCACGAGGTCAAACCGGCGCGGGCCAATCGGGTGCATTTTCAACGCGCGCGACGCTGGCATTGTCCAGCCGCACCGGGGGGCGGGGATCGCCGGCGGGGCGCGACAGGCGAAGGCCGCTGACCTGCAGGCCGTTCACATGCCGCGCCCACAGGCCCCAGGCCGGGCTGGGGCCGAACATGCTCGGCTCGGGATAGGCGTCGGCGAGTTCGGCGGGCAAAGCGGGGGCGGGGCCGGTGAAGCCTCCTTCGAAGGCGAGGTCTATGTCGCGGAGCTGGACGCCTTCGATCGGATGGTCGGGTAGCCCGGCGAGCGTCGCGGCGAAGCGCGGGTCGATGCCGGTCGCCTTCAGCCCGCGTATCGCGATGTTGCGCATCGCGCCGGGCCGGGTGCCCTCGGGCCCACGCAGTCGCGCGCCGAGGCGGAGGAAGAGGGGGGCGGTGGTGACCTCCTCCATCTCGATATTCTCGACGAGGACATCCTCGATCGTGCCGCCGTCGACGGTCTCGATCGCGAGGCCGCGGCTGCGCTCGAAGCGGCAGTTGGCGATGCGGATGCGGCGGAAATCGCCATTGCTCTCGGTGCCCAGCTTGATCCGGCCGGTGACGCGATCGCGATCGGGCGAAAGTTCCTGCGTGCGCTGGCGGGTACCGTCGAGCATCGTGCCTAGGTCGAAGCCGCTGACGGTGCAGTCGCGGATCGATATGTCCTCGCACGACGAGCGGCGGCCGAGGCCGAGGCTGGTCTTGAGGACGATCGCGTCGTCATTGGGGGTGTTGACCCGGCATCGCTCGATCCGCGCGTCGCGCACGCAGTCGAGGTCGAGCCCGTCGCGATCGGTGTCGATGCTGAGCCCCGCGATGTCCAGCCCGTCCACTTCGCTGGCCAGCAAGGCGAAGTGGCCGCCCTTCAAGAGGGTGAAGCCGTCGAGCGTCACCCGGCGGCAGTGCGCCAAGGCGATCGCCTTGTTTCCCAGGCCCTGCATTTCGGCATGGCTGCGCTCGAGCTTGTCGATGTCCGCCGCGGGCATCTGCGCCATCGAGAGCGGGCGTTCGCCCTTCTGCGCGCTCCGGGGGGTGCCGGGGCCGTCGCGGGTGAGCCCGATCCCGTCGATCCGGCCCGCGCCGATGATCGCGATATCCTCCGCGCCTTCGGCCCAGATCAGGCTGTTGCGCCAGTGGCTGTGGCCGAAATCCTGGTAGAGTTGCGGGCCGCGCTCCTCGGGCAGGTCGTATGCGCCGAGCGGGCCTTTGGTGGCGGCGATCAGCGTCGCGCCCGCTTCCAGCACGAGAGTCACCCGGCTCTTGAGGCGGAGCGAGAAGCTGAGATAGTTGCCCGGCGGGAGGATCACCATCCCACCGCCCGCGGCTTCGGCGGCGAGGATCGCGGCGTTGATCGCCGGGCTGTCGAGCGCGATGCCGTCGCCCTTGGCGCCGTGGTCGCGGACGTCGAAGGTGTGGCCGGTCCTCATACTATCCTCCCCGGCCCGGGGAGGGGGACCGCGAAGCGGTGGAGGGGGCGTGCCTCACCGGATTCGCTCGGGGAGAGCCCCCTCCACCATGCTGCGCATGGTCCCCCTCCCCGTTCCGGGGAGGATAAGCGCGCCGCGATGTTCAACTTCCCGCCGGTCTCACCGCACTCGCGACGATGCTCGGCGCTATCCGGATCGTGTCGAGCGCCGGGCGCGTCGGATCGAAGCTCCGCGCCTCTGGCCGCAGATGCGCAGCCAGCCCCGGCACCTGCGTCGCCACCTCCGCCGCCACCGCGCGCGCCAGCAGCCAGGCGCCGGGATTGTTGTGGTGCGTCTTGTCCTTGCCGCCGTCGTTGAACAGCGCCGGCGCGGCATCCGGCCCGAGCGCCTCGTAGATCGCCACCGTGCGCGGCTGGAGGTCGATCAGCGGCACGCCATCCTCGCGCGCGACCTTCCGCACCGCATCGGCATAGGCCGCCAGCGTCGGGCGGATCCGCCCCGCATCGAAGTTGCGCCGTTCGGGCGAGGTCACCAGAACCGGATGCGCGCCGCGCCGCCGGGCTTCGGCGATATAGGTCCGCAGCCAGGCGGGATAGGTGATCGCCGGGTCGGCATAGGTTTGCGGCCACTCGGCCTTCTGGTCGTTGTGGCCGAACTGGACGAACAGCCAGTCGCCCGGCCTGATCTGCGACAATATCTTGTCGAGCCGGAGCTCGGCCATGAAGGATTTGAGCGTCTCGCCAGACTCCGCATGGTTGGCGACCGCGACGCCCGGGCCGAACAGGGCCGGCAGCATCTGGCCCCAGCTTGCGGCGGGCTCGGCGCGCTGGTCGGTCACGGTCGAATCGCCGGCGAGATAGACGGTCGGCACGGTCACCGGCTCGATGTCGATCGACACGACCTTGGGGTCGCCGAGGAATTCGAGGGTGAGCTTGTCGTCCCAGCTGTAGCTGCCCACCTCGCGCGGCTTGAGCTTGACCGCGCTCCCGCCGGGCGCGTTGAGCGGGGGCGCGGCGAGCGCCGCGGTGCGGACGTTCACGATGAAGCTGGCGGTGGCGTATGTGCCCGGCCTGGCGACGATTTCGCCCGTCATCAGCCGTCGCGATTCGGCCTTCACCGTGGAGCGGCCGCTCAGCCGCACGGTGACGCGATAATTGCCCTCGGGCACCGCGGCGGAGAAAAGGAATTCGCTGCCGCGGCGCTCGGGCTCATAGCCATAGCCGCCGGCCTCGTACGGCTTGCCCGCCGCGACGGCGGTGCGGCCGTCGGCGGATTTGCCGGTGAGATCGAAGCGCAAGGTCGGCTGGGCGGCGGCCATCATCAGCGCGGTCAGCAGCATAGGGCCAGTTCCCCTATTTCGTCATCCCGGCGAAAGTCGGGATCCAGGGCGGCAAAGGACGTCGTTCGTGGCGCTGGATTCCGGCGTTCGCCGGAATGACGGATTAGGGGGTGGAGGCGCATCACTTCGTCAGTGAATAGGATAGATGCGGCGGCTGGTTGTACGCCGTATTCTGCCACGCAACCCCCAGCCGATAGACGGGATCGTGCATCAGCGTGACGATCCGCTCGCTGGTGGGGTAAGGCGTCGCATAGATGCGCAGCTCGCGGCTGTCGGCGCTCGGCACCACCAGTTCCTCGCGCCAGTCGCCGAGGATATCGGCGGAGAGCGACGGGTTCTGCTTGGTGCCGTTGTTCGACACGACATCCGCCGGATCGAGCAGCGTCTTCTCGGTGCTGCTGGTCCAGTCCCATTTGCCGATCTTCTTGCCGTCGAGCAGTTCGCGCAGCCGATCGCCGTCCCACCAGATCGCGAAATTCGCCGCGCGCGGATGCCCGCCGGGGATCACCTTGCCCTTCACGTCATACAATTCGCGCGAGTTCGAGCTCCAGGCCTCGGCGCCCGGATGGCGCGGGTCGATGTCGATCGCCAGGCCGCGGCCGGTATCCTTGTCGGCAGGGGTCGACCAGAGGATCTCGCCGGTGCGCGCGTCCAGCATCGCCGAGCCGCGATTGCCGCTCATCCGCATATTCTCGTGGATGCCGAACTTCTCGAGCCCGGGACGGCTGGGGTCGAGGTCAGAGACATGCATCGCATCGCCATGGCCGAGCCCGGAGGACCACAACCCCTTGCCGTTATCATCGATCACCATCGAACCGTAGAACACCTCGTCGCGCCCGTCGGCGTCGACATCGGCAATCGAAAGCTGGTGATTGCCCTGGCCGCCAAACTTCTCGTTGCCGGGCACGGCGCTGTCGAACAGCCAGCGCTGGGTCAGCTTGCCGGCGCGATAGTCCCAGGCGGCGATGGTGGAGCGGGCATAGTAACCGCGGCCGAAGACCAGGCTGGGGCGCTTGCCGTCGAGATAGGCGACGCCCGCCAGATAGCGATCGGAGCGATTGCCATAGCCGTCGCCCCAGGCGGCGGTCATCGCCTCCTTGGTCGGCTGCTGCCCCTCGGGCACGCGCGGCGGGGTGTAGGGCGCGGAGGCCAGGGCCCGGCCGGTCGCGCCATCGAACACGGTCAGATATTCGGGGCCCTTGAGGATGCGGCCCTTGAGCTCGGAGACGCGGCGGCCGTCGGGAAGCTCCTTCGATCCGGTGCGGTCGGAGATGTCGACTTCGCCCTCGCTGCTGGCCCAGCGAGCGTTGGCGTCGCCGATCGCGCGCCCGGCGCCGTCGATCGTGCCGTCGCCGGTCTTCATCGATACTTCGGCGCGGCCGTCGCCGTCGAGGTCATAGACCATGAACTGGGTATAATGCGCGCCCGAGCGGATGTTGGGGCCCATGTCGATCCGCCACAGCTTCTTGCCTTCCAGCGTGTAGGCGTCGATCAGCGTCTCGCCGCTCCAGCCCGAAAAGGCATTGTCCTTGGCGATCGAGGGATACCATTTGACGATCAGCTCGTAACGGCCGTCGCCGTCGAGATCGCCGACCGCGGCGTCGTTGGCGGAATAGCTGTAGGTCTCGCCGTCGGGGCTCTTGCGATCGGCGGGCTTGTCCAGCGGGATGCCCAGATAGCCGCCGCTCCAAACCGCGACCTGCGCGCCGGCGCGGCCGTTGCCGGTGGCGATCGCATAGCGCGAGGCGGCGGTGCCGTCCTTGTCGTGGACGCTGGTCGCGCCGCTGCCGCTGACCTTCGCGATCGCCTTGCCGTCGCGATAGAGGGTGAAGCGCGTGCCCTTGGCGTCGCTGGCCAGCAACCGCCACGAGACATGGATGCCGCCGCCGTCGATCGCCGGGATCGCGGTCAGCCCGCGGTCGAGCCGCTCGACCTGCCGTCCCGCCTGGATCGGCGCGGCTTGCGCGACCAGCGGACTCGTCGATGCGATGATGATGGCTGCCAGCATGTCACTCTCCCTACGCTTTTTCTTACGCTGCTCCTGCCGCGGCCCGGAGTCAATCCCGTCCCAACTAATGATACGACGAAACACATTTCGGGATTATTTCTCCAAACAAAACGGGCCGCGATCGTCGATCGCGGCCCGCTGCCTTGTTTTGCAAGCGCGCTTAGCGGAGCGTGAGCACCACCACCGAAGCCGGCGGCAAGGTCGCGGTCAGCGTGCCGCCGGCGAGGCTCGCGCCACCGAAGGCGACCGGCTTCACCGTCTCGGGCGCGTCGAAGCTGTTATGCGCGCCGATCGCCCCAGTCAGGATGCGACCCTGAACCGACGCGGCGTTCACCCCGGTCAGCGCGGCGCTGATGCTCGCGGGTCGATTGGGATCGACATTGACCAGAGCGACATGCACCGCCCCCGCCGCGTCGCGCGCCGCGGTCGCGCTGACCGACGGCATCGTCCACTGCTCCTTGTTGTACCAGGGCGATTTGAGCGTGATCGGCAGCATCGTCGCGTCCTGGAAGGGCCGGTACATCTCGAAGACATGGTAGGTCGGCGTCAGCACCATCCGCGGCCCGTCGGTCAGGATCATCGCCTGGAGGACGTTCACCATCTGGGCGATGTTGGTCATCCGCACGCGATCGGCATGATGGGTGAAGATGTTGATGTTGAGCGCGGTCACCACCGCGTCGCGAACCGTATTCTGCTGGTAGAGAAAGCCGGGGTTCGTGCCGGGCTCGACATCGTACCAGGTGCCCCATTCGTCCACCGCCAGGTTCACGCGCTTGGCCGGATCATATTTGTCCATGATCGCCGAATGCTTGGTGACCAATTCCTCCATCAGCAGCGTCTTGGAGATGGTGCGGGCATAGTCCTCTTCGCTGAAGCCGGTCGCCGGGCCCTTTTTCTGCCAGCTGCCGGGGACGGTATAATAATGCACGCCGATGCCGTCGACGAAGCGCCCGGCCTCGCGCATCATCACTTCGGTCCAATCATAGTCGACCGAATTGGCGCCGCTGGCGATCTTCCAGGTCTTGGTGCCCTCTGGCACCTTCACGAAGGTCGCGTAGCGCCGGGTGAGGTCGGCGGCATATTCGGCGCGCATCTGCCCGCCGCAGCCCCACAGCTCGTTGCCGAGCCCGAAATAAGGGAGCTTCCACGGCGTCTTGCGGCCATTCTTGGCGCGTTCGTTGGCGAGCGTGCCGGCGGGCGCGGTCATATATTCGACCCACTCGGCCATTTCCTGCGGGCTGCCATTGCCGACATTGCCCGAGACATAGGCCTCGGCGCCGATCAGCTCGGCGAAGTCCATGAATTCATGCGTGCCGAAGCGGTTGTCCTCGGTGACGCCGCCCCAGTGGGTGTTGATCTTGGTCGGGCGCTTTGCGCGGGGGCCCACGCCTTCGCGCCAATGATATTCGTCGGCGAAGCAGCCGCCCGGCCAGCGCACCACCGGCACCTGCAGCGCCTTAAGCGCCGCGACGACATCGTTGCGATAGCCGCGGGTGTTGGGGATCTTCGAATTGCTGCCCACCCAGATGCCACCATAGATGCCGGTACCGAGATGCTCGGCGAACTGGCCGAAGATCCGCTTGTCGATCTTGGCGCCCGGCGTGTCGGCGCGGATCGTGAGGGTGGCGGAGGGGGCCTCCTGCGCGAGGGCGGGGCTGGCGAAGGCAAGCGCGGCCGCCAGGATGCTCAAATGCAGTTTCATCGGGTCTCCGCAGATAGGATGCGGGCCGCCGACCGGACGGCGGCCCGCAAATGAGGCTCGGCTAGAACTGGAAGTTCGCGCCGAAGGTGAAGGTACGGCCGATGCGCGTTTCGAACAACGTGTCTTCGCGGACGCTGTCGATATAGAGCGTGTTGCGCGCGTCGGTCAGGTTCTGCGCCTCCAGGATCAGCTTGATGTTCTTGGTCAGGTTGTAGGAGGCCGATGCGTCGACGAAGGTGTTGGGCGCATTCGCGCGGATGTCGCTGCCGTTGGCGCCGATGATCGCGCGGGTATAGCGATCGCGATAGCTGGCGGTGCCCCGGATGCTGAAGCGATCGTCCTCATAATAGAGCGTGCCGCTTGCCGAATTCTTCGACAGGTCGATCAGGTCCGAAGTGAAGGTCGCCCCGGCCGCGCCGACGAAATAGTCGATTTCGGAGGTGACGTGGGTGTAGTTCGCCAGTGCACCGAAATTGCCGAGGAAGCCCGGCAGGAAGCGGAACTGGATCTGCGCATTGACCTCATAGCCCTTCAGCGGGCCGCCCGGCGTATTGAGCGGCTGGCGGACGGTGAAGATCTCGCTCGGCGAGGTGTTGGTGCCGGCGAGCAGGGCATCGGGCAGGCCGAGCTGGTTGAACGGAATCTGGGCCGACGCCGTCTGGATGAAGGATTTGATATCCTTGTAGAAATAGGCGACCGACAGCAAGGATCCCGGCTGGAAATACCATTCGAGCGCCAGGTCGATCGTATTGGCCCGGATGGGATCGAGGAACGGATTGTTGGTGCTCGCATTGCGCGTGGTCGCGGTGATCGACGCCGAGCTCGGGATCAAGGGACCGAATTCGGGGCGCGACATCACGCTCGCCGCCGAGGCGCGGACCAGCAGGCTCGGCGTGATCTCGCCCACGACGTTGATCGACGGCAGCCAGTCCTCATAGGTGCGATCGACCACGTTGGCGGTCGCGGTCACCCCCGTCGGGCTGGTGGCGAGTGCGCGGGTCAGATAGCCGACTGCGCGCTGATCGGTCTGGACGAAACGCACCCCGGCATCGCCGCGGATCGTGATCCCCATCGTCTCCGACGTGTCGAAATTGACCATCAGATAGCCGCTCTTCACCCGCTCGCGGATCTGCGCGGTGCCGACGCCGCACTCCGGCGTGGTGCAGAAGTCGAAATTATCGGGGAAGCCGAAGGTCGCCCGCCATTTGTCCGGATCGATCGCGGTCCAGCTCGCGGGTGCGCCGGTGCCGAAAATCTCGTCGACTCCGGTAATCTGGCGGGTGATGCTGGCGAGCGTGGTGCCGGCGGGGAGCGCCCGCGTCACATTCTGGCCGGTATATTGAGTCGCGCCGCGGGCGCGATAGTCGCTCTCGCGGAACTGCCCGCCGACCTTCACCTTGAAGCCGGGGGTCACGTCCCAGGCGGTGTTGAGCTCGAAGGTCTTGTTCTCGGTCTTGTTCATCGACGGCTTGCCCTGGGTGCTGAAACCGCCAAGGAAGGTGAAGCCGCCATCGGGGCTGGGCGCATAGGAGAAGTTGGCCGGGTTCGCGACGTCGAAGCCGAAGCCGATCTTGGGATTGTTGCCGCCATCGCGGAAATCGATCGTGAAATTGTCCACGTCGATCGCGTCGATGAAGGTCTGCAGCCGCTCCTTGCCGTCCCACAGCGAGCTCGAAATACCGGCGAAGGCGGTGATCTCGAAGCTGTCCGAGAAGCGATGCCGGAAGTTGAGGTTCGCCTGCTTGAAGGTCGAGACATAGGTGTCGACGAGGCCTTCCGAGCGCACGTCGACGCCGTCGAACAGGCCATATCGCAGCGAGCCGTTCGCATCGAATTCGATATCGCGCACCGAGACCATCGGCTGGCCGTTGTTGGTGATGCTGCGCGCGAAGGAGAGGCCGGCGATATAATTGTCGCGGCGCTCGACGTTGAGCCGCGAATAGAGGCCGTCGATCGAGATGTCGGTATCCTCGGTCGGCTTCCACTGCACGCTCAGCGTGCCGCCCAGCCGCTCGGTATCCTGTTCGGAGTTCACGTAGCGGGGGATGCGCGGGAAGAAGGCGCCGCTGCCCGGCGTGTTCGCAAAGTCGGGGTCACGCAGCGCCATGATCGTGTTGTACGCAGCGACCGTGCCGGTGCGCGGATTGCCGGTGCTGCACATCGTCGCGGTGGTGCCGCGGCCGGCGAAGGTCACCGGCGAGGGGCTCACGGGCGTGTAGCCGATCGGCGTGCAGAAGGGCTGCGCGGCGGCGCCGGTGCCGATCTGGTTGCCGCCCAGCGTGGAGGACAGGATGTCGACCGCCGAATAGCCTGCCTCGCGCAGGTGGCGCTTCTGATAGGCGAACGAGCCGAGGATGCCGAAGGTGCCGTCGGCGAACTTCTTCGAAACGATCACCGACGCACGCGGATCGAGCTTCTTGCTGACCTGGTTATAGACGCCGCGCCCGGTGGCGCTCAGCACGAAATCCTTGTCGAAATCGAGCGGGTGGGGCGCCTTCAGATCGACGGTCGCGCCCAGCGAGCCTTCCTCGACATCGGCCGACGGCGTCTTGCGCACCGCGAGCGACGAGAAGATTTCCGAAGGGAAGACGTTGAAATCGAAGCTGCGGCCCGAATTGCCCGCGCCGTAAATGTCGGACGAGCCGGTCTGCGACGTGCCTTCCATCCCGTTGATGCGGACGCGGGTAAAGCCGGCGCCCAGGCCGCGGACCGAGATGTTGCGGCCCTCGCCGCCGTCGCCGCGCGAGAGCGAGACGCCCGGGATGCGCTGCATCGATTCGGCGAGGTTGCTGTCGGGGAACTTGCCGATATCCTCGGCGACGATGCTGTCGACCGCGGCGGTCTCTTCGCGCTTGAGGTTGAGCGCAGTGTTGAGCGAGGCGCGGAAGCCCTGGACGAGGATCTCCTCGTCCTGCGTGGAAACCGGTGTCGCGCTGTTTTCCTGCGCGGTCGAATCGCCGCTCGGCGCAGTCTGCGAAAAAGCGGGGGATACCCAGGCGATCGAGGCGGCCAGCGCCGCTCCGGACACGCCGAAACTCCGGAACAAAGACGCGTGCCTGCTTTGCTTGCTCATCATGGGATCCCCTCCATTGCCAGTGCCCGGTCGCACTTTGCGTGCTGACCAATCTCAATTCTTGTTCTTATTTCCCAATATATGACTCAACATGAAGGTGTCGCCAATCCCCATTTTCGCTATTGTCCGAGCAATGTGGGAATAGGGCCACAGTCGCGCGCGGGCAGGCGCGCGCACGTTGCGGAAACCGGTGTCAGTTCAGCGATTTAGCAGACCACCGGTTCAGCGGCAGGCGGCGCTGCCCAGCGGCCTGCTGCGCGTGAGATCGGGCCGTTCGGCGAGGACCTGTTCCGCCACCGGCACTTTCAGCCCCTTCAGTTCCTGCGCAACGAGGTTCGCCACCCCGCGCGCGCCGAGTTCGCTGAAATGGGTATCGTCGGCGATTCCCTCCGGGAAGGCGGCGACCTTGTCCGCCGGGCGGTAATGGAGGAAATATTTGCGCGAGCCCTCGACTCCCGCTTGCCCGACCCAGTCGCGCGAGCGCGCCTCCAGGTCGATCATCGGTGTCGCGGTGGTGAACACGAGATCGCGCATCACTTGCGAATATTCGGCGAAATCGGCCTTCACGCGGGTGCCGTCGAACGAGCGCCGCGCCGGCGGGGTCACGAGGACCGGGAACGCACCCTTGCCGCGCGTCTCCCAGATCATCCGCAGCAGATTGTCGCGATAGGCGGTCGCCGCGGGGGCATAGCGTTCGGGGCGCGAGACGCTGGCATCGTTGTGCCCGAACTGGATGAGCACCGTGTCGCCGGCGCGCACGTCCTTGAGCAGCGCGTCCCACAGTCCTTCGGCGATGAAGGTGCGGGTGCTGCGCCCGCCGCGTGCACGGTTGACGATCTCGACGCCGGGCGCGAGCCCGCATTTGAGCATCATCCCCCAGCCCATCTGCGGATAGCGGCCAGGCGCATAATCCGCCGCTGTCGAATCGCTGGCGATGAAGATGCGCGACGGTGCGGGGGTCTGGGCCAGCGCGGGCGCGGCGACGGCGAGCAGGCTTGCAGTGACGGCCAGCAGCGCCCTCATTGCAGGTTCACGAACGCGCCGCCGTCGACCAGCAATGCCGCGCCGGTGACATAGGCGGCCATGTCGGACGCCAGGAAGACGATCGGCCCCGCCAGATCCTCGGCCTCGCCCAGCCGGCCGAGCGGGATGCGCTTTTCCATATATTCGCGCTTCGCCGCGTCGGCGAGATCGTCCTTGTTGATCTCGGTGAGGATCGTGCCGGGCAGCACCGAATTGCAGCGGATGCCGTGCTTGCCGAGCGCGATCGCCGCCGACTGCATCAGCGAATGGAGCCCTGCCTTGGTGGGGGTGTAGTGCGTCTGGAATTCGCCGCCGACCAGGGCCGAGATCGAGGAGACCGCGACGATCGCGCCGCCATTCCCCTGCGCCACCATCTGCCGCGCCGCTGCCTGGCACATATAATAGCCGCCGAGCAGGTTCACCTGCACCGTCCGGTCGACCACCTCGACGGGCATGTCGAGGAAGCTATGGAAGGGGCAGATGCCGGCGTTCGAAACCATCACGTCGACCTTGCCGAACGCCTCGACCGCCTTCGCGACGAAATCGGCCGCGGTCGCCGGATCGGCGACGTCGCCCTTCACCGCGATGCCGCGCTGCCCGGCCGCCTCGATCGCGGCGACGCAGGCCTCGGCATCGGCATCGCGGCTGTGATAGTTGATCGCGACATCGGCGCCGGCCTGTGCCGCGCCGATCGCCGCGGCGCGGCCGATCCCCGTCGATGCGCCCGTGACGAGCACGGTCTTGCCTTCCAACAACTTCACTACAGGCTCTCCTTGGAAACTATCTGCGCAGGCGTCGCGGGCCCCGCACGTCGGGGCTCCAGCCCAGATCGGTGCTGATCTTCTGCGCGGTCTCGCGGACCTCGCTGCTGAGCTCGGACATGCGATCGTCGTCCATATATTGCGCCGCGCTCGACACGCTGATCGCGGCGACGATCTTGCCCGATACGTCGCGCACCGGCGCGGCGACGCAGCGGATCAGATCCTCATTCTCCTCGAGATCGAAGGCGTGGCCCTGGTCGGCATAGCCGCGCATCCGATCGAACCAGATCGTGCGATCGGCGCGCGGCGCGCCGTGCGACTGGTCGGCGACGAACAGCCGCTCCCATTCGGCTTCGCTCGCATCGACCAGGAGCGCCTTGCCGAGCCCGGTCGAGGTGAGCGGCTGGCGATCGCCGATCCGGCTCGAAATCTCGACGCGGCGGCGCCCGGGGATCTTGTCGAGATAGAGCGCCAGATCGCCGTCCATCCGGCCCAGGTGGACCGTATCCTCGGTGCGGGCGGCGAGATCCTCCATCCGCGGGCGGGCGATCTGGACGATGTCGGCCTGGCTCTGCGCCAGGAAGCCGAGCTGGATGAGCTTGGGACCGAGCTGATAGCCGTCGCGCGGCAGATAAGTGAGGAAGCCGCGGTCGATCAGCGCGTTGGCCAGCCGGTGCGTGGTCGAACGCGTCAGGCTCATTCGCGCCGAGAGTTCGGCCAGCTTGACCGGGCCGTCGATCACCTTGTCGAGCATGTCGAGCCCGCGGACCAGCGTCTGGCTGCCCGTGACTTTCGGGGCCGGCGCGTCCGGGATTTCCGATTCAGCGTTTGACGTGTCGCGTCTCATCTCATAACATCCTATCCCATAAAGTGAGAAAGTAAAGCATCGGGAGGGGCTTGCAGTGCGGGAGCTTGAAGGCTCCAAATCCCACCAACATCAGTGTCGGACGCGCGCATATCACATGATGGTATGCGCTGCGCCAGAATTTTCACATAGTCGAACGTGGGTCGCACATCTGGTACGCGCGGCCCCTTAGGAGATCAGCAGCGTGGCTTCAGCGGGACTTTCGCGGATCAAGCATGTGCGGGCCTTCACCGTACGGGGCGGCGGGGCCGATTATCACGATCAGGGCGGCGACCACTGGATCGACGATCATATCGCGACGCCGATGTCCAAATATCCCGACTATCGCCAGTCGCGCCAGAGCTTCGGCATCAACGTGCTCGGCACCTTGGTGGTCGAGATCGAGGCCGAGGACGGCACGATCGGCTTCGCGGTGACCACCGGCGGCGAGCCGGCCTGCTTCATCGTCGAAAAGCATCTCGCCCGCTTCCTCGAGGGCCGCGATCCGCGCGAAGTCGAGAAGATCTGGGACCAGATGTATTTCTCGACCCAATATTATGGCCGCAAGGGCCTGGTCGTGAACGCCATTTCAGGCGTCGATCTCGCTTTGTGGGACCTGCTCGGCAAGCTGCGCGGCGAGCCGGTCTATCAGATGCTCGGCGGCGCGGTGCGCGACGAGCTGCAATTCTACGCGACCGGCGCGCGTCCCGACGTGGCCAAGGAACTCGGCTTCATCGGCGGCAAGATGGCGCTCCACCACGGCCCCGCCGAGGGCCTGGAGGGGATGCACAAGAATATCGCCACGCTCGCCGACATGCGCAGCAAGGTCGGCGACGATTTCTGGCTGATGCTCGATTGCTGGATGGCGCTCGACGTCGAATATGCCACCCGCCTGGCGCACCGCGCGTACAACGAATGCGGCCTCAAATGGATCGAGGAGGCGATCAGCCCCGACGATTATTGGGGCTATGCCGAATTGAAGCGCAACGCGCCGAAGGGGCTATTGGTCACGACCGGCGAGCATGAGGCGACTCGCTGGGGCTTCCGCATGCTGCTCGAGATGGACTGCTGCGACATCATCCAGCCCGATGTGGGCTGGTGCGGCGGCGTGACCGAATTGCTCAAGATCAGTGCGCTCGCCGATGCGCATGGCAAGATGGTCGTGCCGCACGGCTCGTCGGTTTACAGCTATCACTTCGTTATCACCCGCCATAATTCGCCCTTCGCCGAATTCCTGATGATGCATCCGGGGCCGACCGAAGTGGTGCCGATGTTCCACCCGCAATTGATCGGCGAGCCCGTGCCCGAAGGGGGCCGGCTCAAGGTCAGCGCGCTCGACAAGCCCGGCTTCGGCGTCGAGCTCAACCGCGATCTGCCGATGCACCGTCCCTACACCCATTGATCCAGAGAGAAGACCAGACCCCATGAAACTCTGCAGATTTGGACCCGTCGGCAGCGAACGCCCCGGCCTGGTCGACGCCGACGGCGCGATCCGCGACCTGTCCGGCATCATCGCCGATCTCGGCCCCGCCGAAATCTCGCCCGAGGGCCTTGCCAGGCTCGCCGCAATCGACCCCGCGTCGCTGCCCAAGGTCGAAGGCAATCCGCGCTACGGCGCCTGCGTCACCGGCACCCGCCAGTTCGTCGCGATCGGACTGAACTATGCCGATCACGCCGCCGAATCGAACCTGCCGATCCCCGAGGAGCCGGTGGTGTTCCAGAAGTGGGTGACCTGCATCCAGGGGCCCAACGATCCGGTGACGATCCCCAGGGATTCCAAGAAGACCGACTGGGAAGTCGAGCTGGGCGTGATCATCGGCAAGCGCGCCTCCTATGTCGAGGAAGCCGACGCGCTTTCTTATGTCGCCGGCTATTGCGTGGTCGACGACGTGTCCGAGCGCCACTGGCAGACCGAGCGCGGCGCGACCTGGGACAAGGGCAAGGGCTTCCCGACCTTCGGCCCGGTCGGCCCCTGGCTGGTCACGTCCGATGAAGTGGGCGATCCGCAGAACCTGACGATGTGGCTCGACGTGAACGGCGAGCGCAAGCAGGACGGTTCGACCAAGACGATGATCTTCACCGTCGCGCAGATCATCGCCTATCTCTCGCAATTCATGGTGCTCGAGCCCGGTGACATCATCACCACCGGCACGCCCCCCGGCGTCGGCCTCGGCCAGAAGCCCGAGCCCTGGTATCTGAAGGCAGGCGACGTCGTCACGCTCGGCATCGAGAAGCTCGGCGAGCAGCGCCAGGACTTCGTCGCATGGGTGGCCGAATGACCGTCTATACCGGTCGTTTCGAGGGCCGCACCGCGGTCATCACCGGCGGCACCGGGGGGCTCGGCCTCGCGGTGGCGCGTCGCTTCATCGCCGAGGGCGGCAAGGTCGCCTTGTGGGACATGAATGGCGAGGCGCTTGCCAAGGCGGCTGACGAGATCGGCGCGACGCACACCGTGGCGCTCGACGTCGCCGATCCCGCGGCGGTCGCGGCAGCCGCCAAGGAGAGCGCCGCGGCGCTCGGCCGGATCGACGTGCTGGTCAACTCAGCGGGAATCACCGGCGCGACCGTGCCGGTGCACGAATTCCCGCTCGAGAGCTGGCAGCGCGTGATCGACATCAACCTCAACGGCCTCTTTTATTGCTGCCGCGAAGTGATCCCGGTGATGCTCGCCAACGGCTATGGCCGCATCGTCAACGTCGCCTCGGTCGCGGGCAAGGAAGGCAATCCCAACGCCTCGGCCTATTCGGCGTCGAAGGCGGGGGTGATCGGCCTCACCAAGTCGCTGGGCAAGGAGCTTGCGGGGAAGGGCATCATCGCCAACGCGCTGACGCCGGCGACCTTCGAGAGCCCGATCCTCGAACAGCTGCCGCCGAGCCAGGTCGATTATATGCGCTCGAAAATCCCGATGGGCCGGCTGGGCGAGGCCGAGGAAAGCGCCGCGATGATCCTGTTCATGGCGAGCGAGGAATGCAGTTTCACCACTGCCTCGACCTTCGACACGTCGGGCGGGCGGACGACCTACTAACCACCAACGCGTCATCCCCGCGCAGGCGGGGATCCAGGGTGGCAGAGGACGTCGCCCGCGACTCTGGATCCCCGCCTGCGCGGGGATGACGAAATAAGAAGGCGAGGGGACCGAATGGCAAGCGATCTGCCTTTCATCGATGCGCATGTGCATCTGTGGGACCTCGACCGCATCGCCTATCCCTGGCTTACCCCGCCTTTCGCCGACGACGGCCCCAATGGCAGCGTAGAGGCCATCGCCAAGACCTATCTGCTCGACGACTACCGCGCCGATGCCGCGGGCTGGGACGTGCGCGGGATCGTCCATGTCGATGCCGGCGCCGAAGCCTCCGCCACGCTCGCCGAGACCGAATGGCTGCAGGACATGGCCGACGCGCGCGGCATGCCCAATGCGATCGTCGCCTTCGCCGCGCTCGACGATCCAGATGTGGAAGCGCTGCTCGAAGCGCATGCCGCGCATCCCAACGTCCGCGGCATCCGCCACATCGTCAACTGGCATCCCGATCCGCGCCGAAGCTACACGCACCGCGATGTCACCCAGGACGAAGCATGGGGCAGGGGCTTCGGCCTGCTCGCCAAATATGGGCTGAGCTTCGACCTCCAGGCCTATCCGGGCCAGTTCCCCGGCCTGGCAAAACTGATCGAGCGTCATCCCGAGACCCAGGTCATCATCAACCATAGCGGCATGGCGGTCCCCGGCGAATGGGAGCAGTGGCGCAGCGGCATGGCCGCGCTTGCCGCGCTCCCCAACGTTGCGACCAAGCTTTCGGGGCTCGGCTTCACCCACCGCCCCTGGACGCTGGATCAGGCGCGGCCCTATATCCGCGAGGCGATCGACCTGTTCGGCACCGATCGCGCGATGTTCGCGAGCGATTTCCCGACGGACAAGCTCTTCGGCAGCTTCGCCCGGCATCTCGATGCCTATGCCGAGATCAGCGCCGATTTCAGCGAAGACGAGCGCCGCGCGCTGTGGGCGCGCAACGCAAACCGCATCTATCGCCTTGGACTGGACGTCTAAAATGAGCGCCGCCCCCGATCACAAATGGCGCAACACGATCCTCGCCGGCCTCGCAAACTATATCGACGCCGGCAGCATCGTCGCGGGCTCGGTCGCGCTGGCATTGTGGAAAGAGATATACGGCCTGTCGGACGGCTTCATCGGCCTGATCGGCGCGTTCAGCGCCAACGCCATTTCCGCCGGGGTCGGCGCGCTGATCGGCGGCATCCTGTGCGACAAGTTCGGCCGCAAGAAGATCTACCAGTACGACATGCTCTTCTACGCGTTCGGCATGGCCTTCCTGGTCTTCGCCTCGGCGCCGTGGATGATCGTGCTGGGCTTCGTCCTCGTCGGCCTCGCGGTCGGCGCGGACATCCCCGCATCCTGGTCGCTGATCGCCGAGCAGGCGCCCGACAAAAAGCGCGGCGCGCATTCGGGCGTCGCGCAATTGCTCTGGTATCTCGGCCCGGTGGTCGTCCTGGTCTCGGCCTATTTCCTCCAGCCCTGGGGAATCACCGGCATCCGCTGGCTGTTCGCGCATCTCGCGGTGCTGGCGATCGCGCTGACCTTCCTGCGCTCGCGGATGCAGGAATCGCAGCGCTGGGAGGAAGCGCAGGCGATCAGCGCCGGCCAGGCGCTCAGCCGCGGCTGGCGCGAATTGTTCAGCCCGCTCTATCTGCGCTCGATGCTGTTCCTCGCCTCGATGTACGGCTTCTGGAACCTGTGGGCGGGGTATAACGGCTTCTTCACGCCCTATCTGATCGAGCAGAACAATCTCCCGGCCTGGACCGCGACGATGCTGCCCGCCTCTTATTTCCTGATCGGCATGTTCTCGATCCTCGGCATCTTCATGACGCTGTCGGACCGGGTCAACCAGCGGCTGCTGTTCGGCATTTCGGCGGTGCTCCACGTCGTCGGCATGGCGCTGCTCGCGATCTTCGGCTTCAAGCTGGAGGTGGTCGTGCTCCACGTCATCATCATGGGCGTGGCCGGCGGCTTCGGCGCGCAGAGCTTCTTCCAGCTCTGGTCGGCGGAGATGTTCCCCACCGCGATCCGCTCGACCGCGCAGGGGCTCACCTTCGCGGTGGTCCGCGTCGGACTCGGCATCTGGAGCCTCGCGGTGCCGACGCTCGCGGCCTATGATTTCACCACCCTCGCCTGGATCCTCACCGGCTTCCTGGTCGTCAGCGGGGTGATTGGGGTGGCCTGGGCCCCGCGCAACGAAGGCAAGTCGCTCGAGCAGATCGAAGCCGGGCGTCAAACGACACTCTAACGTCCGTCATCCCCGCGAAGGGGGGGATCCAGAGCCACAAAGACCGCAGCCCGTGACCCTGGATCCCCGCCTTCGCGGGGATGACGATGAGAAAAGGAACGAGCGTTGTTCAGAATCATATTCCTGGCGCTGGCACTGCTGTTCGCCATTCCCGCCGCCGCCCAACCCGCGCCGCCCGAAGCCCCGTTGCTGCTCCCCCAGATGCAGCTCCACGACCCCTTCATCGTCGCCGACGAGACGACGAAGACCTACCATCTCTTCACCCGCAACCAGGCGGCGATGAGCGGCGATCGCCGCCTCGGCACGATGGTCTATACCAGCAAGGATCTGAAGCATTGGACCCGCCCGCGCGTCGTCTTCGCGCTGCCCGAGGGGACTTGGGCGAAGGAGGGCTCCTGGGCGCCGGAGGTCCATGCGTGGAAGGGCAAATGGTACCTCTTCACCACCTTCCACAACGAGGCGATGCCGCTCCCGGCCAACGGAAAGCGCCCGCTCTATCGCCGCGGCACCATCCTGGCGGTCGCCGACAAGGTCGACGGCCCGTACCGCGTCGTGCGGAACGGCGAGCCGATCGCGCCCAAGGAACGGATGACGCTGGACGGCACGCTCCACGTCGATCCCGCGGGCAAGCCCTGGCTGGTCTATGCGCATGAATGGCTGCAGACGACGGTGGGCACGATCGAGGCGATTCCGCTAGACGACGATCTCGCCGCGATCGGCAAGCCGCGCATCCTGTTCCGTGCCAATGAGGCTCCCTGGGCGAAGGGCCAGCTCCAGCCCGACGGCACCAGCGTCTTCGTCACCGACGGCCCCGAATTCCATCGCACCTCGAACGGCAGCCTGGTCATGCTCTGGTCGAGCTATGGCGAGCGCGGCTATGTCCAGTCGATCGCCCGCTCGAAATCGGGCAAGCTCGAGGGGCCCTGGGAGCAGCTCGCGCCACTGGTCCGCCGCGACAGCGGCCACGGCATGCTGTTCCGCGCGTTCGACGGCCGGCTGATGATGGTCCTCCACCGCCCCTTCACCTTCGCGCTCGGCAAGCTCTACGAGATGCGCGACACGGGGGACTCGGTGGAGGTGATCCGCGAGGCGACCGAGCTCGACCTCGAGGGCTATCCGACCCACCCTTGCGTCCAGCCGCACACGCCGACCGAGCGCAAGGTGGAGTGCTGATCCTCACGGCGGTTAGTTGGGAATGGTGAGCCGCAGCACGCTCGACTCCGGCACATTCTCGCGCGGCAAGTCACGGTTCGGCGGCAAGGTCAGCCAGGTGAGCGCAATCCCGGACGGGTCGTTGACCCGGTTCAGCTGCATCCCCGCCGGTGCCGCCTCGCTCGCAACCGCCCGTTCCCCAAGCCGGGCCAGCGTCACACCGTCCAGCAGCAGGTCCGAAGCCTCGCCGTCGCGCACCACCGGCACCCGCAGCAGCTTCCCCTCCGCCACCGCGCCGCCGACGTGGAGCCGGAAGTCGAGCGAGCCATTGCCGCCAAACTCCCAGCGAAACCCCGTCCAGTCGCTGGCCTGCACCACGCACCAGCCGCGATCTTCTCGCCGCGCCAGATAGACCTGCGTATTCCCGGCCGAGTCATACTTGTGGAAGCTGATCGTCGTCCGGCCCGCGCCGTCGAACCCCACCACGCTGTTGTTATTGATCATGCCCGAGCGCACGGGCACGGGATCGACGACCTCGGCGTCCCCCAGCCGGATCGGCAGCGCCAGCGGCGTCCCGTCCGACCGCTCCCAGCGCACCAGATCGCGGCTGCGGGCGTAGGACAGGTCGTGGTTGGTCGTCGCATCGGGGGTGTCGCGCCACATCCAGGCGAGATGGAAATAGCCGTCGGGGCCCAAGGTCGGTCCGACGAAATAGGCGCTGCGCTTGCCCTCGCCATCGGCCAGCGGCGTGTCGAGCAATCGGCGCCACTTCCCCCCTTCGAGCACATTGTAGAGTTCCGCACCCCGCCCGCTGCCGCCGTCGCGATATTTGAAGATCAGCCGCCCGCCCGCATCCTTCAAAAAGACCGGATAGGTCACGCTCCTCTCGCGGACGCCGGTCATCGGCGCGGGCTCCAGCGTTCGCACGTCGCCGGCGGTGCGCGTGCGGAAATAGACGAGCGGATCATTGTGCATGTTCGCCGCGACGTGGAGTTGCCCCGCGGCGTCCACCGCCATCGCGATCGCGTTGTGGCTGTCCCAGCCGGTCCAGCTCGGCAGCCTAGTATAGGTCCACCAGGCCGATTTGCGCGACCGGCTGGCTACGCTCAGCTGGCGGGCCGCGTCGTAATAGCCGACGAAGATCCGCTCCTCGGTCACCACCAGCGCGAAGTCGACCGGATGCCCGGCCCACACCCGATCGATCGCCGACACCTCCTGCGCCGCCGCCGGCACGCACCAGCAGAGTGCCAGCGCGAACCGCAGCATCAACGATCGAGCTTCAGGTCGGCCACCGCGGTCGCCGCGAGCAGGAAGGCGCCCACGCCATAATATTGGGTGTCGGTCGCCAGGACATGTTCGGGCTGGTCGCTCACCTGCTGGACATAGCCGAGCCGCCCATCGGGCTGGATCGACCGCTCGAGTGCGGCCCAGCCCTTGCGGATCGCGGGCTCGTATTCCGCGCGCGGCAGCAGCCCCGCCTTCACCCCCCAGGCCAGGCCGTAGGTGAAGAAACCCGTCCCGCTCGATTCGGGCGGCGACTCCTCCGGCGCCAGCAGCGAGGGCGCCCAATAGCCATCGGGCTTCTGCGTCGCCTTCACCTTGGCCGCCATCTCGACGAACAACGCCTCCAGCTTGCCTCGCTCGGGATCGCTTTTGGGCAGCTTGGGGATCATCAGCGCCAGCCCGGCGACCACCCAGCCATTGCCCCGGCTCCAGAACATCTTCCGCTCCTTGGCGTCGCGCCGATCGAAGAAGCGGCTGTCGCGGTAGAAGAGGCGCTCGGCGGGATCGTAGAGGAAGTTGACCGTCGCCCAGGTTTCGCGGATCGCATAGTCGCGGTAGCGGCGATCCCCGGTCTGGCGCGACAATTCGAGCATCGCCGGCGGGGCCATGAACAAGGCGTCGCACCAGCACCAGCGCTTTAGGCATTCGGTGGCGTTATACCCGCCTTTGGGCGGCACGGTGAAGGCCAGCGTCACCCGCGGCGGATTGGCGAGGACGTGATCGAACGTCGCCTTGGTCGGACGCAGCGCCGCGGTTCCCGCGCCATTCCGGGCCGCCCATAAATAGCTCTGCGTGATCGCGTGATCGTCGGCGTGATAGGGCCGAGCGGCCGGCTTCCATGCGTTGGCGCGGCCCATGTCGAGGATCGCCTTGGCGATATCGGGCGACGCGCCATGATCGGCGAGGGCGGTCATCCCCACCCAGAATGCCGCCTGCTCCCACGCCCGCGGGTTGCGCGTCTCGCCGCCGGCGCGCGCGATCAGGCTGGGATCGTTCATCCGCGCGAGCTGCCATCGCGCCAGCCGGGTCGCCTGCTCGATCGCAGGGCTGGTCTGCGCCGCAGCGTGCGACTGGGGCGGGGCGGCGGGCGCCGTCGATGCTCCCGATGCCGACAGGAGCAGGGCTGTGGCGATACGCAGCGTCATGGGGTTCCTCTCCGGCATTTTCGCCATTCATACCGATGTGGTAACCGGTAACAACAGTCGCTTGTGCAGCTCCGGGGCGCGCGATAGCCATTGGCCAAAGCCAACCGGGAGAGAATGATGCGCAAGGCCTTTCTGCTCATGTCGCTGGCGATCGCCGCTTTGCCCGGCGCCGCGCCCGGGCAGGACCGCAAACCGATGGCGGAAGCGGCCGACAAGACCCCGCGCGCCTCGGTGGTGGTCGCGCCCTATCGCTACGACGATCTCCTCTGGGAGAATGACCGCACCGCGCACCGCATCTACGGTCGCCCGCTCGAGACGAAGGAACCGCCGTCGAGCAGCGGGATCGACGCCTGGGGCAAGAATGTCCGCTATCCCTTCATGGAGCGCCAGCTCCAGACCGGCGACCAGCATGGCTTTCACGGCGAGGGACTCGATTTCTACAATGTCGGCACCGCGCGCGGCGCCGGCGGGCTCGGCATCTGGCACGACAACAAGCTCTGGGCCTCGCGCAACTATCGCGCCGTCCGCATCCTGAAGAACGGGCCCGACGTCGCCCGCTTCGAAGTCGATTATGCCCCTTGGCCGGTCGATGTCGTCCGGAAAGTCTGGGAAACGCGCCGTTTCAGCCTGCCGATGGGCACCAACTTCACGCGGATGACCTCGACCCTGCAGTCCGACAAGCCCGATCCGCTGACGGTGGCGATCGGCCTCGCCCGGCTGCCGCATGCCGGCGCCAAGCCCGGCACCTTCACCGCCGACGTGGCACGCGGCATATTCACCTGGTGGGGCCCCGCCGACGCCGAGCAGGGCGTGATGGGCCTGGCGCTGCTGATTGATCCCAAGACGATCGAGCGAGTCGGGCAGGACAGCAGCGACCATCTGGTCCTCGTCCGCCAGACGCCGGGCAAGCCGTTCGTCTATTATATGGGCGCGACGTGGAGCAAGAGCCCGGACTTCCAGACGCGCAAGGCGTGGGAAGCCTATGTCCGGGCGGCGAAACCGGATTTCGATCCGTCGCGCGATTGACGGGTGCGCTTCATCCACCTTGTCCGTCATCCCGGCGAAGGCCGGGATCCAGAGTTACTCTGCCGTGTCGCCTGTGACCCTGGAACCCGGCCTTCGCCGGGATGACGGAATGAAGGGGGTAGGGGAGCCCCCCTCAGAACGCAAAAGCCTCGGTCACCCGCCGTTCCGCCAGCATGAAAGCGTCCGCGACGATCTGCAGCGGCCGCACATCGACGTCGCTTTCCCCCCGCGCCACCAATTCAGCGAAGCGCGCATAGAGCCGCGGATATTCGCGGTCCGGCTGCTTGCGCTCGGCTTCGCCTGGAAGCTGAAGGATGCTCCCGCCCATGCCGAGCTTCAGCATGCCCGCATCGGTATCCACCTCGATGTCCCAGGTCTGCGGCCCGGTCTGCAGGAAATCGAGCGCCACCTCGACCTTCGCAGCGCCCGAGCGCATCGCCATTCCCGCCGCCAGCGGCGCGGCGCGGCCCTCGGGCACGTCCATCCAGGCGCTGTCGAGCAGCAGCGGATCGGGCAATATCTTGGTCGCGATCGAGAGCGCGTTGATGCCGGGATCGAAAACCCCGAAGCCGCCCGCCGCCAGGATCCATTCCTGCCCCGGATGCCAGCGGCGGATATCCTCGCGCCACGCGATTCGCACCGCGTCGATGCGCTTGTCGCGCAACCAGTCGCGCGCCGGATCGACTCCCGCCGCCTCGCGCGAATGCCAGGTGGTGAACAGCACCACGCCCTTGTCCCGCGCCCGCTCGGCCAGCGCGAAAATCTCGGAGAGCGTGGCTGTGGGCGGCTTTTCCAGCATCACGTGCAGCCCGGCATCGATCGCCGCCGCCGCCTGCTCGTAGCGTCCGTCGGGCGGGGTGCAGAGCGAGACCGCATCGAGATCGGGCACCGCCGCGATCATCTCGGCCACGTCGCCATAGCCGGGCACGTCGTCGAGCCGTGCATTGCGGCTGGCTGTGGCGACCAGTTCGAATCGGTCGTCCGCGGCAAGCGCGGGGAGATGCTGATCGCGCGCAATCTTCCCGATGCCCACCAGCCCCAGCCGGATCCGCGAAACTGCCATGAAGCGCCCTCTCTCTTTTATACGATAATATGGTTCCTATTGCCAGGCGGTAGCGGTATCAACCCCGCTGGCACCGCCCGCGCAATGGCGGGCTGGATCGGGCGCGACGCCCTTGGAGAGACGAATGAACGACGCGGAAATTGGTTCGAACGGCAAATGGCCGAAGTTCAGATCGCGTGCCTGGTTCGATAACCCCGCCAATCCCGACATGACCGCGCTCTATGTCGAGCGTTATCTGAACTTCGGCATCAGCCTCGAGGAAATCCAGTCGGGTCGGCCGATCATCGGCATCGCCCAGACGGGCAGCGATCTCGTGCCGTGCAACCGCCACCATCTCGTGCTGGCCGATCGCGTCCGCGAGGGCATTCGCGACGCCGGCGGCATCGCGCTCGAATTCCCGACCCATCCGATCCAGGAAACCGGCAAGCGCCCCACCGCGGGGCTCGACCGCAACCTCAGCTATCTGAGCCTGGTCGAATCGATCTACGGCTATCCGATGGACGGCGTCGTGCTGACGATCGGCTGCGACAAGACCACGCCGGCCTGCCTGATGGCCGCCGCCACCGTGAACATCCCCGCCATCGCGCTGTCGGTCGGGCCGATGCTCAACGGCTGGTTCAAGGGCGAGCGCACCGGATCGGGCACGATCGTGTGGAAAGCGCGCGAGATGCTCGCGGCGGGCGAGATCGACTATCAGGGCTTCCTCAAGCTCGTCGCTTCCTCGGCGCCTTCCACCGGCTGGTGCAACACGATGGGCACCGCGACGACGATGAACTCGCTGTGCGAAGCGCTCGGCATGTCGCTGCCCGGCTCGGCGGCGATCCCCGCGCCCTATCGCGACCGGCAGGAGAATGCCTATCGCACCGGGCTCCAGATCGTCGAGATGACGCTCAATGACCGCAAGCCGAGCGACGTGCTGACCCGCGCCGCCTTCCTGAACGCGATCCGCGTCAATTCCGCGATCGGCGGATCGACCAACGCGCCGATCCACCTGAACGCGATCGCCCGCCACATCGGCGTCGAGCTCAGCCTCGCCGACTGGGAGGAGCATGGCTCGGATATCCCGCTGGTGGTCAACCTCCAGCCCGCCGGCAAATATCTCGGCGAGGATTTCTATCGCGCCGGCGGGGTCCCCGCGGTGATGGGGCAATTGCTCCGCGCCGGGCTGATCGACGGCACCGCGCTCACCGTCAACGGCAAGACGGTCGCCGACAATGTCGCGACGTCCGAGAGCGAGGATCCCGACGTCATCTTCCCGCTCGACGCGCCGATGAAGACCGCCGCGGGGCTCACCGTCCTCTCGGGCAATCTGTTCGACAATGCAGTGATGAAGCTCAGCGTGATCTCCGACGAGTTCCGCGCACGCTATCTCAGCAATCCCGACGACCCCGAGGCGTTCGAAGGCGTCGCGGTCGTGTTCGACGGGCCCGAGGATTATCACCGTCGCATCGACGATCCCGCGGTCGGCATCGATACCGATTCGATCCTGATCATGCGCGGCGCCGGCCCGGTCGGCTATCCGGGCGGCGCCGAAGTGGTGAACATGCGCCCGCCCACCGCGCTGATCCAGGCGGGCGTGCACGCGCTCCCCTGCCTGGGCGACGGACGCCAGTCGGGCACCAGCGGCAGCCCCTCGATCCTCAACGCCGCGCCCGAAGCGGCGGTTGGGGGTGGGCTCGCGATCGTCCGGACCGGCGATCGCATCCGCATCGATCTCAACAAGCGCACCGCCGATATGCTGGTCGAGCCCGCCGAGATCGAACGCCGCCGCGCGGCGCTCGCGATCGACTATGTCCCCGAATCGCAGACCCCCTGGCAGGAAATTCACCGCGATCTGGTTGGCCAGTTCGATACTGGCGCGGTGCTTGAAACTGCGGTCAAATATCAGCGGATCGCCCAGACCAAGGGCATCCCGCGCGACAGCCACTGACGACATAAGAAAGAGGGAGAGGAATATGAAGAATATCGCAGCCCTGGGAGCCTTGGCCATCATGGCATTCGCTGCCTCCGCGGCAGACGCCGCAACCGCCAAGCGCTCGACCTTCGGCAAGCTGCCCGACGGCCGCGCCGTCCCCGCGGTCACGCTGACCAACGCGCGCGGCGTATCGACCACGATCATCGCGTATGGCGCATCGATCCAGTCGCTGGTGATGCCCGATCGCGCCGGCAAGAAGGCGGATATCGCGCTCGGTCACAGCACGATCGACGACTATCTGAAGCATCCCAACTTCATCGGCGCCACCGTCGGCCGCTTCGCCAATCGCATCGCCGGCGGGCGTTTCGAGCTCGGCGGGCGCACCTATCAGACCCCGCTCAACGACAAGACCAACGCCCTCCACGGCGGAACCGTCGGCTTCGACAAGGTGCTGTGGGACGTCGTCTCGGTCAGGAACGGCCCCACCGCCTCGGTGACGCTGCGCTATGTCAGCCCCGACGGCGATCAGGGCTATCCCGGCACGCTCACCGTCGACGCGACCTATTCGCTCGACGAGCGCAACAACCTCACGATCGAGTATAAGGCGACCACCGACAAGACGACGATCGTCAACATCTCGAACCACGCCTATTGGAACCTGTCGGGCGAGGGCGCGTCCAACGGTGCGATGGGGCATGTCGTGACCATCCCGGCCGAGACCTACACGCCGGTCGATGCAACGCTTATCCCGACCGGCCAGCTGCGCCCGGTCGCCGGCACCGTGTTCGATTTCCGCCGGCCCCGCGCGATCGGTGATCGGGTGCGCGACGCCAGCGACCAGCAGATCGTCTATGGTCGCGGCTACGATCACAATTGGGTCATCGGCAGGAAGGTCATCGCCGGCACCCAGCTGATGGCGCGGGTCGCCGATCCGGTCTCCGGACGCAGCTTCGAGCTTTGGTCGAACCAGCCGGGACTGCAATTCTATTCGGGCAATTTCCTCGACGGAACCTTCTGGGGCAAGGCGAAGAAGATCTACCGCGAGGGCGACGCGATCGTGATGGAACCGCAGATCTTCCCCGACGCGATCAACCAGAAGGGCTTCCCCGAGGCCCGGCTCGAGCCCGGCCAGACCTATCGCAACGTGATGGTCTACAAGCTCAGCAGCGGCGCGCCCGCGCGGCGCTAGGGAAGGGAGCCGGACGGCGCATTCGGGCGTTGTCCGGCTTCAACTTGTGCGGAGCATCCATGGAAATCGTCAAGCTACCCCCCGGCGAAGCCGCCCCGGCCGACAGCGACTGCATCAAGATCCTGCGGCAGGCGGACGGCCGCCACCGGCTCGAAGGGTCGGTCCTGCTCCAGTGCGATGAGGGCGAGGAAGCCGAATCCGAATCTCTGCTCGATGGCGATCCCTATGCGTCGTTCGAAGATGCCGAGGCGGCAGGCCTTGCCTGGGCATCCGAACATTGCGTTGGGACGCTCTATGTCAGCACGCAAGACGCAGCCTGAGCGCGACCGACTAGGCGGTCAGTCGCAGGTCCGGCGCCGGGATCGTCACCACCGGCAGTGTTTCGAAGGCCGGCTTGGCGAAGTAGAAACCCTGGATATAGCGGACCCCCATTGCCCGCAGGGCCTCGAGTTCGCCTTCGGTCTCAATGCCCTCGGCGATGACCGTGACGTCGAGTGCGTTGCACATCCGTACCACGCCTTCGACGATCATCCGCCGCGGCAGGCTCGCGTCGAGCCCGCGGATCAGGTCCATGTCCAGCTTGATGATGTCGGGCTGGAACTTCGCCAGCAGGTTCAGCCCCGCATGCCCTGCGCCGAAATCATCGAGCGCGGTTCCGAAGCCCATCTTCTGATAGGTCGCGATGATGTTGGCGACATGGTCGGGGTCGACCATTTCCTCATTCTCGGTGAATTCGAAGATTAGCCGGTCGGTCGGGAAGCGAACTTTCTTGGCGGTCTTGAGCGTCAACTGGATGCACGCGGCGGGCGAATAGACCGCATTGGGCAGGAAGTTTATGGATAGCCGCGCCTGCGTGCCGATCAATCCGGCCCTTGCCGCGGTCTCGATCGCCTTCACCCGGCATTGCTGGTCGAACGTGTAGCGGTTCGCCTCGGAGACCTGCGCAAGCACGCTGGCCGCGCCCTCGCCGTTCGGGCCGCGCACCAACGCTTCGTAGGCGAAGGGCACGCGATCGACCACGTCCATGATCGGCTGGAACGCCATCGAGAAATCGAAATCCAGCCCGGCTCCGTCACGGCAACCGGTGCAGGGGGCGGGACGTGGCGACGTCGGGGGGGCTGTCGTGCGCATGCAGGATCAAGTGCATGAAAAGTTTTAAGATATACCTCTCACGCGGACGTCCGGTCTCAAAAAGACCAAAGGATTGGCGATCCTCCGTTCGCGGTCGTTCAATGCAGGTTGAAATTGATCGCGCCGCCATACCAGCTGGCTTTGTCCGCCCCCGTCGGGAGGAAATCGCCGGCGTCGGACCGCGCGATGGCCGCATGGCCGACCAGTACCTCGAGTTCGGGGCACTTCATGTCGGAAACGACGACACGGCTGACCTTGCCGTTCGGCTCCACCAGCGCCGCATAGGGTACGGTGATGTCGAAGCGTCGGGCCGACTGACCCGGGATCTTGCAGCCGCGCTTCAGGATGCCCTCGACCTTCGTCGCGAGGTCGGCATAGTTGAGACGGCCCTCGCGTTCCTTCAGGGCGGGGAGCTTGCTCCAATTGACCGTCCCCACATCGACGGTCTGCGCCAAAGCGGATGTGGACGCGAGGCTCAGTGCGATCGCCGCGATTGCAATTTTCGTCATGCTTCCCGTCTCCGTCCTGTCAATTCCCCAATGTCCGGCTGCTCCTGATATGCTCAAGGGCGCGGTCGCGCTCCAAAGTGCGCTGCGCGTCCGTCTGGCCGCGCGAGGACATTGCGTCCCATTCGCTCTTCGTCCGGCAACTGACTTTCGCCATCACCGATCCGGTCGAGGCGGCACGGCGGCACACCTTCTTCTCGGCCGCGACCGGCGCGGCCTTCGTGTTTCCATGATCCTGCGCGGCAGGCGTCGGCCCGGTGGCGGTGAGGATCATTGCCAATGCGAGTTGGTGCAACATTGCTACGAAGACTCCCTACGATATGCATCAGGATTGCGCAGAAATGATCTTTTCACAAGCTGATCCAGACCGGCTGGTCTCGACGCCCTGTGCGACCATTGCCGGCAACTCATTTGGCTGGGTGGAGGTGCTGCTCGCCCGCTTCGACCTGCTCGATCAGTTCCAGCACATCGCCGATGAGCGCGCGCATCGCCGCATGTGCAGCAGCGGGATCGCGCGCAACGATCGCGTCGCGCACCGCGGCATGGTCGGCCAGGTTCGCGGTGCGGCCCTTCAGCCGGTTGGTGAAGCGGATCGAGGTGCGCAGCGCGGTCGCCACCATGTCGCGAAACTGTGCGTAGAAAGGGTTTCCCGATGCCCGCAGGATCGCCACGTGGAAGGCGATATCCGCGTCGAGCGGATCATCTTCACCGCGTTCGGCGTCGGCCATTCGCGCGAGTCCTTCGCTTATCCGCTGCAGGTCCGCTTCGGTCGCCACGCGCGCCGCCAGCGCCGCCGCCTCGGGCTCGATCGCCACGCGCAGCTGGTTGAACTGGCGCAGCAGGTCCACCGAGAATTGCCGCTCCAGCAGCCAGCTCAGCACATCGGTGTCGAACAGGTTCCAGCTGGTGGCGGGCTGGACGATCGTGCCCTGGCGTGGCCGCGCGCTCAGCAGGCCCTTGGCGGTCAGCATCTTCACCGCCTCGCGCGTCACCGATCGGCTCACGCCATGCTGCTTGGCAAGCTCGGCCTCGGTGGGGAAGGGCTCCGCCTCGTAGCGCCCGGTCACGATTGCCCGGCCCAGGCTGTCGAGCATGCCATAGGTCAGGTTGCGGCCAAGCTGCGGTCGCGCATGGTCCGCGCCGAGCGACGGGTATTTGGTCGACATCCTCCGAGCCCCCTTGATCGATCCCGGCAACGATATCAGGTCCCTGCTCGCTGCCTCTTCCGACATCGTAGCGACGCGACGGCGCTGGACAAGGTCCATATATACGATAAATGAACCCGCGCTGCGGAGCTGCAGCGTCCAGAGGCGAAGAGCGCGGCGGGAAGCTGCCAATGCCTCGCAGGGAGGAAGCGGGAATATGACGAGCCTGTCGAATATCGATCTCTTCGTGGTGATCCTCTACGCCATCGGCATCTTCGGCCTGGCGCAATATGTCAGTCGCGACAAAGCCGGGCACACCAAGGATACGTCGGATTATTTCCTCGCGTCCAAGTCGCTGCCCTGGTGGGCGATCGGCGCCTCGCTCATCGCCGCGAACATCTCGGCCGAACAGATCGTCGGCATGTCCGGCTCGGGCTATGCGATCGGCCTCGCCATCGCCTCCTACGAGTGGATGGCGGCAATCACGCTGCTGATCGTCGGCAAATGGTTTCTGCCGATCTTCCTGAAGAACGAAATCTACACCATGCCCCAGTTCCTGGAGCAGAGGTTCGGGCCGACGATCCGCACGGTCATGGCGATCTTCTGGCTGGCGCTGTACATCTTCGTGAACCTGACCTCGATCCTGTGGCTCGGCTCGATTGCGGTGACCCAGGTCGCCGGCGTCAACCAGGACGTTGCCTTGGTCGGCCTCGGCGCCTTCGCGCTGCTCTATCAGCTGCGCGGCGGGCTCAAGGCGGTGGCGCTGACCGACATCGTCCAGGTGACGCTGCTGGTGTTCGGCGGGCTGGTCATCTCCTATCTCACGCTGAGCGAGATCGGCGGCGACGCCGGCGTGCTCGGCGGCTTTACGCGGCTGACCACCGAACTGCCCGAAAAGTTCGACATGATCCTCTCGCAGGACAATCCCTTCTACAAGGATCTGCCCGGCCTCTCGGTGCTGATCGGCGGGATGTGGATCGCCAACCTCAGCTATTGGGGCTTCAACCAATATATCATTCAGCGCGCGCTGGCCGCCAAGAACCTGTCCGAAGCGCAGAAGGGCGTGGTGTTCGCCGCCTTCCTCAAGCTGCTGATGCCGGTGATCATCGTGCTCCCGGGCATCGCCGCGGTGCTGCTCGCGCCCGATCTCGCCAAGCCCGACCAGGCCTATCCGACGATGATGCGGATGCTGCCGGTCGGCCTGCTCGGCCTCGTCTTCGCGGCGTTGGTCGCGGCGATCATCGCGTCGATGGCTTCGAAGATCAATTCGATCGCGACGATCTTCACGCTCGATCTCTATGCCAAGATGAAGGGGGTCGAGAGCCAGGCGCTCGATGCAAGCGGCGATGCCGTCCTCACGGCGGGGCATGAAAAGCAGTTGGTGCGCGTCGGCCGGATTGCCGCCGTCGTCGCGACGATCGCGGCGATCCTCACCGCGCGCCCGCTGCTCGGCAGCCTCGACCAGGCGTTCCAATATATCCAGGAATTCTCCGGCTTCGTGACCCCGGGCATCACCGTCATCTTCCTGCTCGGCCTGTTCTGGCCGCGCGCCACCGAGGCGGGTGCGCTCGTCGGTGCGGTCGCGTCGGTGGTGCTCAGCTTCGTCTTCTGGTTCCCGGCGGATTGGGGCGGCGTCGCCGCGCTCAACGCAGTGCCGTTCATGAACCGGATGATGATCGTCTTCTTCGCCAGCCTTGCGCTTGCGGTGATCGTCTCGCTGGCGCGCCCGGCGCATGCCGACAGCAACCGGATCCAGATGCAGGGCGTATCGTTCCGCACCACCACCAGCTTCAACATCGCGGCAGTGATCATCGTACTGATCCTGATCGCGCTCTACGCGACCTGGTGGTGAGCAAGGCCACGCGCTTCCTGGCGGTCGATTGGGGGACGACCAATCGGCGTGTGTTCCTGATCGATCAGGGCCAGGTCGTGCGCACCGAGCGCGACGATCGTGGGGTCACCGCAGTCGAGGATTTCGAGAGCGACGCAGCGGGCATCCGCGCGCAGTTCGGCGATCTGCCGATGCTGATGGCGGGGATGGTGGGCTCGACGGTCGGCTGGCGGGTCGCACCCTATGTGCCCGCACCGGCCGGCCTCGCAGACCTCGCCGCGAACCTGCTGTGGATCGACGATCGCACCGCGATCGTGCCGGGCATCTCGACGATGGTCGGCGGTCGGCCCGATGTGATGCGCGGCGAGGAGGTCCAGTTGCTCGGTGCCGTCGCTGCCGGGCTGGTCCCGCCCGATTCGCTGCTCTGCCAGCCCGGCACCCACTGCAAATGGGTGGAAATGGAAGCGGGCAGGGTGGCCGATTTCACGACCGCGATGACCGGCGAGCTGTTCGCGATGCTGCGCAAGCATGGCCTGCTCGCAGCCCAGCTCGGCGGCGAGGTCAGGCCCGGCGCGGCTTTTCGAGAAGGCGTGGAGGAGGCAAGGCGCCGCGACCTGACGGCGTCGCTGTTCGGCATCCGCGCGGCCAAGATGCTGGGGGTGCGCGACGATGCCGACGCCGCGTCCTACGCCAGCGGGCTGCTGATCGGCAGCGACGTCGCCGCGCGGCTCGCGACCACGGGGCACGACACCGTCCACATCCTTGCCGATCCCGTGCTCGGCGCCCTATATTCGGTGGCGATAGAGACGCTGGGCCGTTCGGCCCGGCTGGTCGACAGCCAGTCCGCCTTCGTGGCCGGCATTATCGAGATACGAAACCAATGACCCAGATCACCTTCGATTCCGCGTTCGCCGCCTGCCCGCTGATCGCGATCCTGCGCGGGGTAAGGCCCGACGAGGTCGAGGCGATCGGCGACGCCCTGGTCGACGCCGGCTTCACTTTGATCGAGGTGCCGCTCAACTCGCCCGATCCGCTCGACAGCATCGCAAGGCTGGCGAAGCGGCTGGCCGGCAAGGCCGTGATCGGCGCCGGCACCGTGCTGCGTATCGCCGACGTCGAGGCGGTCCGCGCGGCGGGCGGCACGATGATCATCTCGCCCAACGCCAATGTCGAGGTCATCGCCGCGAGCGCCGCGGCGGGCATGGTCTCGCTCCCCGGCATCGCCACGCCGACCGAGGCCTTCGCCGCGCTCGAGGCTGGCGCCACTGCGCTCAAGCTGTTCCCGGCCGAGGGTTCGAGCCCGCAGATCCTGAAGGCAATGCGCGCCGTCTTGCCGAAGGACCTCAGCATCCTTCCCGTCGGCGGAATCGCGCCGGACAATATGGGTCCCTGGATCGAAGCCGGGGCCGCAGGCTTCGGGCTCGGCTCGGCGCTCTACAAGGTCGGGCTGAGTGCGGATGAAGTGGGGGCCAACGCGCGCGCCTTCGTCGCGGCGCTGGCTTAGCCACCCTAGCGTCATCCCGGCGAAAGCCGGGACCCGGAGCCAAGCAGGTCGGACCTCCGCCACCCTGGATCCCGGCTTTCGCCGGGAGGACGGCTAATTGTTTGCGGACGCGTTGACCGGCACGGGTCCCTGCGGCGTCGCCTGCAGGAGTGAATCGCCACCCAGCGTGCGATACAAGGTCACCAGATTGCTCGCCCGCACCAACTGCGTATTCACCAGCGAGCGTTGCGCCGCATAAAGCGAGCGCTGTGCATCGAGGCTGCTCAGGAAGGTGTCGATCCCGCCGCGATAGCGCGCCTCGGTCAGCCGATAGGTGTCCGCCGCCGCCTCGGTCTGCGCGGCGGTCGCGCGGATCTGCTCGACGATCGTGCCGCGGCGCGCCAGCGCGTCGGAGACTTCGCGGAAGGCGATCTGGATCGCGCGCTCGTAATTGGCCACCGCGGCGTCGCGCTGCGCCTGGCTCAGCCGCACATTGGCCTGCGCCGCGCCACCGCTGAAGATCGGATAGTTCAGATCCGCGCCGCCCGACCAGGCGAAGGCGCCGCCGCTGAACAGTCCGGTCAACGCATTGCTTGCCAGGCCCAGCAGCCCGGTGAGCGTGATCCGGGGGAACAGGGCCGCGCGCGCCGCGCCGATCTCGGCATTCGCCGCACGCAGCTGATATTCTGCCTGCACGACGTCGGGCCGGCGCAGCAGCACTCCCGAATCCACCCCCGCCGGCAATTCGGCCACGGTCGTGCCGGCCTGCTCGATTGATGCTGGCAGCGTGGCCGGATCGATCGTCGCCCCCACCAGCAATTGCAGCGCGTTGATATCCTGGGCCAGCGCGGTGCGCTGTTCGGCCAGATCGGCGCGTGCGGCTTCGAGCACCTGCTCGGCTTGGCGCAGGTCGGTGCGCGGCGCGACGCCGCCCTCCAGCCGCGCACGCGTCAGCCGCACGCTGCTCTGCGCGCTGGTGGCGGTGTCTTCCGCGATCTTGAGCAGGCTCGCATCGGCGGCGTGATTGAGCCAGGCGTCGGCGATGTCGCCGATCAGCGTCAGCCTGGTCGCCCGTGCCCCCGCCTCGGTCGCGAAAAAGCGGTTCTGCTCGGCTTCGGTCAGCGACGCCACGCGCCCGAACAGATCGAGTTCGAAGCCCGTGACGCCGACATCGGCAGAGAAATTGGTCCGGGTGCCTGAATTGCTGGGGACGGCGCCGGTGCCCGTGCCCGTGCCTGTGCCCGTGCCGGTCCCGCTGTTGTTGCCGCTCGTGCCGCTGGTGCGATCGCCGCCGGTCACGGTCGCGCCCGCGCCCGCGCCGATCAGGGGAAGCCGATTCGCGCGCTGGATGCGATATTGCTCGCGCGCGGCCCGGATATTGGCAGCGGCGATCCGCAGATCGCGATTGTTGACCAGGGCCTGCTCGATCAGCGCCTGCAGCCGCGCGTCACGGAAGATGTCGCGATAGGTCACCGCCGGCAGCGCCGCCTCGCTCTGCGCCAGATAGGCGTCGCCGACCGGCCAGGAAGGGGGCACGGGCGCGGCGGGCTGGACATATTTGGGCGCCATCGATGCGCAGCCGCTCAGCGCGCTTGCCGCCAGCAGCAGGATCAGCCGGTTCATGCCGTGGCCTCCGGGCGCCTGCGGCGATCGCGCAGCGCTTTCAATCCATCGCGCACGCCGCGGCGCACCAGCACGAAGAACAAGGGGATGTAGAAGATCGCCAGGATCGTCGCGGTAAGCATGCCGCCGATCACCGAGGTGCCGATCGCGATCCGGCTGTTCGCGCCCGCCCCGGTCGAGATCGCCAGCGGCAGTACGCCGAAGATGAAGGCGAGGCTGGTCATCAGGATCGGCCGCAGCCGGATCCGCGCGGCTTCGATCGCGGCGTCGATAACGCGCTTGCCTTCCTTTTCGGCACGCTCGGCGAATTCGATCATCAGGATCGCATTCTTCGCGGCGAGCCCCATCGTCGTCAGCAGACCGATCTGGAGATAGACGTCGTTCTGCAGGCCCCGCAGCGTCACCGCGAAGATCGCCCCGACCAGCCCGAGCGGGATGACCAGCAGCACCGCGAGCGGGATCGACCAGCTTTCATAGAGTGCCGCCAGGCACAGGAACACGACGATCAGCGAGACGGTGTAAAGCAAGGGCGCCTGCCCCGAGGAGAGCCGCTCCTGATAAGAGAGCCCCGACCAGGCAACGGCCGTGCCCGGTATCTGCGCGGCCAGCGCCTGGATGCGGTCCATCGCCTCGCCCGAACTCTGTCCCGGCGCCGCCTGGCCCTGGATCTCGAACGAAGGGACGCCCTGGAAGCGCGAGAGCGTCGTCGGTGCGGTCGACCAGCTCGTCTGCGCGAAAGAGGTGAACGGCGCCATCTGGCCGTTGCGATTGCGCACGAACCATTCGCCGATATTGTCGGGCGAGGCGCGGAACTGCGCGTCGCCCTGCACGAAGACTCGCTTCACCCGGCCGCGATCGATGAAATCGTTGACGTAGCGCCCGCCCCAGGCGGTCGCCAACGTCGCATTGACGTCGCCCTGGCTCAGCCCGAGCGCTGCAAGCTTCTGCTGGTCGAAGTCGACCTGGAGCGTCGCGACGTCCGGCAGATCGGTCAGGCGCACGGCGGTAAGTGCCGGGTCGCCCGCGGCAAGCTGGAGCAGCTTCTCGCGCGCCGCGGCGAATTCCTCGCGCGACATCCCGCTGGTGTTCTGGAGCTGCATCGAGAAGCCGGTCGATTGGCCCAGCCCGCGGATCGCCGGCGGCACCAATGCGAAGACCTGGGCATCGCGGAAGTTGCGGAACGCGCCCGATGCGCGCGCAACGATCGCATCTGCGCCATTCTCCGAACCCTTGCGCTGGCTCCAGTCCGTCAGGTTGAGGAAGCCCTGGCCGGTATTCTGCCCGCTCGCGCCGCCGCCCCCGCCGCCGCCGGTGACCGTGAACATCGTGGCGACATTCTTGCCCTCCTGCTCGGTGAAATAGCGTTCGATCGCGCGCTGGACTTCCTGCGTCCGGCTTTGGGTGGCGCCGGCGGGCAGCCGGAACTGGACCGAGGCCGCGCCCTGGTCCTCGCTCGGCAGGAAGCCGGTGGGCAATCGCACGAACATCAGCACGAGCAACAGGCAGATCGCGGCGTAGATCAGCAGGAAGATCCATTTGCGATCGACGACATAGCTGACCGATCGGCCATAGCGATCGACGCCCCGGTCGAAGGTGGTGTTGAACTTCTCGCTGGCGCGCGTGAAGAAGCGGCCCACCTTCGGGAAGCGGCGGCTGATGAAGCTCTCTTTCTCGTCCTGCTTGCGCTTGAGCAGGGTAGAGGTGAGCGCGGGCGTCAGGATCAGTGCAACGCCCGCCGACAGGACCATCGACGATACGATCGTCACCGAGAATTGACGGTAGATCACGCCCGTCGATCCGCCGAAAAAGGCCATCGGCAAGAAGACGGCGACGAGCACCAGCGTGATTCCCACCAGCGCGAACTGGATCTGCTCCATCGACTGGATCGTGGCGTCGCGCGGGCTGAGTTCGGGATCCTCCTCCATCAGCCGCTCGACATTCTCCACCACGACGATGGCATCGTCGACGAGCATGCCGATCGCCAGCACCAGCCCGAACAGGGTGAGCGTGTTGATCGAGAAGCCAAGCGCGTAAAAGACCGCGAAGGTGCCCAGCAGCACCACCGGCACCGCGATGAACGGGATCAACGTCGCGCGCCAGCTCTGCAGGAACACGAAGATCACGATCACGACCAGGATGATCGCCTCGATCAGCGTCTTCACCACTTCCTCGATCGAAAGCTTGATGAATCCGGTCGTGTCGTTGGCGTAGGCGTAGTTGAATCCCGGGGGGAAGCTGGTGGCGATCTTGGCCACTTCGGCCTTCACCAGCTCGGCAGTCTCCAGCGCGTCCGCGCCGGGGGCCAGGCTGATCGAGATTCCGGCACCGGGATGGCGATTGACCCGGCTGACCGCATTATAGCTTTCCGCTCCCAGCTCCACGCGCGCGACGTCGCTGAGCAGCACGTTGGCGCCGCTGGTTTCGGTCTTGAGAATGATGTTGCGGAACTGCTCGGGGGTCTGCATCCGCGATTGCGCGGTGACCGTGGCATTGAGCATCTGCTCGCTGGGCTGCGGCTGGCCGCCGATTTCGCCCGCCGCCACTTCGGTATTCTGGTTCTGGATCGCGGTGATCACGTCGCCCGGCATCAGCGCATAGCTGGCCAGCCGGTCCGGGTTCAGCCAGATCCGCATCGCATAGGGCGCGCCGAAGACGTTGGTGTCGCCCACCCCCGGCACGCGCGCCAGCGTGTCCTGCATGTTCGACGCCATCCAGTCGGAGACGTCCTGGTTGGTGCGCTGGTCGGTCTCGTCATAGACGCCGACGAGCAGCAGCGAATCGGCGTTCGACTTGGTGACGCGCAGCCCTTGCTGCTGCACCTGCTGCGGCAGCCGCGACAAGGCTTGCTGGACCTGGTTCTGCACCTGGACCTGGGCGATATCGGGATCGGTACCCTTCTCGAAGGTGACGCTGATGCTCGCCTGTCCGCGCGAGGAGGAAGAGGAGCTGAAATAGAGCAGGCCGTCGATGCCGGTGAGCTGCTGCTCGATCACCTGGGTGACGCTGTTCTGCACCGTCTCGGCCGACGCGCCCGGATAGGTGGCGCGAACGTTGACCTGCGGCGGGGCGACATCGGGATATTGCGCAATCGGAAGCGAATAGATCGCCCCCAAGCCACTCAGCATTACGATGATCGCGATCACCCAGGCGAAGATCGGGCGATCGATGAAGATACGCGACATGCGGGATCAGCCGCCTTTGGCCTTGGCCGTTGCGCTCTGGCCGCCCTTCGGCGCCTCGATCCGCTGCGGCGTAGTGACGGGAACCGGCCGGAGTTCGGCGTCGGGGCGCAGATTGGCGGTGCCCTGGACGATCACCCTGTCGCCCGCGGCCAGCCCCTGCGTCACCACCCAGTTCGGGCCGATCGTGCGCGTGGCGATCACGGTGCGGGCCACCGCGCGGTTGCCCGGGCCGACGACATAGACCGTCGCATTGCCCTTGGGATCGCGCGAAAGCCCCGCCTGGGGGACCAGGAACGCCTGCGTATCGATCGCCTGCGCAAACGCCGCGCGGACGAACATGCCCGGCAGCAGCAGCCCCTGCGGATTGGCGAAGCGCGCCCGCAGTGTCACCGTTCCGGTATTCTCGCTCACCACCACTTCCGAAAATTCGACCGTGCCGGTGAGCCCGTAATCGCTGCCGTCCTCCAGCGTCAGCCGCACCGGGGCAGTCGTGGGAGCGTTGCCGCCGGCCGCCAGCGCGCGGCGCAGCGAAAGCAGGTCCGCCGAGGATTGCTGAATGTCGACGAATATCGGGTCGAGCCGCTGGATGACCGCAAGCGGTTCGGTCTGGTTGGTGGTGACCAGCGCGCCCTTGGTGAACAAGGATCGCCCGATGCGGCCGGTGATCGGCGCAGGCACCTTGGTGAAGCGCAGGTTGATCTGGGCGGTCTGCAGCTGGGCGTTGCTTTGCGCGACCGCTGCCTGGGCCTGACGGGCCTGGGCCGCCGCGTCGGTATAATCCTGCGCGCTGACGGCTTGCATCTGCGCGAGCGGACGGAAGCGTTCGGCGCGCACCTGCGCCGCCTGGGCGGTGGCGCGCGCGCTCTGCAGGTTCGCCGACGCCTCGGAGACCTGCGCCTGATAGATGCTGGGATCGATCTGGTAGAGCATCTGCCCCGCCTGGACGATCGATCCTTCCTCGAAGAAGCGTTCCCGGATGATCCCCGCCACTTGCGGCCGCACCTCGGACATCTGGAAGGCGGTCACCCGTCCCGAAAGCTCGGTGACGACCGGCACGCTGGTGGGCTGCACGACGACGAACCCGACCTGCGCGGGCCCGGTCTGGCCGCGTCCGCCGCTCTTCTCGGCCTCGCCGCTGCTGCAGGCGCTAACAATCAATGCCACGGCCATGAGCACGGGGCCCGATCGGCGAAGGCTGGTCGGTTCGTTCGATATCAAGAGTTCGATCCGCTAAGGGCGTCCGGAGCGACGCGGTCTATGCCTAACTCGCTCATACGCAGGCGGTTGCGCCCGTTCCACCTTAGAAATGTATCAAGATGTGTCGGCCTTGTTTGCAAGGATGTATGCGCGTCGCGAAAGGGGAGTGGCGCAACGCCGCGCAACGCCCTAGAAACCCGCCCGCAATGGCACGTATCGAAACCCCCAAGCGGATCCGGGGCACCCAGGACATTTTCGGCGACGAGCAGCGGCGCTTCGCAGCCGTTCTCGAAGCGTTCGATCGCGTGCGGAAGCTTTATTGCTTTCAGCGCGTCGACATCCCCATCTTCGAGGCGACCAATGTGTTCGCGCGCAGCATGGGCGAGACCTCGGACGTCGTCTCGAAGGAGATGTATACGTTCGAGGATCGCGGCGGCGATTCGATCACGCTGCGCCCCGAATTCACCGCCGGCATCTGCCGCGCCTTCATCACCGAGGGCTGGCAGCAGCATGCCCCGATGAAGCTGGTCACCTCGGGCCCGGTGTTCCGCTACGAGCGCCCGCAAAAGGGCCGCTTCCGCCAGTTCCATCAGATCGACGCCGAGATCATCGGCGCGGCCGAGCCCGCCGCCGATGTCGAACTGCTCGTGCTGGCCGATCAGTTGCTCCACGAACTGGGCATTGCCGACGGCGTGACGCTCCAGCTCAACACGCTGGGCGACGCCGCGACGCGCGACGCCTGGCGCGCGGCCCTGGTCGCGCATTTCGAGGCGCATCGCGGAGATCTGTCGGAGGACAGCGTCGCGCGGCTGGAGAAAAACCCGCTGCGGATCCTCGATTCGAAGGACCCGCGCGACCGCCCGATCGCCGACAGCGCGCCCGATATCGACGCCTATCTGACCGAGGAGGCCGCGGCCTTCTTCAAGGCGGTGACCGACGGGCTCGATGCGGCCGGCGTGGCGTGGACCCGCAACGCCCGGCTGGTGCGCGGGCTGGACTATTATCGCCACACTGCGTTCGAGTTCGTCACCGATCGGCTCGGCGCGCAGGGGACGGTGCTCGCGGGCGGACGCTATGACGGGCTGATCGGCTCGCTCGGCGGGCCCGCGACGCCGGGCGTGGGCTGGGCCGCGGGCGTCGAGCGGCTGGCGATGCTGATTGAGGAGCCGCTGGCCAATCAGCCGGACGTCGTGGTCGCAGTAGAGGATGATCGCGCGCTTGCGTTCGGCACACGCGCGCTCAAGGCATTTCGCGCCAGCGGGCTTTCCGCCGAGATGATCGCGACGGGCTCGCCGAAGAAGCGTTATGACAAGGCGGCCAAGGTGAATGCCAAGGTGATCGTCGGCCTCGTCTGGGAGGGTGATCGGGCCAAGGGCAATGCGCGCTCCGCACCCGGAACGCCCGAGCAGCAACGCGTAGAGGCGCTCCTGCAGACCATGGCGGGCAAGCAGTGAAGCCCCCTTGTTCCCCTGCGAAGGCAGGGGCCCAGCCCTTCAACTCAATCGCACGCGGTAGCGTGCACGTCGGCGCAGTGCGCCGAGTCTGGGCCCCTGCCTTCGCAGGGGAACCGGGCTTCGCAGGGGAACGGATATGAACATCCCCCCCGACCGCATCGCCGCGATCGAGGCGCGGCGCGACGAGCTTCAGGCGATGATGGCCACCGGCGACCTCAGCGGCGAGAAGTTCGTGACGGTCTCCAAGGAATATGCCGAGCTCGAACCCGTCGCCAAGGCCGCGGGCGAGCTGCGCCGGCTGCGCGCCGAGCATGACGTGCTGGTCGGCATGGACGTCGATGGTGACGCCGAGTTGCGCGAGATGGCGCGCGAGGAGATTGAGGCGCTCAAGGCGACGATCCCCCAGGCCGAGCGCGACCTCGCGCTCTCGCTGCTCCCCCGCGACGCCGCCGACGAGCGCGCGGCGATGCTCGAAATCCGCGCCGGCACCGGCGGCGACGAGGCGGCGCTTTTCGCGGCCGACCTGTTCCGCATGTACCAGAAATATGCCGAAGGGCAGGGGTGGCGGGTCGAGCTCATCTCCTCCTCGGCTTCCGATTCGGGCGGCTTCAAGGAAGCGATCGCCTCGGTCGAGGGCAAGGGCGTGTTCGCCCGATTGAAGTTCGAAAGCGGCGTCCACCGCGTCCAGCGCGTCCCCGCGACCGAGACCCAGGGCCGCATCCACACCAGCGCCGCCACCGTCGCGGTGCTGCCCGAGGCCGAGGAAGTCGACATCAAGATCGACGACAAGGATCTGCGCATCGACATCTATCGCTCCTCGGGGCCCGGCGGCCAATCGGTCAACACTACCGACAGCGCGGTGCGCATCGTCCATATCCCGACCGGGCTGACGGTGATCCAGCAGGACGAGAAGTCGCAGCACAAGAACAAGGCCAAGGCGATGAAGGTGCTCCGCACCCGCCTCTACGAGCAGGAGCGCGAGCGGCTGCATGCCGAGCGGGCGGGGGCGCGCAAGTCGATGGTCGGCTCGGGCGATCGCTCGGAGCGGATCCGCACCTATAATTACCCGCAAGGGCGGGTGACCGATCACCGCATCAACCTGACGCTGCATCGCCTGCCCGAAATCCTGGAGGGCGAGATGGACGAACTGCTCGGCGCGCTGATCGCGCAGGACGAGGCCGATCGCCTGGCCCAGCTGGATGGGTGAAAGGGACGAGAAAAGCCCCTCCCCTTCAGGGGAGGGGTTGGGGTGGGGGCCATCCGCGGGCGAAAGTCTCGGTGAGACATCCCCCACCCCCAAGCCCTCCCCTGAAGGGGAGGGGCTCAAGATCAGGGCAGCCCTCGCGGAAGCGACGCGCCAACTCACCCCAACTTCAGCCACCCCCCGCCTCGACGCCGAACTCCTCATGGCCCACGCGCTAGGCGTCTCCCGCGAAACTCTCCTCCTCCGCCACCTCGATGATCTCGCCCCGGACGGCTTCGCCCCCCTCCTCCAGCGCCGCCTCGCCCACGAGCCGATCGCCTACATAACCGGCACCCGCGCCTTTTGGACGATCGACCTGATGGTCGGCCCCGGCGCGCTGATCCCGCGGCCGGACAGCGAAACCCTGATCGAAGCCGCGATCGACCATTTCGGAAGCTGCGCCCCGGCGACGATCCTCGATCTCGGCACCGGCCCCGGCACGCTGCTGCTCGCCGCGCTCGATCATTGGCCGCAGGCCCGCGGCCTTGGCATCGACGCTTCCGAAGACGCACTCTCTTATGCACGTGCGAACGCCGATCGCCTCGGCATGGCCGATCGCGTGCAATTTCGAGCCGGCGACTGGGCCGCGGGGATCGCCAAGCGTTTCGACCTTATCCTCGCCAATCCGCCTTATATCGGCACCGAGGAGCGGCTTCCCCCCGAAGTCCGCGAGCATGAGCCCGCCTCGGCTTTATATGCGGGGGCAGGGGGGCTCGACGACTATCGCCGCATTCTCCCCGATCTGCCGCGAATGATCGCCCCGGGCGGCTGCGCGATTCTCGAGATCGGCTGGACCCAGGCGGAGGCGGTTTCGGCGCTGGCGGCCGCGCAGGGGCTGGCGTCCCAGGTGCATGCGGACCTGGCCGGTCGGCCCCGCGTCGTGCGCCTTACTTGAAAGGATGTGCAGACGTCCCAATATTTCCTCTTGGAGATTGATGCTGCACGGGCTAAGAACGGGCCGGGGCAAGGCACTTTCAACAAGTCGTTGAAATATAGGGCTAAGGCCTACTCCATGTCATGCGAGCCGCTGCAGTCCGGCGGCCATGGCGGGTGGAATGCCGGTAACCGGCGCTCCCCGATTTGAAACTGCATCCGGGACCATTGATGGATCGACGGACGGCTTAAGTAGACAGGACAGACAGACCTTGATGAACAATCGTCAGGCTAATAACGGCCGCCGTCGCGGTCGTGGTGGTCAGCAGCGCCCCGGTGGCGGCAACGCCAATCAAGGCAATGGCAATCGCATCGACAATCGCGCCCGCGGCAATGCCGCCCAGTTGCTCGAAAAATATAAGAGCCTTGCCCGCGACGCGCAGATGCAGGGCGATCGGGTCAACGCCGAATATTATCTCCAGTTCGCCGACCATTATTTTCGGGTGTTGAGCGAAACCCGCTCGCGCTTCGAGGAAGCGAACCCCAATCAGCCGCAGCAGCGCCTCCCGCGCAACGATATCGACGGCGACGACGAGGATTTCGGCTTCGAGTCCGAAGGCAATCGCGACGAGCAGCCGCGCGACGAGCAGCCCCGCCAGCAGCGCGACGCGCGTCCCGATCGCGAGCCCCGCCAGGACCGCGAACCGC